>DATAZG010000017.1:0-2588 GCA_036272155.1 Pseudonocardia sp.
CAGCGTGGCGGTGTCCGCCGGCTCGACCAGCCGCACCGCGGCCGCGAGATGTGCGCTCGTCCTCAGATAGTCCCCGGTCGTCTCCGCCTGGTCGGCGGCGCGCCGCAGCAGCCCCACCACTACTCGCCGCTCCTCGGCATCCTCGAGGACGTCGACCACCGGCAGGTACTGCTCGGCCGAGGCGGCGAACAGCTCCGGTACGGCGGCCAGCCGTCGCGCCATGGCCAGCTGCAGGGTCCGTTGCCGGGGCGGCTCCAGACCCGCGAGGACGACCTCGCGGATGCGGTCGTGGCGGAACCGGACGGCCTCCCGGGCCCCGGGCTCCGCCACCAGCAGGCCCTCGCCCAGGGCGGCCGCGAGTGCCTGGTCGACCGCGTCGGCCGGCACGCCAAGGGCCGTCCGCAGCAGGGCCGCCTCGGCGCGGCCGCCCAGACACGCCATCGCCTCGATCATCTCCCGGGCCGTCGGCGGCACGGCCGCGACGCGCGCCGCGAGCAGCTCCGCCACGACGGAGCGGTCCAGGTGTGCGGCCACTGCCGTGTTGTCCCACTGCCACCCGCCGGCCGTCGCCACCAGCAGGCCGTCGTGGCGCAGCGCGTTGAGCAGCTCCACCGTCTCGTACGGGTTGCCGGAGGTGTACGGCTCGATCAGCGCCGCGAGGCCGGCCGCCGCGCCGGGGTCCGCCCGTAGCATCTCCCCGACCATGGCGGTCAGACTCGGCCCGGACAGGTTGTCCAGCCGGATGAACCGCACGGCCGCCCGGTCGCGCCACCGGGCCAGCGGCTCGGCCAGGTGGCGCTCGCCGTCCACCTCGTCCTCGCGGTACGCCACCACCAGCAGCAGGCCCTCGATCGGTCCCTCGCTGAGTACCAGGTCGACGAAGCCAAGTGCGGTGTGCCCGGCCCACTGCAGGTCGTCGACGAACACCACCAAGGGCCTCTTCCGCGAGGCGACCGCACGCAAGATCGCCGCGCCCCCGCGCTGCCCTCGCACCGCCGCCGTCAGCGGATTACCCGCGTCGGGCGCCACCCCGAGCAACGCCGCGAACTCCGGGATCGACGCGCTGTGCAGACCCGCGTTCGGGCCGACCGCCCGCAGGATCCGCTCGCGCAGCTGCGCCAGCTCCTCCTCGGGCTCGGCCAGCAGCAGCCGCCCGAGGGCCCGGAACACCAGGTGGACCGCGTTGAACTCGAGGTGGCGCCGGTACTGGTCGAACTTGCCAGCCACGTACCAGCCGTCGCGGCCGGTCACCACCGCGCGCAGCTCGTCGACCAGGGCCGTCTTGCCCACCCCCGGCGCCTCGCCGACCACCACCCCGTGGCACCGGCCGGCCAGCGCGTCGTCCAGTGCCTCCCGCAGCGTCGCCACCTCGGTCTCGCGGCCGACCAGTCGTGACGGTGCCAGCAGCCGGGCGGGGAAGTCGCGCTCGCCCACCCTCGCCGCTTCCGCCGAAGGCCCGCCGCGCAGCCGCTCCAGGTCGTGGACCAGCCCGTCGGCGCTCTGGTAGCGGTTGTCGGGTTCTTTCTCCAGCAGGTGCACGACGATCGCGGAGAACAGGCCCGGTAGGTCCGGTCTGACCTCGACCGGCGGGACGGGTACGCGGGCGAGGTGGTCGTGGACCAGGCGCAGCGGGTCGCCGGTGCCGAAGGGTGGTGTGCCGGTGGCCAGTTCATAGAGCACCGCACCCAACGAGTACAGGTCGGCGCGGTGGTCGACTGCTCGGCCGGTGCGGCCGGTTTGTTCGGGGGCCAGGTAGGCCAGGGTGCCGGCGATCTGGGTGTGGTGGGTGAACTCGGGGCGGACCTCGGCGAACGTGGTCGCGGCGGCGAAGTCGATCAGGCACGGGGTGCCGTCGTCGGAGACCACGATGTTGGCCGGGGTGAGGTCGCGGTGCATCACCCCGGCCCGGTGCATCCCGGCTACCGCCTCGGCCAACGCCACCGCCAACCCGACCAGCTCATCGACGCCTAAAGGCGGGGCCAGCTCCGCCAGCGTGGTACCACCTACATCCGCCAGCACGATCGATTCCGGATACTGCGGCGCCTCCAGCAGCGACACGACCCCGACGACGTCCCGCAGCCGCCGCAGCATCGCGATCTCGTGCCGCAGCCGGCCCGGCGCCTCCGCCCCCAACGGCTCCTTACGGATGACCGTTTGCCCATGCAGGAGCAGCCGAATCACCCGGGTCCGCCCGCTGTCGTGCACCACGGCGACCCGGCCCGGTGAGCCGGGGCCGGATGGGAGGCCCACTACCGCCATCGATCGCCTCCCAACCGTCGGCCCGCCTGCAGACCGTACGGTCACGTCCCGTGGAGTGGTGTAGCTCGGTTCGGGTAGGGCTCTGCGATTTAGATCATGCCGTGATGAGTTCCGGGTTGGCTACTCCCTCCTGGGCGGGCGCAGGGGTCGTGGCCAGGCCGGCTCCGCGCCGGTCTATCTCGCCGCCCACCGCGCAAGTCGCGGTGAATGGGATCGGGCGGCGCTGCACTACGGGCGGCTGCCGAGCTGGGACAGTTGGCATCCGCCGCGCCCGAACACGCTGCCGCGCCTCGAGGAGCGCGCCCGGCTGGCCGCCCAGCTCGACGACG
>DATAZG010000018.1:0-13270 GCA_036272155.1 Pseudonocardia sp.
CGGGGCGGCACCCTGGAGAAGCTCGCCGGCCTCAAGCCCGCGTTCCGGGAGCACGGAGTGATCACTGCCGGGAACTCCTCGCAGATCTCCGACGGCGCCGGCGCCCTGCTGATCACCACCAGTGCGACGGCGGCCGCGCACGGCATGACGCCGATCGCCCGGATCCACAGCGTCGCGGTGGTCGGCGACGACCCGGTGCTGATGATGACCGCGCCGATCATCGCTACCGAGAAGGTACTCAAGCGCTCCGGCGTGGGGATCTCCGAGATCGGGGCGTACGAGGTGAGCGAGGCGTTCGCCCCGGTGCCGTTGGCCTGGCAGGCCGAGATCGGCGGCTCCGAGGAGCGGCTCAACCCGCTCGGTGGTGCGATCGCGGTCGGCCACCCGCTCGGTGGCTCCGGCGCGATCCTGATGACCCGGCTGGTGCACCACCTGCGCGACCAGGGCATCCGGTACGGGCTGCAGACCATGTGCGAGGCCGGCGGGATGGCCAACGCCACTATCCTCGAGCTGCTCTGATGGTCACTCCGGACGCCTCGGCCATCGATACCCGGGTCCCGGCGCACACCGCCGAGGTGGAACGCGGCCGGAGGATGCTCCCGGTGACCGCCCCGGACGGCGGCGGGCCGCTCGCCGGCCTGCGGATCGTCGAGCTGGGCGGGATCGGCCCCGGTCCGTTCTGCGGCATGCTGCTGGCCGACCAGGGCGCGGACGTGATCCGCATCGACCGCGCCGCCGAGGCCGGCCAACCGTCGGCGCACCCGGTGCTGCACCGCAACCGCCGCTCGGTGGCGCTGGACCTGAAGGACCCGGCCGACGTCGACGCGGCGCTGCGGATCATCGATACCGCCGACGCGGTGATCGAGGGCTTCCGGCCGGGGGTGACCGAACGCCTCGGCCTCGGCCCGGACGTGTGCCTGGCCCGAAACCGCCGCCTGGTCTACGGCCGGATGACCGGCTGGGGCCAGGACGGCCCGCTGGCCCACCAACCCGGCCACGACATCAACTACATCGGCCTCGCCGGCGCGCTCGGCGCCTTCGGCCCGGCCAACGACGTCCCGGCGAGCCCGCTCAACCTCGTCGGCGACATGGGCGGGGGCGGCATGCTGCTCGCGCTCGGCATCACCACGGCCCTGCTGCGGGCCCGGATCAGCGGTACCGGCCAGGTCGTGGACGCCGCGATGACCGACGGCACCGCGATTCAGCTCGCCCTGATCCACGGCCTGCTCGCCCAGGGACGTTGGACCGGCGAGCGCGGCACGAACATGCTCGACGGCGGCGCGCCGTTCTACCGCGCCTACCGCTGCGCGGACGGGCGGTTCATGGCCGTCGGCTGCATCGAGCCCCAGTTCTACGCCGCTACGCTGCGGGTACTGGAGCTCACCGAGGACCCGCTGTTCGCCAAGCAGCACGACGAGGACGCCTGGCCGGCGATGTCCGCCCACCTCGCGGCGCTGTTCGCCGCCCGCACCCGCGACGAGTGGGCCGCCGCGTTCGACGACCAGGGCGCCTGCGTGACCCCGGTGCTCGCGCTCACCGAGGCCGCCGACCACCCGCACAACGCCGCCCGGGGCACGTTCGGCACCGTCGCCACGTCCGGCACCATCGCGCCCGCGCCGGCACCCCGCTACCTGGGCACCCCGGCCGCCGCCCCACGCCCCGCCCCGCTCACCGGCGCGCACACCGCCGAGATACTGGCCGAGGTCGGGGGGCGGCGGCGATGAGCTCCGACCTCGAACCCGGCGCCACACTCACCCTGGCCGCGCCCAAGGTCACACGCACCGTGCTCGCGCTCTACGCCGGCGCCTCCGGTGACCACAACCCGGTGCACATCGACATCGACGAGTGCCACGCGGTCGGTATCCCGGACGTGTTCGCCCACGGCATGCTCTCCATGGCGTACCTGGGCCGGCTGCTGACCGACCGGTTCCCGTCGGACCGCATCCGCTCCTTTGCGGTGCGCTTCACCTCGGTCACGCCGGTCAACGCCGTGCCGACCTGCACCGCCACCGTGGGCGAGGTCACCGACGGCCTCGCCCACCTCGAACTCCGCGTCGCACTGCCGGACGGCACGGTGACACTCACCGGCTCCGCCACGATCGAAACAGGGGAATTCGGATGAAGCGCACGGTCTACACCGACGAGCACGAGGCGTTCCGGGACATGATCCGGACCTTCATCGGCAAGGAGATCAGCCCGTTCTTCGCCGACTGGGAGCAGGCCGGCCGTACCCCGAGGGACCTGTTCACCAAGCTGGCCGAGATCGGCGCGACCGGGTTCGACATCCCCGAGGAGCTGGGCGGCACCGGCCCGACCAGCTACAAGTTCCAGGCGGTCATGGTGGAAGAGGCGGCGCGGGCCGGTGTCGGGTTCGGCCACCACAGTGTGAGCATCGGCATCGTGCTGCCGTACCTGCTGCGGCTGGCCAACGATGAGCAGCGGCAGCGCTGGCTACCGGGCGTCGCGGCCGGCGACACCATGCTGTGCATCGCGATGACCGAGCCGGGCACAGGTTCGGACCTGGCCGGGATCCGCACCACGGCCGTGCGGTCCGAGGACGGCACCCACTACGTGCTCAACGGGGCCAAGACGTTCATCACCGGCGCGCTCAACTCCGAGCTGTGCGTGGTGGTGGCCCGCACCGCGCCGCCCGACCCGAAGAACCGCCGCCACGGTCTGAGCCTGCTCGTCGTGCCGACCGACAGCCCGGGCTTCGAGATCGGTCGCAAGCTGGCGAAGATCGGGCTGCGCGCCCAGGACACCAGCGAGCTGTCCTTCACCGACGTGCGCGTACCGGTGGAGAACCTGCTCGGCGAACAGGACCTCGGCTTCTCCTACCTGGGCCAGAACCTGCCCCGGGAGCGCCTGGCGATCGCCGTCGGCGCGGTGTCGATGGCCGCCGCGGCGGTCGAGCTCGCCACGGCGTACGTGCGGGAGCGGCAGATCTTCGGCCAGGCGGTCGCGGAGTTCCAGAACACCAAGTTCGTGCTCGCCGAATGCTCCACCGAGGTCGACGCCGCCCAGATCATGATCGACCGGGGGCTCGACCTGGACGACACCGGCGAGCTCACCCCGGCCGACGCGGCGCGGATGAAGCTGTTCGCCACCGAGGTGGCCGACCGGGTCATCGACAAGTGCCTGCAGCTGCACGGCGGCTACGGCTACATGCTCGAGTACCCCATCGCCCGGCTCTACGCCGACACCCGCGTGCAGCGCATCTACGGCGGCACCAGCGAGGTGATGAAGACGATCATCGCCAAGGACTTGGGCCTGTAGGTGAAGTTCCCCTAGGTCAGGAGAGCGCGGCCGAGGTCGAGCTGCTCTACGCCGAGGCGCCGGGTCCGGACGTCCACCAACCCGAACCACCGGGCGCCCGGCGGTGATGCCTCCTACCGCGCCCTGACCGACACCACCTGGTGCACCAGCCCGATCGTCTCGTCGATCGCGGCGGCCGCCGCCGGCACGAACGGCCCGAGGTTGAGAAATCCGTGGGTCAGTGCCGGGAACTGCCGGTGCAGCACTGTGTTGCCCGCGGCGGTGAGCGCCCGTGCGTAGGCGTCGCCCTGGTCGCGGATCGGGTCGAACTCCGCCGTGACGACCACCGCCGGCGGGAGACCGGTCAGATCCTCGGCGAGCAGCGGGGACACCCGGGGGTTGCTGGCCATGCCCGGCTCGACCAAGTACGCGTCCCGGAACAGGGTCATCGAAGCCGAGTCGAGGAAGTACCCCTCGGCGAAGAGCTCGGCCGACGGGTACTCCCTGCTCGCGTCGGTGCCGGGATAGATGAGCACCTGTGCCGCGATGCGTTCGGACCGCAGCTCCTGCGCGACGACCGCGGCGAAGTTGCCTCCCGCGCTGTCGCCGCCGATCACCAGGGTGTCCGCGTCGCCACCGAGGCCCGCCACGTTCGCCAGTGCCCATCGGGTCGCCGCGACGGCGTCGTCGATGCCGGCCGGGAACGGGTGCTCCGGAGCGAGCCGGTAGTCCACCGCCAGCACGGTCATGCCCAGCCCCCGGCACAGGTGGCGGCAGGGGATGTCGTGCGACTCCAGGTCGCCGATGGCCCAGCCGCCGCCGTGAAAGAAGACGAGCGTGCCGTGTGGCGCGTCCACATCCGGCCGATAGATCCGGACCGGGATGTCGCCGCCGTCCCCCGGCACGGTCTTGTCCCGCACCTCGGCGACCGGGAGCCGGAACTGCTCCACCAGCGCCGGGTCCGCCTGGGCGCGCAGCGCGGCCCGCACGGCCGGCACATTGCCGGCGTTCTCCGGACTCACCAACGGCGGCATATGCGCGAGAACTACCGCCAGGACAGGATCAACCGGCATCCGACACTCCTCCATCGACGAACCGCCGCGGCGCCGCTGCGCCCACGCCGACCCGATCCTGCCGTCGGCGTCCAAACAAATCAATCACGATTGACTTCTTTGACATCTCGGTTCACCCTGATCCCATGCCGGGACACGCTGTGGCCGACGCGGACGAGTTGGTACATCTCACGGTCGAGCACGGGGTGGCCACGATCACCCTGGACTCTCCACACAACCGCAACGCCCTCTCCCGCCGCCTGACCGGCGAGCTGACCGCCCAGCTGACCGCCGCGCTCGCCGACGAGGCCGTGCGCGCGATCGTGCTGGCCCACACCGGTCCCGCGTTCTGCGCCGGAGCCGATCTCTCCGAGGCGTCCGGCAACGACCTCGAGGCGATGCAGGCCGCCACCCGCTCGCTGCTGTCATTGCTGCGCACGATCGTCGAGGCGCCCAAACCTGTCGTCGCACTGGTCCGCGGTGCCGTCCGGGCCGGTGGCACGGGCATCGTCGGCGCCTGCGACATCGCGCTCGTGTCCGACGCGGTGACCTTCGCGTTCACCGAGGTCCGGCTCGGCCTGGCCATCGCGGTGATCTCCCTGCCACTACTGCCGCGCCTCGAGCCCCGCGCCGCCAGTCGGTACATCCTCACCGGCGAGAGCTTCGCGGCCGCCGAAGCGGTCCGGATCGGACTGGTCACCGCCGCCGTGCCGCCCGACGGACTGGAGGCCGCGCTCCAGGAGGTCCTCACCGGGCTGCGCGCCGGTTCGCCCCAGGGGCTCGCGGAGTCCAAGAAGATGGTCACCCGGGACGTGCGGCGCGAGTTCCAGGAGCACGGCGAGGAGATGGTCGGCCTGTCGGCGAGGCTGTTCAGCTCGGCGGAGGCCCAGGAGGGCATGCGATCGTTCCTCGAGCGCCGACCGCCCCGCTGGGACCGCTGAGGTCGACGGACCGTGACAAGACCCCAGCTCCGTGAACCGCGGCAGGACCGCAGCCGGGCCAGGCGCCAACGCCTGCTCGACGCGGCCGTGGAGTGCCTGGCCGAGCTGGGCTGGGCCGGTACCACCCTGACGGTCGTCGCCGAACGCGCCGAGATGTCCCGAGGAGCGGCGCAGCACCACTTCCGCACGCGCGAGCAGCTCATCGTCGTCGCCGTCAACCACATCACCGAGATGCAGATCGCCGACCTGCGTGACGCGGCGGCACAACTTCCGGCCGGCCCCCGCCACACCGAGGCCGTGCTGGCCCTGCTGACTCGGCTCTACACCTCGCCGCTGTTCCGGGCGACGCTCCACCTCTGGGTGGCGGCCGCCGCCGACGAGAAGCTGCACGCCGAGGTACTGCCGCTGCAGCGCCGCCTCGGGCGGGCCGCGCACACCGTGGCCGCAGAGCTGCTCGGCGCGGACGAGAACCTGCCGGGCATCCGCGAGACGGTGCAGGCCACCCTCGACATGGCCCGCGGCCTGGGACTCGCCGCCCTGCTCACCGACGACAGCGCCCGCCGCGACAGCGTCCTGCGCCAGTGGGCAGGCACACTCGACACCGTGCTGCCCGACACCCGCAACGCCACCGACTGACCGATCGCTATCCATCAGGCCGAGACGGGGGCTGAAACGACGAAAGCCGCCGGATTATCCGGCGGCTCTCCGACCTGCGCGCTCGGCAGGATTCGAACCTGCAACCTCTTGATCCGTAGTCAAGTGCTCTATCCGTTGAGCTACGAGCGCATGTTCACTTGTATACCAGCCTTCGGCTGGGTGGTGCGCGGAGGCTCCGGGATTTGAACCCGGGATGGGGGGTGACCCCAAACCGCATTAGCAGTGCGGCGCCATAGACCAGACTAGGCGAAGCCTCCCGAAGCCGTTCGGCCTCCAGGTGGATAGGTTACACAGCCTCTCCAGGGCGAATCAAAGCGGTACCCCAAGTTGCCCGGACGGCGGCAGAACGGCTGGTCAGCCGGCTGGTTGGTCAGCCGCGGCCAGCGACACGAACGGGTCCAGGGAGTGGGGGTTGGCCAGCGCGCCCCGGCTCACCGCGCGGTCGACGGCGACCCCGGAGAGGATCTTCTTCACCGGCACCTCGCACTTCTTGCCGTTCAGCGTGCGGGGTACCTCGTCGATCACGATGAACCGGTCCGGCACGTGCCGGGGGGACAGCGCGGTGCGCAGGTCGGCCCGCAGCGCCGGCTCGATGTCCGGCAGCGTCACCCCGTCGGCCAGCACCAGGAAGCACAGCAGCTCGCCCGCCCCGAAGCCGGCGCCGGGGCCGGTCAGCCGGGTCGTGTCGATCACCAGCGAGTCCTGGACCTCGTCGTGCGCCTCGACGACGGCGTAGAAGTCGGCGGTGCCCATCCGGACGCCGCCCCGGTTGAGCGTGGAGTCGCTGCGGCCGTAGATGATCGACGTGCCGCGCGAGGTGATCTTGATCCAGTCCCCGTGCCGCCAGACCCCGGGGTAGTCCTCGAAGTACGCCTCGCGCAGCCGGCTGCCGTCCGGGTCGTTCCAGAAGTACACCGGCATGGACGGCATCGGCTCGGTGACGACCAGCTCACCGACCTCCTCGACCAGCTCCTTGCCGGCCTCGTCGTACGCCTTCACCGCCGCCCCGAGCGCCGCGCAGGAGATCTCCCCCAGCCACACCGGCACGGTGGGCGAGCCGCCGACGAACGCCGCGCACAGGTCGGTGCCACCGGAGCAGCTGACGATCTGGATCTGCTCCCCCACCGCGTCGGCGATCCACCGGAAGCCCTCCGTGGACAGCGGTGAGCCGGTGGAGCCGATCGCCCGGATCGAGCTCAGGTCGTACTGGTCCTTCGGCCGCAGTCCGCGCTTGAGGCAGGCCTGCACATAGCCGGCGGACACCCCGAACAGGTTGACCCGGTGCCGCTGCGCCAGCGCCCACAGCGCGCCCATGTCGGGGTGCCCGGGGCTGCCGTCGAAGAGCACCACCGTGCCGCCGACCAGCAGGGTGGAGATGATCAGGTTCCACATCATCCAGCCGGTGGTGGTGAACCAGAACAGCCGGTCGCCGGGGCCGACGTCGAAGTGCAGCCGGATCGCCTTGAGGTGCTCGACCACGATGCCGCCGTGCCCGTGCACGATGCCCTTGGGCAGCCCGGTCGTGCCCGACGAGTAGAGCACCCAGAGCGGGTGGTCGAACGGCACCGGGTCGAAGCGGAGCGGCGCGCTCACGCCCGTGAACTCGGACCACGGGATCGTGCCGTCCAGCGTCGCCTCGGTGTTCACGTACGGCACCAGCACCGTGCCCCGCAGGGTCGGCAGCTGGCCGCGCAGCTCGTCCACCGTGGGCCGGATGTCGTAGCTCTTGCCGCCGTACACGTAGCCGTCCACCGCGACCAGCACGGCCGGCTCGATCTGGGCGAACCGGTCGTGCACCGCGCGCGAGCCGAAGTCCGGCGAGCAGGACGACCAGATCGCCCCCAGGCTGGCCGCCGCGAGGAACGCCACCAGCGTCTCGACGCAGTTCGGCGCGAGCGCCACCACTCGGTCGCCCCGGCCGACGCCGAGCGCCACGAGCCCGGCCCGCGCCCTGGCCACCTGGTCGCGCAGCTCGCCGTAGTCGACCGTGCGCTCGACGCCGTCCTCCCTCGCGAAGATCACCGCGAGGTCGCCGTCGGCCCGGCCGGGGCCGTCGGCCAGCGCATGCTCGGCGTAGTTCAGCGTGGCACCGGGGAACCACTCGGCGCCCGGCATCTCCCGCGAGCCCAGCGGGGCGCTCGGCTGGTCGTGGAAGCGCACGCCGGAGAACTCGGCCAGCGCCGACCAGAAGCCGCCGATGTCGCGCACCGACCACTCGTGCAGCTCGGCGTAGTCCTCCGTGTGCACCCCGCGATGCTCCGCGACCCATCGGGCGAACTCCGCCATGCCGCTGGCCCGTGCCCGCTCGGGGTCGGGCGTCCAGAGCTGCTCGGGCAGCGCGGCGGCGTCACCCGCGGCGGCGGAGGCGGCGGGGGCATCGGTGGCACGGTCCGTCATGTCTCCCAGCATGGCCGCTGGCAACGGACTCGGCCAGCCGACGACCGTGGGTCAGCGCAGGTGCGAGTCGAACCAGTTCAGGGTGCGCTGCCAGGCGTCGGCCGAAGCGTCCGGGTCGGCGTCGAAGCGGTGGTCCACGTCGGGGTAGATCACCACGTTGCTGGCGACCTCCGAGCTGGCCACCGCGGCACGCAGCTTCTCGACGTCGTGCAGGGACGGGTCCACCGAGCGCTCGCCGAACAGCCCGAGCCACGGGCAGGTCACCTCGGGGGCGGCCTCCAGCGGCGAGGGCAGGTCGGCGGACAGCGGCTCGGCGATGTGGTTGCCGGCCACCGTGACCGCGGCGCCGAGTGAGCGCTGCGCGGCCACCACCAGCGCCACCGAGCCGCCCATGTCGAACCCGATCACGCCCATCCGGTCGGCGGTGACACCCCGGTCGGCCAGCCAGCCGAACGCGGTGTCGGTGTCCGCCATCACGCTGGGCCCGGTCAGCCGGTTGACCTGGTCGCGGACCTGCTCGTCGGACTCCTCGGCGCCCAGCTCGTCGGCCCCGTCGCGGTGGTAGAGGTGCGGCGCGACGACCTGCCAGCCCTCCACGGCCAGGCTGTGCACCAGCCACCGCACGCCATCGGTGATCCCCCGGGACTCGTGCAGCACCACGATCCCGCCGCGCACCGCACTGTCCGGCACGGCGACGGTCAGCCGCAGCTGACTGCCGTCATCCAGGGGCACGGTCTCGGTGCGGACATCGGTCATGGTGCCAGCCTCGCATGCCACCGACGTGTATGCCGAATGCAGACCATATGCGTGCGTACCCACCACCCGGTTCGACTACCGTGCGTTCTCATGGACCCCACGATCCGGGCTGACCTCGACGCCATCCCGGCCTACGCCGCGGGACGCACCGTCCCGGGTTCACTGAAGCTGGCCAGCAACGAGATCCCGCTGCCGCCGCCGCCCTCCGTGCTCGCCGCGATCGCCGAGGCCGCCGCGAACGGCAACCGCTACCCGGATCCCGGGGTGACCCGGCTCACGGCGCGGCTGGCCGAGCGGCACGGCGTGGCCACCGACCGGATCGCCGTCGGCTGCGGCTCGGTGCTGCTCTGCCAGCAGTTGGTGCAGATCGTCTGTGACAGCCCCGACGACGAGGTGATCTACGCGTGGCGCTCGTTCGAGGCGTACCCGATCGTCGTGCGGATCAGCAACGCACGCAACGTGCCGGTCCCGCTGGACTCCGAGTACCGGCACGACCTGAAGGCGATGGCGGCGGCGATCACCCCGCACACGCGGATGGTGTTCCTGTGCTCGCCGAACAACCCGACCGGCACCGCGCTGCGGCGCGAGGAGCTGTGCGCGTTCCTGGCCGAGGTGCCGAAGGACGTGCTGGTGGTGCTGGACGAGGCCTACCGGGAGTTCGTCACCGACCCTGACGTGCCGGACGGGCTGACGCTGCTGGAGGGCCGGCCGAACCTGGTGGTGCTGCGCACGTTCTCCAAGGCCTACCGGCTGGCCGGGCTGCGGGTGGGCTACGCGGTCGGGGATCCGGCGGTGATCGGCGCGCTGCGCAAGGTCTACCCGGCGTTCAGCGTGAGCTCGCTGGCCCAGGCCGCCGCGCTGGCCTCGCTGGACTGCGTGCCGGAGCTGTTGGCGACCTGTGCGGAGGTCGCGGAGGAACGCGTGCGGGTCCGGGCGGAGCTGACGGAACTGGGCTTCACCGTGGCCGAGACCCAGGCGAACTTCGTCTGGCTGCCCCTCGGCGATCGCGCCATCGAGTTCGCCGCACATTGCGAACGGGAGAAGGTGATCCTGCGTCCGTTCGCCGGCGACGGTGTTCGGGTCACCGTCGCCGGCACGGACGAGAACGACGCATTCCTGGCGGCCGCCAGGAAATTCGTGCTCTAGCGGTTGACTAGGGCGTCAGCTCTTGACGCCCTTCTTGCCGTACATGCCGGCGACCACGCCAACGCCGATCATGGCGAGGACCAGCTGGATGATGTGCCGAATCCAGTCGAACCCGGGCGTGACGCGTACGCCGAGCAGCGTGGCCAGGTAGTTGCCAACAAAAGCAGCCACGATTCCGACCACGATGGTGAGCCAGAGCGGAATGTTCTGCTTGCCCGGCAGAACGAGCCGAGCCAGCACGCCGAGGATGAGGCCGATGATGATTGACGAGATGATGGCGCCGATCATGTGATCTCTCCGTATCTCTGAATTTCCGCGGGCCGCCCTGCCACAACCCGTTGGCTGCATTGGCTATCACAAGATCAGTTCGGTTGCACCACCTGAGAACCGAAATACAGGACAAAGAGTTACCCGGCCGGCGCGCTGGTCAGGGAGGCCCGGCTGGCTCTCGGCGGCTGAGAGCGACGAAAGAGTGGCGATAGCGGCCGACTCCGCGCCCGACACCCTCCCCGCACAGCCGTGGCGCACGGTCGAGACCGCCGGGCCCGGGCCCGTGCGACAGCGCGCACGGGTCAGGTACCGAGTGACCCGACCGTCGATTGCCACGGTCGTACCTCCTGGCACTTGCCGGGCCGGACACCGCCCGGGTAAATGGATCTCTACCACAGCGCGACCGTGCGCCACAGCTACCGAGACAGGAATGCAGACCAAGAGTTACCCCGTGGTTGCGCTGGGCAAACGAGGTTCCGTGTGGATCATGATCGGGCGCCACGGAGGGGTGAACCGACACGTACCTCGCCCGGGTGAGCGTGAATACTGCGGCCCATGCGCTTCCGGGGCATCGTCGAGCTTGGCGGCAAGACCGCGACCGGCATCCGGATACCCGAGGAGGTGGTGCTCGGCCTCGGCTCGCACCGCCGACCGGCCGTCCAGATCACCGTCGGCCCGCACACCTACCGCACCACCGTGGCGCCGATGGGCGGGTCGTACTACGTGCCGCTCAGTGCCGCGAATCGCACTCTGGCCGGCGTATCCGCTGGTGACGACGTTGACGTCGACATCGAGCTGGACACCGCACCCCGCGAGGTGACGGTGCCGGCGGAGCTGGCGTCGGCACTGGAGCGCGACCCGGCGGCCCGGCACGCCTTCGACGCGCTGTCCTACACCCGGCGCAAGGAGCACGCCAGGCAGGTCGAGTCGGCCAAGGCGGAGTCCACCCGGCAGCGGCGGATCGCCAAGGTGCTGGACGAGCTGCGCGGAGCCGGACACTGAGGTGTGCTGGGCACCGCTGGGCCGGACGAGTGGGCGCCGCTGGGCCGGTCGGGTGGACTACTCAAAACGCAGCGCATTGATCGGCAACAGGCTCGCGGCCCGGTGCGCCGGATAGACCCCGGCCACCAGCCCGATCACCAGGCTGACCATAAATGCGACCAGTACCGGGGCGGCCGTCACAATGGGCGGAGGGAACGAGTCCACGAACATCGGCAGAATCACCCCGCCGCCGATCGCGGTGCAGACCCCGATTGCTACCCCGAGCAGGCCGCCCAGCCCGGTGAGCACGACGGCCTCGATCAGGAACTGTTTCAGGATTGCCCTGCGAGGTGCCCCGATCGCCTTTCGAATGCCGATTTCCCTGGTCCGTTCGGTCACCGCGACCAGCATGATGTTGGCGACCCCGATCCCGCCGACGACCAGCGAGATCGCGGCCACCGCCGCGGTGAACACGGTGAGGAACGTGATGAACTCGGTACGCCGTTGCAGCAGGTTCTGGAATGCGCGCACGTTGTAGTCGCGGCCGGTCGGCGTCTTGATGTAGTGCCGGACGTCCAGGATCCTGGTCAGCTGATCCGTAGCCGTCGCTACGGTGGTCGCGCTCGACGATTTCACAATGATCTGGCTGACCTGGTTGGCATTTCCGACCAGGTAGGCGCGGGCGGCACCGAATGGCACGATCGCCACGTTGTCGTTCTCCCCGTCGGTGTCCAGCACCCCGATCACCCTGAACGAGGTCCGGTTCAGCCGGATGGTCTTGCCGAGCACGTCGCCGAGGTTGGTGGTCGGGCCCCACAGGTACGAGATCGCCTGCTGGCCGAGCACCACGAGCTTGGTGTTGCCGGCTACCTCGGCCGGGCTGAACCAGTTGCCGACGGCGATCGTGCGGGCGCTGAGGTCCAGGTAGTTGAACGTGGCGCCGACCAGGCTGGCCTTCTCGTTCTTCTGGCCGGCGGTGAGCGCCACGCTGCCGGTCATGCTCGGGGTCACCGAGGCGATGTCCGGCGCCTGTACCCGGTCCTGCAGCGCGGTGACGTCCTGGTCGGTCAGATCCCTGGCCTCGCCGCCGGAGGGCACCGAGCCGTTCGCCTTGCTGATCGTGATCTGGTTGGCCAGCCGGCTGAACTGGGCGTCGAACCCGGCCTTCACCCCGTTCCCGAGTGCGACCAGGATGATCACCGCCGCGATGCCGATGATGATGCCGAGCGTGGTCAGCAGGGACCGCAGCCGGTTGCCCCGCAGGCTGCGCAGCGCCGCGATGAAGGACTCGTGCAGGGTCATCGGGCCCCCGGGTCTCGCGTGATCCACGTCACTCGCTGGAGCGGGCACCCGTAACTAGCAACGGACTCTAAGGGCCAGCTGTGCGCCGGCTATGAAAGCCGACCTCAGTCGTCGGCGCGCACCGTCGCCACGACGTAGGGGGAAGTGAGCCGGAACGCCCCGGGGTCCTCGTTTGCGGCCTCGAGGATCTCCCGGAGGCGGCCGCGCAGCTCGTCGGCCCGCCCGTGCCGCTGCAGCACCGCGAAGCCGCTGACCGCCATGGGGTGTGTGCTGGCCTGCTCGTCCAGGTAGTGCTCCACCGACGGCCCGGTGAACTCGACACTCCGCTCGGCGAGCTCGACCCGCAGGCCGTGCGGTGCGAACAGGGCGGACAGCGCATCGAGGTCGTGCCAGCCGAACTGCGGCGGCCCTTCCGGCACACCGAGCGCGGCCTTGACCATGCCGGCCGCGGCGCCACTGATCTCCTGCAGCGCGCCGTCCGGTGGCCACGCACTGAGCACGATCCGGCCGCCG
>DATAZG010000019.1:0-9223 GCA_036272155.1 Pseudonocardia sp.
CGCGAGCCCGCCGGACACCTTCGCGCTGACCAAGGCCCAGCTGCGCCGGGACACCGTGGAGCGGATCGCCAGGTACCGCGTCGACGAGGACCCCGAGGTGGCGCGCGTCTGGGCCGCCCACCAGTCCGACGGCTGGATCGCCGCCTACCTGGCCTCGGTCACCGGCAAGGGCTGAGCCGCGCGCCGAGGGCGGGCGGCGGCGATCGGGATCGGGCAGGGTGGGGGCATGCGCTACGGGAGATTCACCGTCGCCGGGGAACCGGCGAGCTCGGCCCGGCTCGGTGTGCTGGCCGACGACAACACCGTGCTGGACCTGACCGCGCTGCACGCCGACCGCCCGGTGCCGTGGCCGGAGCTGCTGGTCGCCCCGTCGCTGGACCGGTTGCTGGCGGCCGGGCGGTCGGCCTGGCTCGAGGTGCACCGGTGGCTGCGCGAGACGCTGGCCGAGGCGGCGGGGCTGGCGCCGTTCCAGCACCCGGTGGATCGGGTGACACCGGCGCTGGCCTTCACCGTGGCGGACTACGTGGACTTCTTCGCCTGCGAGCAGCACGCGGTGAACGCGGCCCGCATCTTCCGCCCCAACGACGAGCCGCTGACCCCGAACTGGAAGCACCTGCCAATCGGCTACCACGGCCGCTCCAGCACGATCCGGGGTTCCGGCAGCCCGGTCCGCCGGCCCAACGGGCAGCGCGGGCCCGGTGACTTCGGCCCGACCCGGGCGCTGGACTTCGAGGCCGAGCTGGGCTTCGTGCTCGGCGGCGCGAGCACGCCCGGCGAGCCGGTGCCGATGACCGACGCCGAGGACCACCTGTTCGGCGTGGTGCTGCTCAACGACTGGTCGGCGCGCGACATCCAGGTGTGGGAGGCCCGCCCGCTCGGCCCGCTGCTCGGCAAGGCGTTCGCCACGTCGATATCCAACTGGGTCACGCCGTGGCCGGAGCTCGCCGCCGCACAGGTCGCCCCGCCGCCGCGCGACCCGGAGCCGCTGCCCTACCTGCGCGGCGACGCGGACAAGGGGCTGGACCTGGCCGTCGAGGTGCGGCTGAACGGGGAGCTGATCACCAGCCCGCCGGCCGCCGACCTGTACTGGACCGGCGCCCAGTTCATCGCCCACCTCACCTCCGGCGGCGCCACGCTGAGCCCCGGCGACCTGCTCGGCTCGGGCACCATGAGCGGCCCGGAGCGCCACCAGCGGGGCTGTCTGCTGGAGCTGAGCTGGGGCGGCCGCGAGCCGTTGCCGCTGGCCGGCGGCGGTGAGCTGACCTACCTGCGCGACGGCGACGAGCTGGTGATCACGGCCAGCGCGGCGGCCGTGGGCGGCGGTCGGCTGGCCCTCGGCGAGGTGCGCGGCCGGATCGAGCCCGCTTGAGTCTGCGCCTGCCCTGACGCCGGGTCCAGCCCGAGAGCCGCGGCTGATCGGGCGCGCACTTGTCCAGCCGAGGCTGTCGTGAGTGGGGGTGGTGGCTGGCGGCTGCACTGGTCGCGGGTTGTGGACGTGGTGGCTGCACTTGTCGTGGGTAGTGGGCGTCCTGACCCGACTTGTCGTTGGAAATAGGCACGACAAGAGCCACTTGTCGCGTCAAATAGGCATGACAAGTGGGGGTGAGGCGGCGGATTGGTCTCGGCGTGAAGGGTTCAGCGTGGTCCACTTATGCGGGGGTCGGGCGCCGATCCAGCCGTGGTTGTCGTGGGTGCTGGACGCCCTGACGCCTACCTGTCGTGGGTAATGGGTGTCGAGGTCGGCCGCTTGACGCCGGTAGTGGGTGTCCCACCGGCCGCTTGACGCCGGTAATGGGCGCCCGGGCCGGCCACTTGTCGTGGGTAATGGGCGTCCTGACCCGACTTGTCGTTGGAAATAGGCACGACAAGAGCCACTTGTCGCGTCAAATAGACGCGACAAGTCGCGGCCGCTGGGGTCAGTGCAGGGGGCGGGGGTCGCCGAGGGCGGTGCGGATCAGCGGCGGGATCTCGCGCTTGGTGTAGTCGTCGGTGCCTACGACGACGTAGACGATGCGGCCGTTGGTGGTCGCCTCGCCGGAGGCCCGGCGGATCTGGAAGTCCAGGGTGAAGCTGGTACGGCCGAGCCGGGACGCGCTGACCGCCACCACGATCGGCTCCCCGAACCGGACCCCGGACTTGTAGTCGATCTCCGAGCGGACCAGTTGGACGTCGTACCCGGCCCCGGTCATCTCCGGGTACGGCAGGCCCCGGTGCTGGAAGAACGCGGCCATCGCCTCGTCGAAGTAGGTGAAGTACCAGCCGTTGAAGACGACGCCCTGGACGTCCACCTCCATGTAGCGCACGGCAACCGGGAAGGTGAACACGTCGGACTCGGCGGGCGCGGCCATGCGCCCGACTCTAATGGCGCCCGACTCTGGTGCGGCGGCCACCGCGCACCCGGGCACCGCACCCGGGCACCGCACCCGGGCACCGAACCGGGTCAGGTGGCCGGTTCGGGGCGTACCTCCGACCCCGGTGCGCGGTCGAGGTCGGCGTCGGCGCGGGCGATCACGGCGCGCTCGGCGTCCAGATCGATGTTGCGGCAGAACAGCAGGTAGGCGCCGGCGGAGATGATCAGGCCGGGGATCATGCCGATGTCCACGCCGAGCTCGGCGCCGATCGGCCCGGTGAACAGCTCGGTCTCGGCGAAAGGCAGCATGGCGAGGAAGCCGAGCAGGTAGGCGAGGAGGCCGCGCCAGCCCCACCGGCCGTAGATGCCGTGCGGGTTGAAGATCTCCCGGATCGAGTAGTGGGTGTGCCGGACCCAGAAGAAGTCGACCAGGTTGATCGCGGTCCACGGGGTGAACAGCAGCAGCAGGACGCCGAGGAAGCCCTCGAACTCGTGCAGGAAGTCGCCGGAGGCCCGCAGCGCGATGAACGTGGCCACCACCGCGCAGAACAGCAGCGAGAGCAGCCGTTCGGTGCGGGTGTGCCGGATCGGGCGGATCGAGTCGGCGATGGACAGCAGGGTCAGCGAGCCGCCGTAGAAGTTCAGCCCGGTGACCGTGATCAGCCCGAGCAGCGCCACCACGATCAGGATCGTGCCGAACCCGGGGAAGATCGTGTCGCCGGCGCGCAGCAGTACCTCGGAGACGTCGAGCTTGGCGTTCAGCGCGGCCGCCATGGCCCCGACCAGCATCATCCAGGTGCCGCCGATCAGCGCGCCGAGGTAGGTCCACCAGAACGTGGCGCGCACGCCGACGGTCTTGGGCAGGTAGCGGGAGTAGTCGGAGACGTAGATCGCCCAGCTGAGCTGGTAGGCGGCGGCGACGAAGAACTGCGTGAGGAACGCGACGGCGTGGAAGCCGCTGAGGTTGAACTGGCCGGGCGGCAGCTCACCGGTGAACCCGATGCCGAGGCTGAAGATGACCAGCACCGCGAGCAGCGCGTAGGCCAGCCAGCGCTGGGCCTTGTGGATCCAGTCGTAGCCGAAGATGGCCAGCGCCAGCGCGATCACGGTGAACACCAGGTACGCGCCCGTCGGACCGACCCCGATCAGCAGGTGCGCGGCCTGCCCGGCGAGCAGCTGGTTGAACGCGTTGTAGCCGACGTAGGTGACCAGCGCGACCACCCAGACCAGCAGCGCGCCCAGGTACCCGAACTGCGGCCTGGACTGGATCATCTGCGGCAGCCCGAGCTGCGGTCCCTGCGACGAGTGGAACGCCATGAAGAAGGTGCCGAACGCGCAGCCGGTGAGGATCGCGATGGCGGTCCAGAGCAGGTTCGCTCCCATCGTGATGCCGAGCACGCCGGTGGCCACGGTCGCCAGGTGCGCGTCGCCGGTGAACCAGACCGGCCAGAGGTGCCACGCCTTGCCGTGCCGCTCGCGCAGTGGCACGTAGTCGATCGAATGGGACTCGATGCGCAGGGTCGGTGCCGGGGCCGGGGAGTTGTTGTCGGTGTCCATGGATCCTCCTGGCGAGCGGTCGGCAGAGCTAGCGGCAGAGCTCGGTCGGCAGAGCTAGCGGCAGAGCTAGCGTGCGGTGCGGAACGTGAGCAGGCCCTCCAGGCCGCGCTTGTTGGCCTCGTTGGCGATCACCAGGCGCTGGATCTCCGAGGTGCCCTCCCAGATCCGGTCCACCCGCAGCTCGCGCCACAGCCGCTCCACCGGGTAGTCGCGGATATAGCCCCGGCCGCCGAAGATCTGCTGGCAGCGGTCGGCGACCCGGTTGGACGCCTCGGAGGCGGCGAGCTTCACCGTGGCGGCCTTGGCGTGCAGGGTCTTGCGCGTGTTCTCGTCGGTGAGGTCGGAGTTGTCGAACTCCCAGGCCACCTGGTGGGTGAGCGCCCGGTTGGTGGCGATGTCCACCACCGAGTCGGCGATCATGCCCTGGATCAGCTGCCGGTCGATCAGCGGCGCGCCGCCCTGCACGCGAGTCCTGGCCCAGTCGGTGGCCAGAGTGAGCGCGCGCTCGGCGGCGCCGATGGTGCGGGCGCCGATCATCAGCCGCTCCTCGGTGAACCAGTCGCGGGTCAGCTCGTAGCCGTTGCCGACCCCGCCGAGCACCGCGTCCGCGCCCACCCGCACGCCGGTGAACTCGAACTCGGGGTGCTCGTAGACGAAGGTGTGCGTGAACCGGGGCACCCGCTTGATCCGCACGCCCGGGGTGTCGGTGTCGACCAGGAACATCGTCGGCCCGCCGCCCGGGACCGTGCTTGTGACGTTGGCCAGCACGATCAGGAAGTCGGCCACGTCCCCGACGGTGACGAACCACTTCTCCCCGTCGATCACGTAGCCCGCGTTGTAGCCGTCCGGGACCGCTGTGGTGGCGATGGTGGACGGGTCGGAGCCGGCGCCGGGCTCGGTGATCGCCACCGCGTCCCGCCGCTCGCCCCGGGCCCCCGGGATCAGGTAGCGCTCGCGCTGCGCGGGCGTGGCGTGGGTGAGCGGGTTGGCCGGGCGCCACACGGTGTCCCAGAGCGCGTTGGTCAGCTTGCCCAGCTCGTCCTGCACGACGACCTGCTCGAGCACGCTCAGCCCGGCGCCGCCGTACTCGGTCGGCGTGTTGATCGCCTGCAGGCCGGCGGCCAGCACCTCCTGCCGGATCGCCGCGTGTGCCTCGTCGGGCAGCCCGTTGTTGCGCTCGCACTCGTCCTCGTACGGGATGATCTTGGCGGTGAGGTCGGCGGCGCGCTGCTTGAGCTCGGCGAGTCGGGGGCTGTACGCGAAGTCCATCGGGGTCCTCTCTCGGCAGTTCTTGATCAAGCGAGCACGATGCGGGCGTCCAGCGCGAGCGCGCCGGCCGGGGTGGCGAGCAGCGGGTTGACCTCGAGCTCGGCGATCTCCGGGTGCGCGGCGGCGACCTCGGTGACTGTGCTGACGGCCAGCGCGGCGGCGGCCAGGTCCACCGGCGGGCGGCCGCGCACCCCGTGCAGCAGCGCCGCTGCACGCAGCCCGGCCAGCAGCCGCGCCGCGGTGTCCGCCGACACCGGGGCCAGCGCGAACGCCACGTCCCGCAGCACCTCGGTGAAGATCCCACCGAGGCCGACCATCGCCACCGGGCCGAACCGGGGGTCGGTGCGTACGCCGACGATCAGCTCCACGCCGCCGGACAGCTCCGCCATCGCCTCCACGCAGTAGCCGGGCGCGCCGAGCCGGCCGTGCATGTCGGCCAGCGCGGTGCGCAGCGCGGCCTCGTCGGCCAGCCCGAGCGCCACCCCGCCGGCGTCCGACTTGTGCAGCAGGCCGAGCGCCTTGAGCACCACGGGGTAGCCGATGCGCGCGGCGGCCTCGGCGGCCCGGTCCCCGGGGTCCGTTGGGTGGGTGGCCGGTGTGGCGGTGGTCGGCTGGGTGGTCGGTGTGGCGGTGATGAGGGCGGCGGGCGGGAAGGGGAGACCGGCGCCGGCCAGCAGCTGGCGGGCGGGCCAGTAGCCGGCCTCGGTGATCGGGGAGTTCGGCGCCGCCCCGGTGCGGGGAACGGCGGTGGGCCCGGGGGCCTCGGGGCGGCCGCCGGCGCCGAGCAGGGCCAGTGTGCGCACGGCGTCCTCGACCGCGTGGAACACCGGCACGCCGTGCTCGGCGAGCACCTTGGCGGCCGGGCTGGCCGGGTACAGGGTGTGCACCGCGACGGGCTTGCGGTGGGTCCGCATGTGCTCGGCCATGGTGCGCGCGGTGGCCACCTCGGCCTCGCCCAGCGCCGGCCCGTACTCGCCGTAGCCGCCGAAGTAGCCGGTCACCAGCGCGGCGTCGACCCGGGGGGAACCCAGCGCGGTGGCCAGCACCCGGCCGAACGTGGCGATGTCCCGCTCGCCGGCGCCGGCCAGATCGACCGGGTTGTGCGCGCTGGCCGACGGCGGCAGCTCGGTGCGCAGGGCGGCGGCCAGCTCGGCGTCGAACTCCGGCACCGCGAGGCCGGCCGCCTCGGCCAGATCGGAGCCGAGCGCGCCGTGCCCGCCGCCGTCGGTCAGCACCACCACCCGCCGCACCGGGGCACCCCGGAACAGCGGGCCGCCGCCCAGCGCCGCCGCCAGGTCGGCCAGCTCGCGCGGCGAACCGACCCGGTACACCCCGCCCGCCCGGCAGGCCGCGTCGATCACCGCCAGCTCCGAGGTCAGCGCGCCGGTGTGCGACCGGGCGCCCCGGACGGCCGCCGCGCTGGCGCCGACGGTGAGCAGCAGCACCGGTTTGCCGGCACGGGTGGCCTCGGCGGCGGCCGCGACGAACGCCCGCCCGTCGCCGAAGTCCTCGCAGTACAGGGCGATCAGCTCGGTGCCCGGGTGCGTGGTGCAGGCGCGGACCAGGTCGGCGGCGGTCAGGTCGGCCTGGTTGCCCAGCGAGGCGAACCGGGCGAAGCCGAGGCCCCGCCCGCCGAGCACCTGGCTCAGCTCCAGCGCCATGTTGCCGCTCTGCGAGAGCAGGCTGACCGTGCCGGCGGGCAGCGGGTTGGACGCCAGGGTCAGCCCAGTGGTGGAGTCGGCGACACCGAGGCAGTTCGGCCCGAGCAGCACCGCGCCGGCCGCCCGGACCCGCGCGGCGACCCGGTCCTGCACCGCCCGCCCCGCCGCCCCCAGCTCGGCGAACCCGGCGGTGATGCCCACGATGGCCCGCGCGCCGGCCCGCAGCGCATCCTCGACCGCCGGCTCGAACCCGGCCGCCGGTACCGCGATCACCACCAGCTCCACCGGGCCGGGCGCCTCGTCGAGACTCCGGTAGGTCGGCCGGCCGAGCACCGGCCCACCCCGCCGGTTGATCAGGTGCACCGGCCGCCGCCCGACCATCCGCAGCGCCTGCACACTGATCCAGTTGCCGTACTTGGACTCGTCGTTGCTGGCCCCGAGCACGGCGACCGAGCCCGGGTCGAACAGCGCCGTGAGGTCCCGGTCGGCCGGCGGCGCGGTCACCGGGTGGCCCCTCCGGCGGCGGGCGGAGACCCAGTCGGGGGTGGCTCGGCGGGCGGCGCTTCGGTCGGCGCCTCAGTCGGTAGTGGCTCGGCGGTCGGGGCCGGGTAGCCCGCGCCCCAGGCGTCCGCGCCGCCGTCCACGACGATCGTGGTGCCGGTGATGTAGCCACCGGCCGGGCTGGCCAGGAAGGCGATCAGCCCGGCCACCTCCTCGGGCTCGCCGAGCCGGCCCAGCGGCACCGAGCGGGTCCAGCGCTCCCGGTCGGCCTCGGTGTAGTTCGCCTCCAGCGCCTCCGTCCGGATGGTGCCCGGCGCCACGCAGACCGACCGGATGCCGAAGCGGCCCCACTCCAGGGACAGCCCGGCGGCCAGGTTCTCCAGCGCGGCCCGCGCCGAGGTGGCGTGCACCATCGACGGGATGCCCCGGCGCGGCGAGAACGCCATGAAGAAGATCGTCCCGCTCCGGTTCGGGATCATGCTCCGGACGGCGATCTCCAGGGTCAGGGCCCAGGTGGCGTCGACCGCCAGCCGGTGCACCGCGCGCCAGCCCTGTGGGGTGATCTGCTCGGCCGGCGCGGCGAACTGGCCGCCCGCGTTGTTGACCAGCACGTCGATCCGGCCGAACTCGGCCAGCGCCGCGTCGACCAGCGCATCGACCTGGGTCTGCTCGCGGACGTCGGTGACCACCACGAGCGCGCGGCGGCCGAGCTCGGCGACCTGCGCCCTGACCTTCTCCAGCGGCTCGTCACGGCGACCGGCGAGCACCACGTCGGCGCCGCAGCGGGCCAGCTCGAGCGCGGTGGCCCGGCCGATCCCGGTGCCGGCGCCGGTGACCAGCGCGACCTGTCCCGCCAGCGCGTCCGGGCGCAGCACGCCGACCGCCCTGTTCAGCTGTTCACCCGGCATGTCGGCCCACCCACTTCCGCGGCGGGGGCCGCCGGAGATGCGATGCTGACTGATGCGTCAGTTAGCGCTGGTAAGTGCCGGTTTGTCAAGGTTCGAGCGCCAACTGACCAGTCGATTCGGGTAGGTCCAGCGGTAAGAAGATCGCAAGATGATCGCAAGCAGGGGCGCGACCAGGTAGTCGGTGCCCGGCCGTCGCGTAGTCGGCTACCCGTGACGTGCGCGGCGGGCTGAGCCACGCTGGTCCGGTGGCCGGGGAGCCCCGGGCGACCTGCCGGTCCAGCCGCGTCAGCGCCCGGCGGCCAGAGCTCCGCGCCCATCGACCCAGCCCATCGACCCAGCCCATCGACCCAGCACGGAGGAAGGGCGAGATGACCAGCACGTTGGCCAACGATATGGACACCCTGCGGTCGGCGATCGACGGCCTGGTGATCGCGCCCGACTCGGCCCTCTACGGCGACGCGCGCCGCGTGTGGAACGCGGACATCGACGGCCGGCCGGCGGTGATCGTCCGGTGTGCCTCGACGGTCGACGTGGCCATGGGCATCGGGTTCGCCAGGGAGCACGGCCTCGAGCTCGCGGTCCGGGGCGGCGCGCACAGCGTCGGCGGCACGAGCACCGTCGACGGCGGCCTGGTCCTCGACCTGAGCCGGCTGAACCACGTGACGGTGGACCCGGCGGCCAAGCTGGCCAGGGTCGGCGGCGGTGCGCTGCTGTCCGACCTCGACGCGGCTACCCAGGAGCACGGCCTCGCGGTACCCGCCGGACTGATCAGCCACACGGGCGTCGGCGGGCTCACCCTCGGCGGCGGCATGGGCTGGCTGACCCGGCTGGCCGGCCCAGCCGGGGCTCGAAGCCGCCGCCGGCGTCGCAGGCCGCCCGGCAGAGCCGCTCCGCCAGGACCCAGTCGGCCAGCGCGGCCGCCTCGGTGGCGGCTCCACCGAGCAGCGCGGCGTCCGCCGGGGTGTCGCCTTCCAGGG
>DATAZG010000020.1:0-23790 GCA_036272155.1 Pseudonocardia sp.
TACCGCCAACACGGATGATGTTTGCCGACGCGTCTGAACGCCTTCGGGCGCGGGTCGGCCCAAGTAGTGTCCCCGGTGCACGGGATGCTGGCTAGGTCCGATCCGGGATACATCTTCGCCCATTCGTGCCGCCCACCCCGCGTCGGGGTCGGAATTGCCTGTCCGTCCTAACTGGACGGGTGTTTGAGGTAGCCCGTTCAGGTCCGCGCGGACTGCAGCCGCACGTGTGTCCCGCGCGCGTCCGTCCACACATGTAGCAGGTCACAGTGTTGCCGGGCGATCCACATGCCGCGTCCGCGCGGGCTGTTCGGATGCGGAGGACGCAGTCCGGGCAGTGGGTCGCGCAATGTGCCGCTGTCGTGAACTTCACAGATCAACTGGTCGCCCTGGCGCCAGATCTGCAGCAGTCCGACCCCGTAGCCGTGCTCGACGGCATTGCTCGCCACCTCGTTCACCGCGAGCACGAAGTCCTGGGCGTGCGGCTGGCTCATCCGGGTGTACCCGGTGGCCTCGCCGACCGCCGTGCGCAGGTCGATCAGCTGCCACGGCGTGAAGGTCAGCTCGCGGTCCGGTGGGCCGAGCCGAGGCGGTGGCAGCACCGGATGCATGGAGAGGACCTCAGTCGGCGTCCGCACCTCAGGGTTCTCTCTCGGGGTGCCGTCGGCACCGATCACCTCCGTGTGGTTCCACCGGACCGCGGCCGACACCGTCTCGGTCTCCAGCGCGGTGGGGTAGAGGCAGGTGATGGTGACCGGCAGTGCCGCCAGCGCCACGTTGGTGGCCGCGTCCGCCTCCACCCAGGCCGACGGGTGCAGGCCCGGCCGGTGCGGGTGGTGCTCCACGAGCACCTCCACGGGCCCGGCCCAGTTGGTGAGCTCGCTCAGCTCCTGGGCGCGCAGCGAGATCACCCCCTGGCCGGACCCACACAACAGGGAGTCCGGTGGCGGCAGGTGGATCAGCCCGGCCGAGTCGCCGAGCACCCCGCGCAGCCGGCGTTCGGTAGGGGCGGATGCAATCACCGCCACCGGGGTGTCCCGGTTGAGTGCCCGCTCGATCATCGGCACCGCGACGTCGATCAGATGGTCCGAGGAGGTGTAGTACGCGGCCCGGTGGGTGAACCGCCTCGGTAGTGCGGTCCGGGTGCTCTCGAACCTCACGGCGCGATCGCTTCCCGCAGCGTCAGCTGCGCGGTGAACCCGGCGCCGCAGCGGTCCAGCACCCGGCGGATGCACGGCTGCACTCCGTAGAGCACCAGCCGGTGGCTCTGCGGGAAGCTCTCGGCGGCCTGCACGAACTGGATGATGGTGGTGACATCGGCGAAACGCAGCGACTCCAGGTGGACCTGGATCTCGTCGGTCTGGCCGGCCGCGCGCAGTGCCCGGTCGAGTTCCTTGTCGATGATGGTGCGGACCAGGTGCCGGTTGCTGAAGTCGATCTCGCCGGATACCCGGGTGGTGTACGGCGCATGCCGGGTGATCCGCAGCAGCCCGTCGTCGTAGATCGCGGGAGTGGCCACTTCGATCGAATGCATCTCGCGTAGTTCGGTGAGTTCGGAGGTCGACCAGTCGGTCCGTTCGTATTGGCACAGCATGGTCACCGGGTGGCCCTGCATGCCCTCGTGCAGTGTCCGGTCGTACTCGGCGAGCGGGACGCCCGCCGGCCGGTGGACCGCGCCGCCCGGCTCGTCGGTGACCCGGACGCCCGCGTAGCCCTCGGACAGGGACTTGCCGATGGTCTGGGAGACCAGCTCGGCCATCTCCGGCAGGGACAGCTTCCAGAGCTGGTTCGTCAGCTCCGGCGGGAAGACGGCCAGCTGTCCGGTACTCAGATAGCCGTCGACGTCGATATTGTCTTCACGCAGCCGGCGCAGCAGCGGCTCGGTGGAGCGGGCGCCGTCGTAGTAGAGGATCTTCTCGTGGCGCCTGAAGCCCTCGGCGACGAACCCGGCCGCGATCTCCCAATGCTGTTCGTCGCTATCCATCACGACGCATGCGTGATCGCCTAGCGCGATCTCGTGCAGCGTCTTGGACACAGACAAAATTCACCCGCCCGAGTTCATTACCGTGTGCCGCTCGGAGCCAACTGTATGTGATCGAGACCGCACTATGGGACTCAGCCAGGCCGGACGGCGGGAACAGAGCGCCAAACGGACGCTCGACCAGCCGCCAACCGCTGCTGTCGGCCCGCTGACCGGCCTCGTGCCGGTACCAGATTGCACATCAGCCGCATACGCAACATGCGTATGACGTTCGTCGACTTTTTCCGTCAACTCACCGGAGACCCGCTGGCGTGCGGCCGCTATCTCCGGCGCTACCCGCCGGGCTGTTCACCCAGCTGTTGACCGCGCTGTTGACCGCGCTGTTCACCGGGCCGTTCGACGCGCTGTTCACCGGGCCGGACGCGGCCCAGCGCGCCGTGCCGGCGGGCGCTCACCCGGACCGTGGCGCGCAGCAGCCCGATGACGAGCAGGCCGCCGCCGACCAGGCCCACCCCGACGGGGTTCGAGCCGGGCGCCACCATCAGGTAGAGCACGGTCAACAGTGGCCACCAGACCAGGGTCGAGGCCAGCCGACTGCCGGCCAGCAGCGGTTCGGGGTTCACCCTCGGTCGCTCGATCGGGCCGGCCATCACGTCACCGGATACCGGGTAAGCCCGCGCCCCGCGCTGCCCGCACGGTCGTTCTCGGTGTGCTCCGGTGTCGCCCGCGCATGGTCAACCCCCTGGACCCGGCCGGGTCCCGACCGGTTGGGCAGTGATCTTCCCGACACCGCGATCGTGCCACCGGGAGCCGTCGATCCCGGTGAGGCGGGCGCTCTCCAACGGGTGTGTCGGATCAGTTCACGAATGGTTAACTGGCCCTTCGGCGGATGACGGGGCACCCTGATCGCGTGCGGAACCCGATTCCCCCCGGTCACGGGGCGCAGCCGAGCTGGGCTGCCGGTCAACCACGGTGCCGTCGGAACGGGCCGGCTCCATCACTGCGTGTGATCGTGCGATCGTCATGATTGTGGATTCCTGGCATCTGGTCGAGTCTGAGCTCGATGTGGACCGGTTGGCGCAGACCGAGTCGCTGTTCGCGCTGTCCAACGGGCACATCGGGTTGCGCGGCAACCTCGACGAGGGCGATCCGCACGCGCTGCCCGGGACCTACCTGAACTCGCTCTACGAGTCGCGGCCGCTGCCCTACGCCGAGGCGGGCTACGGCTACCCCGAGTCGGGGCAGAGCGTCATCAACGTGACCAACGGCAAGCTGATCCGGCTGTTGCTGGACGACGAGCCGTTCGACATCCGCTACGGCGAGCTGCACCACCACGAGCGCACCCTGGACTTCCGGGACGGTGTGCTGCGCCGCGAGGTGGAGTGGAGCAGCCCGGCGGGGCAGCGGGTCAAGGTGCGCTCCACGCGGCTGGTGTCGTTCTCCCAGCGCTCGATCGTCGCGATCCGGTACGAGGTCACGCCGGTGGACGCGCCCGCCCGGATCGTGCTGCAGTCCGAGCTGGTCGCGAACGAGCAGCTGCCCTCGGCGGCCAACGACCCCCGGGTGGCCGCCGTGCTGGAGGCCCCGCTGATGGCGGAGGAGTACGACGCCAACCACAGCGGCGCGGTCATGCTGCACTCCACCCGGGTCAGCGGGCTGCGGATGGCCGCCATGATGGACCACATCTGGGAGGGCGCCGAGGACGTCCTGGTCACCAGCGACTGCAAGCCGGACATCGGCCGGCTCACCCTGAGCACCGCCCTGCAGCCCGGCCAGACGTTCACGCTGACCAAGCTGATCGGCTACGGCTGGTCCAGCCAGCGCACCCGCCCGGCGCTGCGCAGCCAGGTGGCCGGCGCGGTCACCGGGGCCCGGCACACCGGTTGGGACGGGCTGGTCGCCGAGCAGCGCCAGTACCTCGACGAGTACTGGGTGCGCGCGGACGTCCGGCTGGACGGCGACGAGCGGCTGCAGCAGGCCATCCGGTTCTCGCTGTTCCACGTGCTGCAGGCCGGCGCGCGCACCGAGCAGCGGGCCATCGCGGCCAAGGGGCTGACCGGGTCGGGCTACGACGGCCACACCTTCTGGGACACCGAGACGTTCCTGCTGCCGGTGCTCACCTACACCACGCCGCACGCCGCCAGGGACGCGCTGCGCTGGCGGCACACCACGCTGGACATGGCCAGGGAGCGGGCCGCCCAGCTCGGCCTGGCCGGCGCGGCGTTCCCGTGGCGCACCATCCGCGGCCAGGAGAACTCGGCGTACTGGCCGGCCGGCACCGCCGCGTACCACATCAACGCGGACATCTCCGACGCCGTGCTGCGCTACGTGCACGCCACCGACGACAAGAACTTCGAGCGCGACTACGGGGCCGACATACTGGTCGAGACCGCCCGGCTGTGGATCTCGCTCGGCCACGCCGACGCCGCCGGCAAGTTCCGCATCGACGGCGTGACCGGGCCGGACGAGTACAGCGCCATCGCCGACAACAACGTCTACACCAACCTGATGGCGCAGCGGAACCTGCGCGGCGCGGTGGAGGTGCTCAAGGCGCACCCGGAGAAGGTCGCCGAGCTGAACGTGACGTCGGCGGAGGTGGAGCGCTGGCGGCGCGCCGCCGAGTCGATGTACGTGCCCTACGACGAGCGCCTCGGGGTGCACCCGCAGGCCACCGCATTCACCGACCACGAGCGGTGGGACTTCGAGAACACCCCGCCGGAGAAGTACCCGCTCCTGCTGCACTTCCCCTATGGCGACATCTACCGCCGGCAGGTGATCAAGCAGGCGGACCTGGTGCTGGCCCTGCACCTGCGCGGTGACTACTTCACGCCGGAGCAGAAGGCCCGCGACTTCGCCTACTACGAGGCGCTGACCGTGCGCGACTCCTCGCTCTCCGCGTGCACCCAAGCCATCGTGGCGGCCGAGGTCGGGCACCTGCGGCTGGCCCAGGAGTACCTGTCCGAGGTGGCCCTGACCGACCTGGACGACCTGCACCACAACACCGGCAGCGGACTGCACATGGCCAACCTGGCCGGCGTCTGGCTGGGCCTGGTCGCCGGCTTCGGCGGCATGCGCGACCACGACGGGACGCTCACCTTCGCTCCCCGGCTGCCCCCGGGCTGGACCAGGCTGCGCTTCGGGATGACCTTGTTGGGCTGCCAGCTGCGGGTGGACATCACCCCGGACGAGGCGAGCTACAAGCTGCTCGAGGGCGACACGCTGAACCTGCGCCACCACGGCCAGAAGATCACCGTGCGGGCCGGCAAGGCGATCAGCAAGCCCATCCCGCCGGCGGTCACCCCGGCTCCGGTGCACCAGCCGCCCGGCCGGCCGCCGCTCACCGGCAAGGTCCTCGGCGGCGGCCTGTAGCCCCCGTCTCGCGGAGCCCGGCCCGGGAGCCGGGCCCCGCGCGGGTCAGAGCAGGGCCGGCACGATCGCGTCGATCAGGTGCGGGCCGGGCTCGGCGAACGCGTTGGCCAGCGCGGCGGTGAGCTCCTCGCTGGTGGTGGCGCGCACGGCGGGCACGCCCATGCCGGTGGCCAGCGCGACGAAGTCCAGGTTCGGGTTGGACAGGTCGAGCAGCTCGCGCGCCTTGGGGCCGGGGGCGCCGTCCTCGCCGGCGGTCTGCGCGCCGACCTTCTGCAGCTCCAGGCGCAGGATCGCGTAGGCGCTGTTGTTGTAGATCACCGTGGTGACGTTCAGGTTCTCCCTGGCCTGGGTCCACAGCGCGGAGATCGTGTACATCGCCGAGCCGTCGGCCTGCAGGCAGAGCACGGGCCGGTCCGGTGCCGCGATAGCCGCCCCGGTCGCGCACGGCAGGCCGTAGCCGATCGCGCCGCCGGTCAGGGTCAGCCAGTCGTGCCGGGGCGCGCCCTCGGTGGCCGCCGGCAGCGTCAGCCCGGACGTGTTCGCCTCGTCGACCACGATCGCGCCCTCGGGCAGCAGCGCGCCGACGGCGGCGGCGGCGGTCTCGGTGGTCAGCGCGCCGGTGGGCAGCTCGGGGCGGCCGGCCGGCGCGGTGGGCGCCACGGTGTCGGGGGCGAGCTCGTCGGCCAGCTGGGCCAGCGCGGCCACCGGCGAACCCTCCGGCTCGGCCAGCACGTGCACCTCGCAGCCCTCCGGTACCAGCACGCTCGGCTGGCCGGGGTAGGCGAAGAACGTGACGGGGGAGCGGGCGCCGGCCAGCACCAGGTACTTCGCGCCGCTCAGCTGGTAGTTGGCCATCTCGGCGAGGTAGCCCAGCCGGCCGACCACGGGCAGCCCCTCGCCGCGCTCCAGCCGCGCCGGGAACGTCTCGCAGAGCAGCTTCGCGCCGGTGGCCTCGGCGATTCGGGCGGCGGCGCTCAGCCCGGGCTCGCGGGTGGCGGCGCCGCCGATCAGCAGCACGGCCGGCTCGCCGGAGCTCAGCGCCTTCGCGGCCGAGTCGACGGCGTCGGAGGCTACCGGCAGGGCGGCCTGGGCGGGCGAGGCGAGCTGCGGAGCCGGGCTCGCGCCGGACCCCCAGGACACGTCGGCCGGCAGCATCAGCGTGGCGACCTGCCCGGGCGGGCCCAGCGCGGCGGCGATCGCGGCGGCCGCGTCGGAGCCTATGTCCTCGACCCGCTCGGTGCGCCGGACCCAGCCGGACACCGTGCCGGCCACCGAGTCGATATCCGACTCCAGCGGCGCGTCGTACTGCTTGTGGTAGGTCGCGTGGTCACCGACGATGTTCACGATCGGTGTGTGCGCGCGCCGGGCGTTGTGCAGGTTCGCCAGCCCGTTGCCGAGGCCGGGGCCCAGGTGCAGCAGCACCGCGGCCGGGCGGCCGGCGATCCGGGCGTAGCCGTCGGCGGCACCGGTGGCCACGCCCTCGAACAGGGTGAGCACACCGCGCATCGCCGGCACCGAGTCCAGCGCGGCGACGAAGTGCATCTCCGAGGTACCCGGGTTGGCGAAGCACACCTCCACGCCGCCCTCGACCAGCGTGTTGATCAGCGCCTGGGCGCCGTTCATAGAGCTCTCCTTCGTCGGGGCTCACGACCCCAGCAGCACTCCGGGGTTCAGGATGCCGTCCGGGTCGAACGCGGTCTTGACCCGGCGCATCAGCTCGATCGTCGCCGGGTCGGTGAGCTGCAGGAAGTAGCTCTTCTTGGAGCGGCCGATCCCGTGCTCGCCGGAGATCAGCCCGCCCAGCTTCATGCAGGCCTCGAACAGCTCGCGCAGCAGCGCTGAGCGCACCGCCTCGTCGGCCTGGAACACGGCGAGGTGCACGTTGCCGTCGCCGGCGTGCCCGCAGCCGAACACCATCGAGCTGTGCCGCTTGGCGATCTCGGCGGCGGCGGACAGGAATTCGGGGATCGCCGCGCGGGGCACCACGGTGTCGACGATGTCGTGCGCGCCGGCGGCCTTGGACGTCCAGAACGCCTTCTCCCGCGCCTCCACCAGCCGCCGGGCGGACGGGCCGGGCAGCACGTACAGGTCGATCGAGCCGAGCTCGGTGAGCAGGTTGCCCAGCTGCTCGATGTCCTCGTCCAGCCGCTGCGCGTGCCCGCTCTCCAGCATCACCAGCAGGTACGCCTGCGCCTTCTCCTTGACCTGCGCGGGTATCCCGAGGTCGAGGTCCTGGGAGTGGGTGATGGCGGCCATGGTGAAGCCGTCGAGGTACTCCAGGATCAGCGGCGCCACCCCGCTGTTGACCACCTTCGGCACCGCCCTGGCCACCTCGTCCACGGTGTGGAACGGCGCGAGCACGGTGGCCTGGTGCGGCGGTCGGGGGTAGAGCCGGAGGGTGGCCTCGGTGACCACGGCGAGGGTGCCCTCGGAGCCGATGATCAGCTGGGTCAGGTCGTAGCCGGTGCTGGCCTTGGCGAGCTTGCCGCCGGTGCGGATCACCTCGCCCGACGGCAGCACCGCCTCCAGCCCGAGCACCTGGTTGCGGGTCACGCCGTAGCGCACCGCGCGCATGCCGCCGGCGTTCGTGGCCACGTTGCCGCCGAGGCTCGAGCCCAGCTCACCGGGGTACACCGGGTAGGTCAGCCCGTGGGCGGCGGTGGCCTCGTCCAGCTCGATCAGCGTGACCCCGGGCTGGACGACCGCCACGTGGTTCTCGGTGTCGATCTCCAGCACCCGGTTCAGCCGCTCCAGCGAGACGACCAGGCCGCCTGGCTCCGGAATGGCCGCCCCGGACAGCCCGCTGCCGCTGCCCCGCGCGGTGACCGGCAGCCGGTGCGCCGAGGCCACCCGCAGCACTCCGGCCACCTCCACCGCGCTGGCCGGCCGGACCACCGCGCCCGGCTGTACCGCCGGCAGGCTGAGTACCTCGTCGTGGCTGTAGTCGGGGTTGATCCGGTCGCCGGTGAGCACGTGGTCCCCGCCGACGACCTCGGCCAGCGCCGCCACGGCCGCGTCGGAGATCCCGGTGCTGACTTCCGTGCTGACTTCGGGCATCTCGGACATCCCCGCCCTCCTCGGCCCGCCCTGAGCTGAACCTACTGACCGGTAAGGCGCTCGGCCAGCCCGTGGTCAGGTTCCGTGGATCCTAGGGGCCGGGTTCACGCGGAGGTGCGCAGCTCCACCTCGGTCGGGGGCGCCGAACGCAGCGTCTGCAGCACCACGCAGTACCGCTCGGTCAGCTTGACCAGGGTGGCCAGCTCCTCGGCCGAGGCGGCGCTGTCCAGGTCGAACGTGAGCCGGATGTCCCGGAAGCCGACCGGAGCGTCCTTGGCCACCCCGAGCGTGCCCCGGAAGTCCAGGTCGCCCTCGGCGTGCACCTTGCCGGAGACCTCGAGGCCCAGCGACGTGGCCACCGCCCGCAGCGTGACCCCGGCGCACGCGACGAGCGCCTCGAGCAGCATGTCGCCGGAGCACAGCTGGGTGCCGTCGCCGCCGGTCGCGGGGTGCAGCCCGGCCTCGGCGAGCGCGGTGGCGGTCTGCACCCGGCAGGCCACCCCGGTGCCGTCCAGTTCGCCGTCCGCCTTGAGCGTGACCACGGCGGACGTCGGGTCCTCGCGGTACTGCGCCTTCAGTGGCGCCTGCAGATCCTTCAGCGTGGTCGTGTCCATGCCACCGAGTCTGCCTAATCACGCGCCGCTCTGCCGGCCGGTGTGGCGCCGGTGTGGGATCCTTCCCCCGTGGCCGCGCCGGTGCCGGGGGAGACCAGACCGCCCGACGGGCGGGTGCTGACCGTGCCCAACCTGCTCAGCGTGCTGCGGCTGGCCGGCGTGCCGCTGTTCCTCTGGCTGCTGCTGGGCCCGCACGCGGACGGCTACGCGGTTGCGGTGCTGATGGTGGCCGGCTTCACCGACTGGCTGGACGGCAAGGCCGCGCGCTGGCTGGACCAGTACAGCCGCCTCGGCGAGCTGCTGGACCCGGCGGCCGACCGGCTCTACATCCTGGCCACCCTGGCCGCCTTCCTGATCCGGGGCATCGTGCCGTGGTGGGTGGTGGCCGCGCTGATCGGCCGGGACGTGGTGCTGGCGATCTGCGTCGCGGTGCTGCGGCGGCGGGGCTACGGCCCGTTCCCGGTGACCTACCTCGGCAAGGCGGCCACCTTCAACCTGCTCTACGCGTTCCCGTTGTTGCTGCTCGCGCAGGGTGCCTCGGGGCTGGCCGAGGTGTGCCGGCCGATCGGCTACGCCTTCACGGCGTGGGGCGGCGCGCTGTACCTGTGGTCGGGTTTTGTCTATCTCATCCAGTTCGGGCGGGCCATGCGCCGACCGGTGGTGACCCCGACAGGGGGACTCGATAGGCTAACTGGGTGATCCCCGAGGACCTGAAATACACCGATGCTCACGAATGGGTGGGCGCGGCCGCCGATGCCGCCGATGAGAACACGGCGCGGGTGGGCATCACCGACTATGCCCAGAACCAGCTCGGCGATGTGGTGTTCGTCCAGCTTCCCGACGTCGGCCAGCGGGTCGCGGCCGGCGCGGCGATCGGCGAGATCGAGTCGACGAAGTCGGTCTCCGATCTGTTTGCGCCGGTCGGCGGGGAGGTGACGGCCGTCAACGAGGCGCTCGTCGACCAGCCCGAACTGGTCAACTCGGAGCCCTACGGGGCTGGGTGGATCTTCGAGATCCGCACTGATGATCCGGTTGAGCAGAGCACGCGGGGGCTGCTGGACGCCGCGGCGTACGGCTCGCTGACCGACCAATCCTGACCCGCGGCCGCGCGGTAGGTTGGGCTGCACCGAGCATGACCCAGCACTGCCGTTCGCGGCCCACCCGACCACCGCAGGAGGAGACCCCGAGGTGACCACCAACGACGGGCCCGGCGTACCACCGGAGCGCTCCCCGGAGACCACGTCGGTTTTCCGGGCCGACTTCCTCACCGAGCACGAGGCGCCGGCGGCGGACCAACCCGTCTCCGGGGTCGATGCGCTGCCCGCGGGCTCGGCGCTGCTCGTGGTGAAGCGCGGCCCCAACGCCGGCTCCCGGTTCCTGCTGGACCAGCCGACGACCAGCGCTGGCCGGCACCCCGAGAGCGATATCTTGCTCGATGACGTCACGGTGTCGCGGCGACACGCCGAGTTCCGCCGCGATGTCGGTGAGTTCGTGGTCGTGGACGTCGGCAGCCTCAACGGCACGTACGTGAACCGCGAGCCGGTCGACACGGCCGTGCTGGCAAATGGGGACGAGGTACAGATCGGCAAGTTCCGGCTGGTCTTCCTGACCGGCCCTCGGGACGCCGGTCAGGGGGCGGGCCAGGGCTCCGGGTGACCGCCCCGCAGTGGTCCCGGGGGCGTGGCGCCGAGGACGGTCGCTGGAGCATCGGCGCGGTGCTCGACCGGCTGCGGGGCGAGTTCCCGGACGTGACCATCTCCAAGATTCGGTTCCTGGAGTCGGAGGGGCTGATCTCCCCCGCCCGCAGCGCCTCGGGGTACCGGCAGTTCTCCGGCGAGGACCTGGACCGGCTGCGCTTCGTGCTCGCCGCCCAGCGGGACCACTACCTGCCTCTCAAGGTCATCAAGCAGCAACTGGACGAGCGTGATGAGCCAACCTCGGGGGAACCTCGGCCACTGGTCGCGGTGCCCAGCGGAGCGCCTGAGGCGCCGGCGGCGGCCAACAAGGTGCGGCTGACCCGGGAGGATCTGCTGGCCGAGGCCGAGATCAACGCGAGCATGCTGTCGGCGCTGGAGCAGTACGGCATCGTCCGGGCCGGCGCGGCCGGGTTCTACGACACCGACGCCGTGGAGCTGGCCCGCACCGCGAACGCGCTGACCGAGTTCGGCATCGAGCCCCGGCACCTGCGCGCGTTCCGCGCCGCCGCCGACCGGGAGACCGGCCTGCTGCAGCAGATCGTCGGCCCGATGGCTCGCCAGCGTGACCCCGATGCGGCCGCTCGGGCGGAGGACTTACTCCGAGAGATGGCAGGTTTGTCCGTCCGACTTCACGCATTGTTGATCCGAGTGGGCCTCAGGGAGGGGCTACCCCGGTGAATTCCGGCCGGATGGCCTCTACATCGCCAGAAGGCGCGCGAATGAGCCGCCGCCCGTGTAGCGTCTTGAGGTATCACGGTCCACTGGATCTGACCCGACAACAGAACAAGCGCTGGGGCCGATCAGGTGGTGCGAGTCCCCGTCGGGGAGGGAGGCGTGACGCGTGAGTGAGATGCGCGTAGTGGGTGTGCGAGTTGAGCTACCCGCGAACCAACCCATACTCCTGCTTCGGGAGACCAACGGTGACCGCTACCTGCCGATCTGGATCGGTTCGGTCGAGGCCACCGCGATCGCCCTGGAGCAGCAGGGGGTGAAGCCGGCCCGGCCGCTCACCCATGACCTGCTCAAGGATGTGATCAAGTCACTGGGTCGCCGGCTCGAACAGGTCCGGATCACCGACCTGCAGGAGGGCACCTTCTTCGCCGAGCTCGTCTTCGACGGCGGTACGAGGGTGTCCGCGCGGCCGAGCGACTCGGTGGCGTTGGCCCTGCGGGTGGGGGTGCCGATCCACGCCGAGGAGAACGTGCTTTCCGAGGCTGGGTTGATCATCCCGGACGAGCAGGAGGACGAGGTCGAGAAGTTCCGCGAGTTCCTCGACTCCGTCTCCCCGGAAGACTTCCGGGGTGCGCAACCCTGAAGTCGCACTCGAAGGTTGCCGCGCGTCGCGTTGACCGCCCGGTGACCTGAGCTTACGGTCACGGACATGGATTCCGAGCGGCCCGAGGAGAATGACGAGCCGGCCGAGCAAGGGGAACTCTTCCCAGGCTCGGAGCTCGACGATGGGTTGCCCGATCAGCTGAGCGGCTACCGTGGTCCCACCGCGTGCCAGGTTGTCGGTATCACCTACCGGCAGCTGGACTACTGGGCACGTACCGGGCTGGTCGTACCGACCATTCGCGGCGCGTCCGGCTCCGGCAGCCAGCGGCTGTACTCGTTCAAGGACGTGCTGGTCCTCAAGGTCGTCAAGCGCTTGCTGGACGCCGGGGTCTCGCTGCAGAACATCCGCCTCGCGGTGGACCACCTGCGCGCCCGGGGCATCCGCGACCTGGCCGGCATCACGCTGCTGAGCGACGGCACGACCGTGTACGAGTGCGCCTCCCCCGAGGAGGTCGTCGACCTGCTGCAGGGCGGCCAGGGCGTGTTCGGCATTGCCATCGGCGGCGCGATGCGCGAGATCACGGGCACCATCCGGGAGTTCCCCGCCGAGCGGGCCGACGGCCTGATCGCCGAGGACAGCCCGCCCGACGAGCTCAGCCGCCGCCGCGCCAAGCGCATCAGCTAGCTCGGCCGGGCCGCGGCCTGGCCGACCGGCGCCCCGTCGGTGTCAGGCGGGGCCCTGGCGCAGGCGGGTCGAGGCGCGGACGATCAGCTCCGGGTCGAACACGACCTGGCGGTGCCGGTGGGCGGGTCCCTCGCTGGCCTCCGCGAGCAGCAGCTCCGCCGCGGTGGCGCCGAGCAGCTGGCGGGGCTGGCTGACCGAGGTCAGCGGCACGGCGGCGGCCTTGGCGAACTCGATGTCGTCGTAGCCGACGATGGCCAGGTCGTCGGGCACCCGCAGGCCGAGTGTGACCATGCGCTGCAGCAGGCCGAGCGCCAGCAGGTCGTTGGCGCAGAACGCGGCGGTCGGGCGGCGGGCGGCGGGCAGGCCGGCCAGCCGTTCCCCGGCGCGGCGGCCCTCGGCGACGTTGAGCGCGGTCGTCTCCAGCACGGTCAGCTCACCCGCGCCGGCCCGCGCGATGGCCTGCTCGGCGCCGGCGATGCGGTCGGTGACCTGGCCGATCGGCAGCGGTCCGCCCACGAACGCGATCTTCCGGTGCCCGGTCTCCAGCAGGTGGGTGACGGCGAGGTCGCCGCCCAGTACGTCGTCCACGGTCACCGAGCAGCGGTTCGGCCCGGCGCCCCGGTCGACCAGGACCACCGGGGTGCCTCGGGCGGCCAGCGCGTCGATCCTGGGGGCGGCGGCGTCCACCGGCGTGATCAGGATGCCCTCGACGCGCTGCTGCTCGAGCAGATCCAGATACGCGGCCTCGCGCTCGCCGCTCTGCCCGCTGTTGCACAGGAACAGCGCGAGCCCGGCCGCGTCGGTCGCGCCCTGCACGCCGTTGGCGACGTCGGTGAAGAACGGGTTGGACGCGTCGAGCACCACGTAGGCCAAGGTGCGGCTGCTGCCGCTGCGCAGCTGGCGGGCCGACTCGTTGCGCACGAACCCCAGCTCGGCGATCGCGGCCAGCACCCGGGACCGCGTCGACTCGCTGACCAGGTCCGGCCGGTTGAGCACGTTGGACACGGTGCCCAGCGAGACGCCGGCGCGCGCGGCGACCGTCTTCATGCTCGGCGCGGCGTGACCGGTCACCGCCTCCGCCTCTCGTCGTTCGGTGTGGTTCGGCTCGGGTTTCCGCTCCGTGTGCCGCGGGCCGCCAGCCTACTGACCGGGTCCGTCATGCCCGGTACGTGCGCAGCGTGACCGGGCCGAGCAGCCCGGTGCGGACCTGGCCGGCGTAGACCCCGGACGTCGGCGACGCGTCGTCCAGGTAGCCGGCCAGGGTGCCCCGGACCACCACGGTCAGCTCGTTGTCGCCGGCGCGCAGCAGGTCGGTGACCTCTGCGCGCCACGGTCCCCAGACCAGCCGGCCGGCCAGTGTGCCGTTGACCAGCACGTCCGCCGTGCCGCGCAGCTCGCCGAGGTCCAGCACGGTGCGGGTGCCGGGCTCGGCGACCGGCCGGCGCACCGTGGTCCGGTAGGTCAGCCGGCCGCCCAGGGTGCGCAGCCCGAGCTCCTCCCACGGCACGAGCGGTACCGGCGCCGCCACCACCTCGACCTCCACCGGTCCGTCCAGCAGCGCGCCGCCCCGCCGGCCGTCCACGCCGGTCAGCCGCAGCAGCGCCGTCGTACCGGCCGGGGCCGGCGCGGGCAGCCGCAGCAGCCCGTCGTCGGGCTTCAGCTCCTCGCCGGCCACCGTCGCGGCCACGGCCAGCGGCGTGTCCACCCGCAGGCTCACGGTGCCGGGCGGCAGCGCCAGCCGCAGCCACTCGGTGCGCTCGCCGCCCGGGGCGAGGTCGGGCACCAGCGGCAGGACCGCCGTGCCCGGCGCGGCGGCCGGGTCGAGCCAGCCGGCGCCGGGCAGCGGGTGCGGCCGTACCCAGTGGCAGATGAAGCGGGGGTCCCGCTCGTGCCACCGCCGCGCCACCACCGGCACCGCGGCGTCGCCGCGCCGGGCCGTCCAGCCGGTGCGGGCGCCGCTCGTGCCGGTGGTGCCGGTGCCGCTCGCGGTGATGCCGCTCGTGATGCCGCTCGTAATGCCGAGGCCGCCCCGGTGGACGGGCGTGGAGTCGGCGGCGGCGGCCGTGGGCTCGCGGTCCCGATCGGTCAGCCGGAGCACAAGCCGGTTGTCGCCGATGCGCAGGTGGGGGCCGAGGTCGTAGCTGTGCACCCGGATCTCGCGGTGCTCGGGGTAGGGGTTGAAGTCGCCCTGGCTGCCCACCGGCACGCCGTTCACCAGCACGGCGGCCGCGCCGTCCGAGGCGACCTGGATGGTGGGGTCGGCGGGCAGCTCGGCCAGGGGCAGCTCCAGCGCCAGCTCGCCGGAACCGCCGACCACGACCTCGCCGCCGGGCCGCAGCCACTCCGGCCGCCGGACCGCCTCGGCGTCGGTGACCACGGCGAACGCCGCCCGCAGCGGGCCGTCCCGGTCGGCGACCAGCTCGATCAGCAGCTCCACCGCGGCACCGGCGAGCTCGGGGGGCACGGCGCTGAACGACTGGTGGCCGGCCCCGTCGGCGGCCAGTTCCCGCCCGTCGAGCCACAGCCGCCTCGGCGCGCCCGCGCTGACCAGCACCAGCGCGCCCGGCGCGGCGGGCAGGGTCAGGTGGGTCCGGACCCGCACCCGCTGGCCGGCCTCGACGTGGCGCCAGTCCAGGAACTCCTCCGGGACGCTGCCCTTCGGGCCCAGCGTGGCCAGGTGCGCGGGGTCGTTGCGGATGCCCCGGGACAGTGACCACTCGGCGTCGGTCCAGTCCGGCCCCGCCCCGCTGCCCGACCACGGCCCCTGGACCTGCGCGAACGGCCCGAAGCCGGCGACCACCGAGGCCCAGTCCGCGTCGGCCTCTGCCGGCGGCCCGGCGTCGGTATCTGCCTTGAGGTCAGCGGACCGGGTTGCGGCGCCGGCGGCGTGCTCGAGCCGCCAGACCTCGATCGGCAGCACGCCGGTGCGCTCCGCCGAGGCGAGGTCGCCCCAGGTGTTGTCGAGGGTGGACTCGGCGAGCCCGGTCCACGGCCCGGTGACGTCCACGGCGTCGACGAGTGCGCCGAGAGGCTCGGCGGTCGGCTCCGGCAGGTCCTCGGCGAGCACCACCAGCGCGACCGCGCCGTCGTCGAAGGGCACCTCGAAGGTCCACGAACCGTCGGCCGCCGCTCCGACGGCGAGCTCGGTGCGGGTCCCGCTGCCCGGTGACCAGCTCTGCGCGCGCGGTCGGCGCGGGCCGGTCAGCGTGACCGTGGCCGCGCGGTCGACCGGGGGCACGAACCGGTAGCCGGTCTCCCGGAGCTGGCTGTTGTAGTCCTGCCAGTCGAAACCGCTGGCCACCGGGCCGCCGCCATCGCGCAGGATCGGCGCGGCGGTGCCGCTGTGCTCGTCGTGCGCGATGAGGGCGAGCACGTGGGCCGCACCGTGGCGGCGCAGCAGGAACGGCGCGTCCGCGCGCACCCGCACCGGGCCGGGCAGCACCGCCGCCGGCACCTCGTCGGCCCCGGCCAGCACGAGCACCGCCCCGCTGGCCACCGCGCGCGCGAACTCGACGCCCAGCTCGGCATCGGCCCCGGTGGCGCCGACGAACAGCTCCGGGGCACGGCCGACGCACACCACCCGGCCCCCGGCGGCGGCCAGCTCGAGCAGCCGGCGGGCCGAGGCGGCGGTGAGCACGGCGGCGGCGGGCAGCAGCACGGTCCGATAGGTCTCGCCGCCGATCCGCAGGCCGCCGGCCGCCACGCCGTCGGCGTCCACTTCACCGCCGGCGTCCACTTCACCGTCGGCGACCGTCGCCTCGTCCAGGGCGTCGTGGTCGATACCGGCGCGCTCCAGCACTCCGCGCCGCTCGGCGAACCAGGTGTTCACGCCGTTGAGCTCGCGGAACACCCGGCCGGCCAGCTCGGCGGCGGGCAGCGGCCCGGCGAGGGTGAGGTGGGCCTGCGCGGTGCTGGTCGGGGAGAGCAGCAGCACGTCACACACGTGCCGGCCGGCGGTGAGCACCGCGCAGAGGCGGGCGACGGCGGTGGCGAACACGTCGTAGCTGGGCCAGTAGGGCTGGCGCCAACAGGTGGACGGCGGCGCCCACTCCCACCAGCCGCCGACGGTGGCGTAGTAGACGGCGTGCGGGTCGTACAGGGTGGCGCCCCGGCGCAGGAACGGGGCCAGCCAGTCGTAGGTCTCCTCCAGCGTGCCGCCCCAGCCGGAGGAGTGGAACGCCTCGATCCACACCCGGCCGTGGCCCTGGGCGTGGGCCAGCGAGCTGTGCACCTTGGCGTCGCCCCAGTGGTCACTGCCCGGGGCACCGTAGCCGGCGTGCAGCCCCAGGTAGTCGCCGTAGGTCTGCACGCCGCCGACCGGGTCGCCCTCCCGTGCCGGCGACGCCTGGTCGAACCCGCAGGTCAGGCCGCGTGCCGCGAACCAGGCGTCGTGCTGGTCGAAGAAGCCCCGGCGGGCCAGCGCGGCCCGGTGCTCGTGGTAGTCGCGGCGCACCCGGGCGGCCTCGGCCCCTCCGTCCGGCTCGAACAGCGCCCACAGCCGGGGCAGCAGCTCGTAGCCGTGCCGGGCCGCGAAGGTGGCCGCGAAGTCGGAGCCCCAGGTCGGCATGGGTGGCAGCTCGTCCTGGAAGAAGCCGCCGATGGCCCGCCCGAACCAGTGCCCGACGGCGCGCTCCAGGGTGCCGTGGACCCGATCCAGCAGCGCGGCGCAGGCCGGCTCGCTGAAGTAGTCGAAGCCGCTGGTGCCGGCGTGCACCAGCGTCACCCGCGCCGGCTCGCCGACCCACCGGACGGCGCCGTCCTCCGTACCGTCGTCCTCCGTACCGCCGTCGTGCGAGCCACCGGTGAGCGGCACCTCGACCCGCGCGCCGGAGTCCAGCACGGCATAGCCGGCCAGCGAGCGGTGCTCGGCGGGTGGGCGCAGCGTGACGTCGGTGCCAGCAGCGACCGTGCGGAACAGCGCCCGACCGGCGAACTTCGGCTCGGCGGCGATCAGCTGGCCCTGCAGGTTGGCCCCGGAGAAGCCGATCTGGTCGTACAGCCACAGGGTGCAGCCCAGCTCGGCGGCGTCCGCGCAGACCTGGTCGAACAGCGCCAGCCACTCGTCGGAGAGGAACGGCGGGTCGTCGGCGACCGAGCCGAACATCGGGCCGGTCGGGGCCAGGCAGAGCACCACCGCGGCCCGGATACCGCCCTCGACCAGCCGTTCCAGCTGCCAGCGCAGCCGCTCCCGGGTCAGCGGGGCGCCGCTCCACCACCAGATCGGCAGCGGGCCGTACCCCGGGCCGGGTGCGGTGAACCGCGCCAGCAGCTCGCCGACCCCGGCCGTGGTGTCCGGTTCGGTCACGAGCCGGCGCGCTCGCGCTCGATCCGCTCGAGCGACTTGCCCACCGTGTCCGGCATGAAGAAGAACCCGACCACACCGCTCACGGTGAGGAACGCGGCGAGCAACAGGGCCACCGGGCCGATCCTGACCGCGGCGAGCACCGGGACGAAGAAGCTCCACACGCCGAGCAGGGTGCGGGCCACGCCGAAGGTGAAGCCCTGCGCGGTGCCGCGCAGCATGGTCGGGAACAGCTCCTGGCTGAACACCTTGTAGGTCGGCTCGCCGGCCAGCGCGCCGCCGAGGGCGAACAGCACGATGTTGGCGACCACCACCGGCGCGGTGAACGGCAGCACCAGGTACAGCGCGAACGCGACGATCTGCAGCACCGCGCCGATGCCCCACATGGCGCGGCGGGTGCCGTAGCCGCGGTCGTTGAGCCGCATGAACAGGAAGATCACGGCCACCATGCCGATCAGGAAGCCGACGCAGGACAGCGCCACCCCGGCGGCGTGCGTGCCCGCGCCGAGCGTCTGGATGACGTACGGGGTGAAGATGCCGGAGGTGCCGGCGGCCAGCCCCCAGAACGTGTAGATGGTGCCGGTCCAGACCAGTGCCCGCAGGTTCGGGCCGTGGAACAGCTCCTTGACCCGCGAGCCCACCGACGCCGCGCCGCGCGCCGCCGCGGTCCACCGGGCGGACTCCACCATGCCCCGGCGCAGCGCCCACGTGACCAGCGCGACCGCCACCAGGTGCAGGAAGATCACCCGGGTGCCGAGCAGCCCGAGCGGGTTCAGGACCAGCGCCAGCACGAGCACCACGACCGGGCCGAGGTACCAGGCCACCTGGGTCAGCCCCATCAGCCGGCCGCGACCCCGGGCGGGGGACAGCTCGCCGACCAGGGCCAGCGAGGTGGGCACGTCCGCTCCGACCGCGACGCCGACGATGAAAGTGCCGGCGAACAGCATCGCCGGGTCGACGGCGAGCGCGATCAGCAGCACGCCGAACGCGTAGATCAGCAGGTCCCACTTGTAGATCCGTTTGCGGCCGAGCTTGTCACCGAGCCGCCCGCCGACGAACGAGCCGACCGCGCAGCCGATGGCGTTGGGGCCGATCGCGGCGAGCGCGCCGACGCCGAAGTTGCTCAGCCCCAGCTCGGACTGGAAGAACGCGAGGCCGGCGCCGAGCGCGACGATCGAGCCGGCGTCCAGGTAGGAGGCCATCGCGGCGAGCGCCGTCCACCGCCACTGCTGTTTGGTGATCGTCGTGCTGGCCTCGTCGGGCTCGGTGTCGGTCGTGGTGTCGGTCTCGGTGCCGCTGGCATCCGGTGCGGTCATGGCCGGTCTCCCCGTCCTCGTCGACGATCTAGGAGTGCCCAGTGGGCGGACTTGAAACGTATTAATCGGCGAGCTAATCACGGTGTGCGCTACGACACAAGTGCTTTCCGTCGGACGACTTCGCGCCCCGCTGCGCGGCCCCTCGCACCCCGCTGCCGCCCCTCGCATACCGGACCGCCACTTCGCGCCCCGGGTTGTCAGTTCGCATACTTCGCACACTGTGCGAAGTGCAGGGGCGGGATGCGAAGTGGGTCGGAGCGCGCGGTGGGCGCGCCGGGGCGGCGGCGGCCCGGGGTGCCGGGTTGGCGCCTTGACGCCCTGGTCGGGGTGCTCCTAGGGTTGGCCGCGATGCGTAATGAAGCGTTTCATTCGAGCAGTTCTGGACCCACGCGCGTCCGGTTCGAGCACACCGCCGACGGCTTCGGCCTCGGGACCGGGGCGCCCCGGCTGTCCTGGCAGCTGCCCGGCCAGCCCGCCGAGTTCACCCCGGCCGCCTACGAGCTGGAGCTGACCGACGCGGCGACCGGCCAGGTCACCACCCACCGCGCCGACTCCGCCGCTCAGGTGCTCGTCGACTGGCCCTTCCCGGCACTGGGCTCGCGGGCCCGGGGCAGCGTGCGCGTCCGGGCGGCCGGCCCGGACTGGACGCCGTGGAGCGAGCCGGCGCCCTTCGAGACCACGCTGCTGGCCCCAACCGACTGGACCGCCCGCTTCGTCTCGCCGCGCACCCTGGCCGACATCGGCGAGCCCGCCCCGGTGCTGCACCGGCACTTCGAGCTGCCCGGTGACCTGCCCGGTGACCTGCCCGGTGACATCGTCGCGGCCCGGCTGTACGTCACCGCGCTCGGGCTGCAGGAGACGACACTCAACGGCGCCCGCGTCGGCGACGAGCTGCTCGCCCCCGGCTGGACCGCGTACCCGCGCCGGCTGCGGTTCCGCGTCCACGACGTCACAGCACTGCTCCGCCCCGGCGCCAACGAGCTGGAGATCCTGCTCGGCAACGGCTGGTACCGGGGCTACCTCGGGTTCATGGGCCAGCGGGCGCTCTACGGGGACCGGCTCGCCGCGCTGGCGCAGCTGGAGGTGCGCTACGCCGACGGCTCGGTGCGGACGGTCGGCACCGACAGGTCCTGGACGGCCCGCCGGAGCGCCGTCCTCGCCGACGACCTCTACGACGGGCAGACCACCGACTGGCGGCTGCTCACGGCGGCGGGGCGGGCGGCGATCGCGCGGGAGGAGCCGGACGCCGTCGACGTGCTGGACACCGACCTGGGCCGCCTCGTGCCGCCGGACGGCCCGCCGGTGCGGGTGGTGGACACCGTCGCGGGCGTGGCGGTGACCCGGTCGCCGTCCGGCCGGCCGCTGGTGGACTTCGGGCAGAACGTCGTCGGCTGGGTGCGGCTGCGGGTGCGGGACTCGGAGCCCGGTCAGCGGGTCACGATCCGGCACGCCGAGGTGCTGGAGGACGGCGAGCTGGGGGTGCGGCCGCTGCGCGCGGCGAAGGCCACCGACGTGCACGTGCTCGTCGGCGGTGCGCTGGAGGTGGTGGAGCCCTCGCTGACCTTCCACGGGTTCCGCTATGCCGAGGTCGTCGGCGCCGGCGAGGTCACCCCGGCCGACGTCGAGGCGGTGGTGCTCAGCTCCGACCTGCGGCGTACAGGGGAGTTCCGCTGCTCCGAGCCGGACGTCGAGACGCTGCACGCCAACGTCGTGCGCAGCATGCGCGGCAACTTCCTGGACGTGCCGACCGACTGCCCGCAGCGCGCCGAGCGCCTCGGCTGGACCGGCGACATCCAGGTGTTCGCGCCGACCGCCGCGTTCCTCGCCGACTGCGCCGGTCTCCTCACCTCGTGGCTGGCCGACCTGGCCGCCGAGCAGCAGCCGGACGGCTCGGTGCCGTGGGTCGTGCCGGACATCCTGCGCACGGCCGGTCCGGCGGCCGCCGCGTGGGGGGACGCCGCGACGGTCGTGCCGTGGACGCTCTACCAGCGGTTCGGGGACGCTCAGGTGTTGGCCGTTCAGTTCGACAGCATGTGCGGCTGGGTGGACCGGCAGGCGGCGCTGGCCGGGCCCGACGTCGTGTGGGCCGGCGGCTTCCAGTTCGGCGACTGGCTCGACCCGGCCGCGCCGCCGGACGACCCGTTCGCCGCGAAGACCGACCCGGACGTGGTCGCCACCGCCCACCTCGCCCACTCCGCCCGGATCGTGGCCGACGCCGCCACCGTGCTGGGCCGCGCCGCCGAGGCCGACCGGTACGGCGAGCTGGCCGCGCGGGCCCGCGCCGCGTTCGCCGCCGAGTACGTCAGCCCGCACGGCCGGATCGCCAGCGACGCGCCGACCGCGTACGCGATGGCGCTGGTCTGGGACCTGCTGTCGGACCCGGTGCAGCGGGGCGGCGCGGGGCGGCGGCTGGCCGACCTGGTTCGGGCCGGTGGCTTCCGGGTCCGCACCGGGTTCGTCGGCACGCCGCTGATCACCGACGCGCTGTGCGTCGCCGGCGAGCCCGCGCTGGCCTACCGGCTGCTGCTGGAGCGCGGCTGCCCGTCCTGGCTGTACCCGGTGACGATGGGCGCCACCACGATCTGGGAGCGCTGGGACAGCATGCTGCCGGACGGTTCGATCAACCCCGGCGACATGGTCTCGTTCAACCACTACGCGCTGGGCGCCGTCGCCGACTGGCTGCACCGGGTGGTGGCCGGCCTGGCCCCGGCCGCCCCTGGTTACCGCGAGCTGCTGGTCCGGCCGCTGCCCGGGGGTGGCCTGACCTCGGCCGCAGCCGCGCTGGACACGCCGTACGGTCGGGCGGCGGTGCGGTGGCGGCGCGGCGACGGGCGGTTCGTGCTGGACGTCGAGGTGCCGTGCGGGGCGAGCGCCACCGTGCACCTGCCCGGGCAGCCCGAGCCGCACCGGGTCCGGCACGGCCGCCACCATTGGGAGGTCGCGGACATCCCGGCGGAACCGCGGACCGCGCCCAGGCTCGTACGCGACGCCGTCGATGACACCGCGCTGTGGGCGCTGCTCGCGGCCGAGGCGGCCCAGCTCGGGCTGGTGGCTGACGCGGCGGAGGTGGCCGCCCGGCTCGGTCCGTACCTGGACCGCCCGGTCGACCAGCTGCCCGGGGCGCTCGTGCCGTTCAACCTTCCCGACGCGGGCCGGTTGCGGGCACAGTTGGCCAAGACGCTCGAGCAGTACCCGCAGCAGTCCGACCGGAGGGAGCCGAGCCGATGACCGAGCCGACACATGAGCCCCAGCATGGTCCGACCGCGGCCAAGGCGGCCCTGCGCGCCCAGCGGATCGAGACGCCGTCCTGGGCGTACGCGAACTCCGGCACCCGGTTCAAGGTGTTCGCCCAGGCCGGGGTGCCGCGCGCGCCGAAGGAGAAGATCGCCGACGCGGCCGTGGTGCACGAGCTGACCGGGGTGGCGCCGACCGTCGCGCTGCACATCCCGTGGGACCGGGTGGACGACTACGCCGAGCTGGCCAAGTTCGCCGCCGACGCCGGCCTGGGCATCGGGGCGATCAACTCCAACGTGTTCCAGGACGACGACTACAAGCTGGGCAGCGTCACCAACCCGGACCCGAGGGTTCGCCGCAAGGCCATCGACCATCTGCTGGACTGCGTCGACATCATGGACGCCACCGGGTCCCGCGACCTCAAGCTGTGGTTCTCCGACGGCACCAACTACCCGGGGCAGGACTCGATCCGGGCCCGCCAGGACCGCCTGGCCGAGGCGCTGCGCGAGGTGTACGACCGGCTCGGCGACCAGCAGCGGATGCTGCTGGAGTACAAGCTGTTCGAGCCGGCGTTCTACGCCACGGACGTGCCGGACTGGGGCACCTCGTACGCGCACTGCATCGAGCTCGGCCCGAAGGCGGGCGTGTGCATCGATACCGGGCACCACGCGCCGGGCACCAACATCGAGTTCATCGTGGCGTTCCTGCTGCGGGCCGGCCGGCTGGCGGCGTTCGACTTCAACTCGCGGTTCTACGCCGACGACGATCTCATGGTCGGCGCGGCCGACCCGTTCCAGCTGTTCCGGATCATGCACGAGATCGTGGCCGCCGACGCGCTGCGCGCCGAGGCCGGCATCGCGTTCATGCTGGACCAGTGCCACAACATCGAGGCGAAGATCCCGGCGATCATCCGCTCGGTGCTCAACGTGCAGGAGGCCACCGCGAAGGCGCTGCTGGTCGATGCGCCAGCGCTGGCCGACGCGCAGCGGACCGGTGACGTGCTGGCGGCGAACGCGGTGCTGATGGACGCCTTCGCCACCGACGTCCGCCCGCTGCTGCGCGAGCTGCGCACCGAGCAGGGCCTCGATCCCGACCCCGTGGCGGCCTACCACCGCTCCGGCTACCAACAGCGCATCGAGGCCGACCGCGTCGGCGGCGTACCCGCCGGCTGGGGAAGCGGGAGCACCGCCGGATGACCCAAGCGGCCCCCGGCGCGTCCGCGTCTGCCACCACTACTCCCGAGCGGGCTACGGTGTGGGTCTA
>DATAZG010000021.1:0-5644 GCA_036272155.1 Pseudonocardia sp.
CGCCGCGACGAACGCGCCGGAGACCGTGTCGGCCTCCAGCGCGTCCAGCCCACCGATCATGGCGGTCAGCTCGTCCGGCGTGAGCAGCCCGGCGCGGTGCAGCACCCGGGCGTGCGCCCGCGAGCCGGCGATGTCGTAGCGGGCGAGCCGCCAGTCGAAGTGGGTTGACTTCGACAGTGCCGCGAGCGCGTCGGCTGGCCCGCCGGCGAACCGGCCGCCCCACAACGCGGAGCCCGTGCCGATGCTCGTTCCGGCAGGCCTTCTCTCGGCGCCGATGCTCGTTCCGGCAGGCCTTCTCTCGGCGCCGATGCTCGTTCCGGCAGGCCTTCTCTCGGCCATCAGTCGGTACCCGATTCCAGGGCGGCGTCGTCGAGGAAACCGTGATCGTCAGCGCGGACCTCGCCGCCGGCCCGGGCCGCCGCGATCCGGTCGAACCCGCCCGCGGGCAGCTCACCGAAGAGCGTGCCGTGCTCCACAAGCACCATCCCCTGATCCTGCGGTTGCCCGGCGTAGGACTCCAGCTTGGCGCGGGAGTCGGCGATGTCCAGGTTGCGCATGGTGAGCTGTCCGATCCGGTCCATGGGCCCGAAGGCGGGGTTCTCGACCCGCTCCATGGAGAGCCGGTCCGGGTGGTACGAGAACCCGACTCCCTGGGTGTCGAGGATCGTGTAGTCGTCACCGCGGCGCAGGCGCAACGTCACGGTGCCGGTCACCAGCGAGGCGATCCACCGCTGGATCGACTCGCGCACCATCAACGCCTGCGGGTCCAGCCAACGCCCTTCGTAGAGCAGCCGGCCGAGCTTGCGCCCCTCGTTGTGGTAGTTGGCGACGGTGTCCTCGTTGTGAATGGCGTTGATCAGCCGCTCGTAGGCGGCGAAGAGGAGCGCCATCCCGGGTGCCTCGTAGATGCCGCGCGACTTGGCCTCGATGATCCGGTTCTCGATCTGGTCGGACATGCCCAGGCCGTGGCGCCCGCCGATCGCGTTGGCCTCCAGCACGAGCTCGACGGGGTCGGCGAACCGCTTGCCGTTGATCGCCACCGGGCAACCGGCCTCGAACGTGAGCGTGACGTCTTCGGTCGCGATCTCGATCGAGGGGTCCCAGAACTTCACCCCCATGAGCGGCTCGACGGTCTCCAGGGACACGTTCAGGTGTTCGAGCGTCTTGGCCTCGTGCGTGGCACCCCAGATGTTGGCGTCGGTCGAGTACGCCTTCTCCGCCGAATCCCGGTACGGCAACCCGTGCGCGGTGAGCCACCTGCTCATCTCGTCGCGGCCACCCAACTCGGTGACGAAGTCGGCGTCGAGCCAAGGCTTGTAGATCCGCAGATCCGGGTTGGCCAGCAGGCCGTAGCGGTAGAACCGCTCGATGTCATTGCCCTTGAACGTCGACCCGTCGCCCCAGATGTTCACGTCGTCGGCCTGCATCGCCCGCACCAGCACCGTCCCGGTGACCGCGCGGCCCAGGGGCGTGGTGTTGAAGTACACCCGGCCTCCGGACCGGATGTGGAAGGCACCGCAGGCCAGCGCGGCCAGACCCTCCTCGACCAGCTGTGGCTTGATGTCAACCGCACGGGCGAGTTCGGCGCCGTACTCCATCGCCCGGGCGGACACACCGGCGATGTCCAGCTCGTCGTACTGCCCCAGGTCGGCGGTGTAGGTGCAGGGGAGCCCGCCCCTGTCCCGCATCCAGGCGACCGCCACGGAGGTGTCGAGGCCACCGGAGAAGGCGATGCCGATGCGCTCGCCCTTAGGAAGGGAGCTCAGGACCTTGCTCACGAGAGGGATGCTCCTTCGTCAGAGTTCGCGCCGGAGCGCGACGAGTCACCCAGTGCGGCGATCCGCCGGGCCAGTTCGCTACCGGTGAGTGGCTCCCTGGCCACCACCAGAATGGTGTCGTCGCCGGCGATGGTGCCGACCACGTCGTGCAGTGCCGCCCGATCCATGGCGCTGGCCAGGAACTGCGCCGCCCCGGGCGGGGTGCGCAGCACGGCGAGGTTCCCGCTGGCGTCGGCCGATACCAGCAGCTCGGCGAGCAGCCGGGCCAGCCGCGAGGTGCCACCGGCGGACGCCCGCATCGGGTGTCCCTCCTCGGGCAGCGCGTAGACCGGCGCTCCGCCGTCCGGGCCGCGCAGCTTCACCGCGCCCAGCTCGTCGAGGTCGCGCGACAGCGTCGCCTGGGTGACCTCGACGCCCTCGGTGGCCAGCAGGGTGGCCAGCTCGGCCTGGCTGCGGATCGCCCGCTGACCGATCAGCTCCACGATCCGGGCCTGCCTGGCCACCCGGGTCGGCACGCTCATCGTTCTACCCCGCTGTGCTTCGTTCAGTGCTCTGCTCGAGCAGCCAGCAGAGCAGCGCCTTCTGCGCGTGCAGCCGGTTCTCCGCCTCGTCCCAGGCACCGCTCGCCGGCCCGTCCAGCACCTCGTCGGTGATCTCGTCACCCCGGTGGGCCGGCAGGCAGTGCAGCACGGTGGCGCCGGGGTTGGCGTGCGCCAGCAGGCCGGCGTTGACCTGGAACGGCAGGAACGGCGCGCGCCGGTCCAGCCCGTCGGCCTCCTGGCCCATGGACACCCAGGTGTCGGTGACCACCACGTCCGCGCCGGTCACCGCGGCCACCGGGTCGGTGCTCAGCGCGACGCTGCCGCCGGTCTCCACCGACCGCTTCCTGGCGTCCCCCACCACCACCGGGTCAGGGGCGAACCCCTCCGGCGCGGCCACCCGCACGTGCAGCCCGGCGGTCACCCCGCCCAGCAGCAGCGACTGCGCCATGTTGTTCGCGCCGTCGCCGAGGAACACCATGGTCAGCCCGGCGAGGCGGCCGTGCCGCTCCCGGATGGTCTGCAGGTCGGCGAGCACCTGGCAGGGGTGGAACTGGTCGGTCAGCGCGTTCACCACCGGGACCGACGCGGCCGCCGCCATCTCCTCGACGCGGTCCTGGCCGGTGGTCCGCCAGACGATCGCGTCCACGAACCGGGACAGGATCTTGGCGGTGTCCGAGATCGTCTCGCCCCGGCCCATCTGGCTCTGGTTGGCGTCGATGATCAGCGGGTGGCCGCCGAGCTGGGCGATGCCGACCTCGAACGACACCCTGGTCCGGGTGGAGCTCTTGTCGAAGATCACCGCGATCGGCCGGGGGCCGGCCAGCGGGCGGTGCGCGTAGCGGTCCCGCTTGAGCTGGTCGGCCAGGTCGAGCACCGCGAGCTGCTCGGCCGGGCTGAGGTCGTCGTCGCGCAGCAGGTGCCTAGGCATTCGTGGCCTCCTGAGCGGCGTCCAGAATTCCGGGCAGGGCGGTGAGGAACTCGGTGGCCTGCTCGTGGCTGAAGATCAGCGGCGGGACCAGCCGCAGCCGGCTCGGGACCGCGTTGTTCACCAGGATGCCGGCGTCCCGGGCGGCGCTGGCCACGGCGGCCGAGGCCGGCGAGGTGAGCCCGATGCCGATCAGCAGGCCGGCTCCGGCCACCGACTCGACCAGCGGGTGGCCCAGCGCGTCGACCCCGGCGGCGAGCTCCTTGCCGACCCGGTCCACGTGCGACAGCAGGCCCTCGGACTCGATGGTGCGCAGTACCGCCAGCGCGGCCGCGGCGCACACCGGGTTGCCGCCGAAGGTGGTGCCGTGCTGGCCCGGTTCGAGCAGGTCGGCGGCCGCTCCGATGCCGATGCACGCCCCCATCGGCAGGCCGCCGGCCAGCCCTTTCGCCAGGGTGACCACGTCCGGGGTGACGCCGACGGCCTGGTGGGCGAACCAGTGCCCGGTCCGCCCGACGCCGGTCTGCACCTCGTCCAGCACCAGCAGCGCGCCGTGCCGGGTGGTGATCTCCCTGGCCGCCTGCAGGTACCCCTCCGGCGGGATGATCACGCCGGCCTCGCCGAGGATCGGCTCCAGCACGACGGCCGCGGTCTCGTCGGTGACGGCGGCGGCCAGCGCGTCCACGTCGCCGTACGGCACGTGCGTGACGTCGCCCGGCAACGGCGCGAACGGCGCCCGCTTGGGCTCCTGGCCGGTCAGCGCGAGCGCGCCCATCGTGCGGCCGTGGAAGGCGTTCTGGGCGGCGACCAGCTTGGTGCGCCCGGTCCGCCGGGACATCTTGAACGCCGCCTCGAGGGCCTCGGCGCCGGAGTTGCAGAACAGCACACGCGCGCCCTGGGGGGCCACCCCGAGCAGGTCGACCAGCCGCTCGGCCAGCTCGAGCGGCGGTTCGGCCAGGTACAGGTTGGACACGTGGCCCAGCGTGGAGACCTGCTTGGTGACCGCCTCGACGATGGCCGGGTGGGCGTGCCCGAGGGAGTTCACCGCGATGCCGGCCACCAGGTCCAGGTAGCGGTTGCCGTCGGCGTCCCACACCTCGGCGCCGCTGCCCCGGACCAGGGCCAGCGGCGGGGTGCCGTAGTTGTTCATCATCACGGACTGCCAGCGGGCGGTCAGGCCACCCTGCCCGGTCGCACTCGTGCTGCGCTGAGCCGATGATTCGCTCGCAAGCTCGCTCATGATGGCACCACCATCGTTCCCACTCCTTCGCTGGTGAAGACCTCCAGCAGCACCGAGTGCGCCAGCCGGCCATCGATCACGTGTGCCTGGGGCACGCCGCCGCGCACCGCCCGCAGGCAGGCCTCCATCTTCGGTGCCATGCCGCTGGCGATGGACGGCAGCATCGGCTCCAGCTGATCGGCGGTCAGCACGCTGATCAGCGAGTCCGGGTCCGGGTAGTTCGCGTACAGACCCTCCACGTCGGTCAGCACGACCAGCTTGGCCGCGCCGAGCGCCTCGGCCAGCGCGGCCGCCGCGCTGTCCGCGTTGATGTTGTAGACCGTGCCGTCGACATCCGGCGCCACGCCGGCCACCACGGGGATCCGGCCGGCCGCGACGATGTCCAGCACCGCCGCCGGGCTGACCGACACCACGTCGCCGACCAGTCCGATGTCCACGGCCTCGCCGTCCACCAGCGCGGTCCGCTTCTCGGCGGTGAACAGCCCGGCGTCCTCCCCCGACATGCCGACCGCGTACGGGCCGTGCGCGTTGATCAGTCCGACCAGCTCCCGGCCGACCTGGCCCACGAGCACCATGCGCACGACGTCGATGGTCTCCGGCGTGGTCACCCGCAGCCCGCCCCGGAACTCCGCCGGCAGGTTCAGCCTGGTGAGCATCGCGGTGATCTGCGGGCCGCCGCCGTGCACCACCACCGGGTGGATGCCGGCCAGCCGCAGGAACACCATGTCCTGGGCGAACGCCGCCTTCAGCTCGTCGTCCACCATCGCGTTGCCGCCGTACTTGACCCCCACGATCTTGCCGTGGAACGTCTGCAGCCACGGCAGCGCCTCGGCCAGCACGCCGGCCTTCTCCCCCGCGTGCACCAGCCGCTCCCGGGCGCTGCGGGCGGCACCGGCGGTCGTCGCCCCGGTGCTGATTTCCGTGCTGATCTTGGTGCCGATTTCTGTGCCCGTCATGACGAGTACGCGCTGTTCTCTTCGACGTACCGGAGCGACAGGTCGGTGGTGCGGACCTGCGCCGCGCCCGCCCCCACGTGCAGGTCGACCTCGACCAGGATGTCCCGGCCGGACAGGTCGACGGCGTGCCGGTCGACGGCCACCGCGCCGTCCCGGCACAGCGTCACCCCATTCATCGCGATCTCCAATCCGTGCGGGTCGAT
>DATAZG010000022.1:0-26012 GCA_036272155.1 Pseudonocardia sp.
CTCCGCGAAGTCCAGCAGATGGGCGGGACCGGCCGCGCCGCCCCCGCCGGCGTTGTTCACCAGGATGTCGATCCCACCGCCGGCGTCCTCGACCTGATCCATGATCACGCGATGCACGTCCGGTTCGGTCAGGTCGGCGGCGATGACCACGGGGTCGTTCGGGAGTCCGGCCGCGACCTCCTTCAGGGTGGCGGCCGACCGCCCCACCAGCAGCACCCGGGCACCGGCCAGCGCCAGCGCGCGACTCGTCGCCGCCCCGATCCCTCGGCTCGCACCGGTGACGACGGCGACCTGCCCGGCCAGTTCGGGCCCGCTCGATGCAGACATGGGACTCCCCTTCGACGTTCGACGAAGCGGCAATAGGCAGCCGCTTCCCGACCAGTCTTGGGCGGGCCCGCACGGCGAACAATGGCGTCCTCGGCATCGACTCGTGCCGAGGCGGAATGGACGTTTCGCCCCGGCCGCGCTCAGCCGCCGGACTCGGCGGTCCGCTTCAGCTTCGCCAGCGTGGTCTCGATCATCATCCGGGTGTGCGGGCCCCGGTCCTCGACACCGGTGATGGCCTTGCCCAGGATGGACAGGATCGGGCCGGCGCCCTCCACCCAGGTCTCGGTCACCTTGCAGCCGCCGGCGATCGGGCTGATCCGGTAGCTCCACTCGGAGACCGTCTTCGGGCCGACCTTGTTGCGGAACGCGAAGTGGCTCGGCTCCGTCGCCTCGGTCACCTGGACCGTGGTGGTCCACTTCTTGTCGCCGTACTCGTTGGTGCCCTTGAAGCGTGCGCCCTCGACCGCGCACGTGGCCCCGCCGAGCCAGCTGCCGCCGGTGTTCTCCGGGCTCCACTCGCCCATCCGGGTCAGGTCGGTGACCAGCGCGTACACGACCTCGGGCCGCGCCTCGATCGTCGTCGAGGAGGACACCCGCCGCTTTTCTCCCATGGCCGCACAGGATGGCACGGCCTTGACGTCGCGGGTAATCGACGTGCCCGCCCGGCTCGACCACCCTGGAAGCGGCACAGACGAGCAGCACAGATGACCAGAGGGAGACCGGGATGACCAGCTACGCCATCGCCAACCTGCGGAACGTGCACATGGGCCCCGGGATCGTCGAGTACCTGGAGCGGATCGACGGCACGCTCGCGCCGTTCGAGGGCCGGTTCATCGTGCACGGTGGGCAGCCGGAGCGGGTGGAGGGCAACTGGGACGGCACGCTCATCGTGATCGCCTTCCCCAGCCCGGGGCACGCCAAGGACTGGTACGACTCGCCCGAGTATCGCGCGATCCTGCCGCTGCGCACCGAGAACTCGGTTTCCGACACCATCCTGGTCGACGGGGTCGGGCCGGAGCACAGGGCCACCGACGTACTGGGCTGAGCTCCGGCTGGATGATCCGCTGGGTCCGTCCTAGTGTTGCTCAGGCTGCGGCCAGGGCTCGCAGGACACGGCCTAGTGGGGGGCGTCATGCGGAACCTGGTCAGGGCCCTGTTCGCCGCGGGGTGTTGCGCGCTGCTCACGGCGGCGTGCGGCGGGCCGCCACCGGGGGAACGGCAGCCGGCGCGCACCGCGGTCGCGGTCGGCACCGATGGCGCGGTGTCCAGCGTCAACCCCTACGCGACGCGGGTCGGCATCGACGTGCTCAAGGCCGGCGGCAACGCGGTGGACGCGGCCGTCGCCACCGCCGCCGCGCTCGGCGTGGTCGAGCCCTACTCCGACGGCATCGGGGGCGGCGGCTACTTCGTCTACTACGACGCCAAGACCCAGCAGGTGCACAGCCTGGACGGCCGGGAGACCGCGCCCGCCGCGATGACGCCGGACGCCTTCGTCGACCCCGCCACCGGGAAGCCGCTGCCGTTCGACGATGCCGTCAACTCGGGGCTCTCGGTCGGCGTACCGGGCACCCCGGCCACCTGGGACCAGGCGCTGCGCAGCTGGGGCACCATGCACCTCGGCAACGCGCTGACCTGGGCCATCCGGCTGGCCGAGGACGGGTTCGTCGTCGACGACCAGTTCCGTGCCGAGACCGCGATGAACGAGCAGCGGTTCCGGGCGATCACGTCGACGACCGCGCTGTTCCTGCCCGGCGGCGAGCTGCCGGTGGTCGGCACGCGGTTCCGCAACCCGGACCTGGCCGCGACCTACCGGCTGCTGGCCCGCGACGGTGCGGCCGCCGTGTACCGGGGACCGCTGGCCGACGACATCGTGGCCGCCGCCCAGCACCCGCCGGTCGCCGAGAACCCCGGCTGCACGGTCCGCCCCGGCCGGCTGCAGGCCGCCGACCTGGCCGGCTACACCGTGCTGCCGAGGGACCCGACCCACTCCGTCTACCAGGGCCTCGACGTCTACGGTATGGCCCCGTCGTCCTCGGGCGGCATCGCGGTCGGCGAGGCGCTGAACATCCTGAGCAACTTCCAGCTCTCCGCCACCGACCGCATAGCGGCGCTGCACGACTACCTGGAGGCGAGCCGGATCGCGTTCGCCGACCGGAACCGGTGGGTGGCCGACCCGGCGTCCGGCCCGGTGCCGACGGCCGGGCTGCTCGACCCCGTCTTCGGCAAGGAACGGGCCTGCCTGATCAGCCCGACCAAGGCGCTGACCAGCCCTCTCGCCCCCGGCGACCCGAGCCGGCCACCGACCGGGTGCACCGCCGGCACGGGCACGCCGCCACCGCACGAGGGCACGTCGACGACCCACCTGGTCACCGCCGACCGCTGGGGCAACGTCGTCTCCTACACGCTGACCATCGAGCAGACCGGCGGCTCCGCGATCACCGTGCCGCACCGGGGCTTCCTGCTCAACAACGAGCTGACCGACTTCGACTTCGCGCCGAGCGCACCCGGCGGGCCCGCCCCGAACCTGCCCGCCCCCGGCAAGCGGCCACGCAGCAGCATCTCCCCCACGATCCTGCTCCGCGACGGCAAGCCGTACCTGGTGATCGGTTCGCCGGGCGGCGCCACGATCATCACCACGGTGCTGCAGACGCTGGTCAACCGCCTGGACCTGGGGATGACGCTGCCGGACGCGATCGCCGCGCCGAGGGTCTCGCAGCGCAACGCGGCCAACACCGAGGCGGAGCCGGCGTTCCTCGACTCACCGGACCGCGCCGCCCTGGAGCGGCTCGGCCAGCACTTCGTGCTCGCGCCGAAGGCCTTCACCCCGAACCCGGAGATCGGCGCGGTGGAGGCGCTGGAGTTCCTCGACGACGGCCGCGTCCAGGCCGCCGCCGAACCTGTCCGCCGAGGTGGCGGATCCGCCATGGTCGTCACGCCGAAGTAGACCCTCGCCGGCCAGCCCCAAAACCCGGATGCGGCCGGGCGCCGTCGGTGGCACCCTCCGGGCATGATCAGCGCGACCGGGGTACGGATCGGGTGGACCGACCTGCCCAGCCACGTGCGGCGCGAGGTCGAGGCCGTCCTCGGCGGGCCGGTCGTCGACGCGGTGTCCCAGGCGGGCGGGTTCTCACCCGGCTCGGCCGACCGGGTCCGTACCGCCGGCGGGCGGCGGGCGTTCGTCAAGGCGATCAGCGCGGCCGCGAACCCGCGCAGTCCCGAGCTGCACCGCCAGGAGGCCCGCGTGGCCGCCGCACTGCCCTCGACCGCGCCGACACCAACCCTGCTGGGCAGCTACGACGGCGGTGAGTGGGTCGCACTGGTCTACGAGGACATCGAGGGCCGCCACCCGGTGACCCCGTGGCTGCCCGACGAGCTGCGGCGGGTGCAGGCGGCGCTCACCGAGCTGGCCTCGGTGCTGACACCGTCGCCGCTGCCGACGGCCGCCGAGGCCCTCGCCGACGACTTCGCCGGTTGGCGGCGGATCGCGGCCGAGCCGCCCGCCGACCTGCACCCGTGGGTGGCCGAACACCTGCACGACCTCGTCGCGCTCGCCGACCGGGGGCTGTCCGCGCTGGTCGGCGACGCGCTCGTGCACACCGACATCCGGGCGGACAACATCCTGCTCGGTGCCGACGGCCGGGTGACCGTGGTGGACTGGCCATGGGCCTGCCGGGGTCCGGCCTGGCTCGACCAGTTGCTGCTGCTGGTCAACGTCCGGCTCTACGGCGGGCACGACACCCCGGCGCTGCTGGACGGGTACGCCGCCGGGGCCGGGGTGTGCCGCGCCGACCTGACCGCGGCGCTGGCCGGGCTCGCCGGCTACTTCACCGACGGCGCCCGCCGGCCCGCGCCACCGGGCCTGCCGACGCTGCGCGCGTTCCAGCGGGCCCAGTCCGACGCGGTGCTGTCCTGGCTGCGCGACGCACCGCCGACGCCCCTGCGAGCCGGCTGACGGATGCGGGCCGGCCCGGCCGGACTCGAGCACACGGCTGGGCCTGGGCCGCGCCCCGTCAGTTCAGGGGGCGGTCGGGTACCGAGGCGCGGACAGCCCACGCCCTGGCCCGCGGCGCGATGGTGCCGTCCGCCGCCACGGGCAGAGTCGCCAGCAAGGCGGCGGGATCCAGCGCGGCCGCGGCGGCCCAGAACAGCCCGCCGCACAGCTCGCCTCGGCCGGCCTCGGCATCGCGCTCGCCCCGGTCAGCAGCCTCGGCACGAGCTTCCCCGGGACGCTGCGCCGGCTCGAGCCCCCACTGCGCCGGGAGATCGTCGTGCTGGTCGCCAACCCGGCCGACCGGCTCGCCGGCCGCTTCGCCGAGGGCCTGGCCGCACACGGCATCCGCGTGCCGAGGGCCATCACGGCCGAGCTCGAGCCGCCCCCGGCCGGCGCACCCGGGGTCTGACCGAGCGCCGGCACCACGTCAGGAGGAGTCGACGCCGATCGCGGCCGCCGGGCAGAGCAGCGCGGCATCCCTCGCGCCGGCACGCCCCTGCGCCGCCGGGGCCGCATCGAGCAGGGTCACGATGCCGTCGTCGTCCTGGTCGAACAGCTCGGGCGCGGCGAGCACGCACTGGCCGGCGCCGACGCACCGGCCCCGGTCGACGGTGATCCTCATCGGGGTTCCCCCGGACCTCGGTCGGTCACCAGGTCACCGGCAGGCGGCGCAGGCCGAAGATCTGCGCGTCGGTCTTCAGCTCGAGCTCGTCCAGCGGCACCGCGAGGCGCAGGGTCGGGATCCGGGTGAACAGGGTGCGGTAGGCGATCTCCAGCTCCGCCCTGGCCAGGTTCTGCCCGAGGCACTGGTGGGCGCCGTAGCCGAAGCCGACGTGGTGGCGTGCGTCCGGGCGGCGGATGTCGAACTCGGCGGGGCGGTCGAACGCGGCGGGGTCACGGTTGGCCGCCGACATGATCGGCAGGACACCCTCGCCGGCGCGGATCCGCTGGCCACCGAGCTCGAAGTCGGCGGTGGCCACCCGGGAGATGTCCACGTCGCCGAGCGAGTGGAACCGCACCACCTCGTCGGCGGCGCCGGCGGCCGCGGCCGGTTCGGCCAGCAGCACCCGCAGCTGGTCGGGGTTGTGCAGCAGCGTGAGCACACCGAGCGAGATCGTGTTCGCCGTGGTCTCGTGCCCGGCCAGCAGCAGCAACACGGCAAGGCTGACCAGCATCTCGTGCGACAGCTCCCCGATCACCCGGTACCGGGTCACGAGCCGGCCGAGGATGTTGTCGGCCGGCTCGGCCTCCTCGGCGGTGACCAGCGCGTCCAGGAACTCGTAGAGCTCCTGGTACGCGGCCTGCTTCCGCGCGCCGGTGGACACCTTGGACACCACGGTCTCGGTGTGGCGCTGGAAGAACTCGTGGCTGCCGTAGGGCACGCCGAGCAGCTGGCAGATCACCGTGGACGGCACAGGCAGCGCGAACGCGGCGACAAGGTCGACCGGCGGGCCGTGCCGCAGCATGTCGTCGACCAGCCCGTCGGCCAGCGCCTGGATACCGGGCCGCAGCTGGTTGACCCGCCGGACGGTGAGCTCCGGGATGAGCATCCGCCGGTACGCGGTGTGCTCCGGCGCGTCCATCTCCAGCAGCAACCGGGGCGCGTCGCCGTCCTCGCTCCCCTCCCCCGAGCCGTCCTCGCCGTCCTCGGGATACGGGTCGGGAAAGCCGGGGCGGCGCGGATCGGCGCTGATCGAGGGGCTGACCAGCAGCTCCCGCACGTCGGCGAGCCGGCTGACCGCCCACGCGGTACCCCCACCCGGCAGCCCGACCCTGGCCACCGGACAGCGGTCCCGCAGCTCCTCGTACTGCACGGGCGGGTGGAACGGGCAGGTCCGCGCAACCGGCACCCGCGGCGCCACGGCGCCGTCCAGGTCCGCGGCGTTGATCTGGGTCATGGCTGGGTTCCTTCGGTGTGGTCGGCCGAGCTGACGTGAGCTCCATCCACAGCGAAAGGTAGTTCACTCACTTTTTATAGTCAATCACGCAACAGCTTCTCCGCGTGCTCGGAGTGCCGCTCGCGCGTCTGCCGGAGAAACGTCCGGATGAGCAGCAGCTCGCCGACGGAGTACGCGGCCAACTGCTCTCGCCCGGCCCGCGCGCGTGGCTCCACCAGCGGCTCGACCAGCTCGATCAACCGAGGCGTCGGCACCACGAGGACCCGCTTGCCGTGCGCGGGGTCGGGCCGCCTGGTGGCGTAGCCGGCACGCTCCAGCCTGTCGATCAGCGTGGTCACCGAGCCCCTGGTCAGCCCCAGTTTCCTGGCCACCTCCGTGGCACTGCACGGCCCGCTCCGGACGATCAGGTCGAGGCAGCGCAGATCGGTGCGCCCGATGCCGAGCCGGTTCGCCAGCGCTCGATCACTGTCGTCGTACGCACCCTGCAGCTCAGCGAGCTCTTCACCGATCTCGCGCTCGAGCGACTCTCGTCTCATTCCGCCCTCATTATGCTTGACAATCAAACACTTAGACCCGAAGCTGTGTTTGACAATCAAGCATCTTAGCCATGAGGAACCACTGGAGGTCCGATGACCGGCAACAACTCGGAGAAGCGACCGCGGTCAGCTGTCGACGCCGCACTCGGCGGCCTGCTGTCCTGGGTGACGGGCAAGGACTCGGTGACGCGGGGTCGCTCGGCCCTCGACGGCGCACTGGGTGAGCTGCTGTCGTGGATCACCGGCCGAGGAGGACGGAAGGACCCGGACGTGCGACGCGGCACCGCTGCCGGGGACCGGTCCCACCATGATCTACCAGGGGACTAACGTTGCCCCCCATGAATGACAGAGTCCGCACCGGACCCGCCATCAGCGTCTTCGGCCTCGGCTACGTCGGCTGCGTCTCGGCGGCGTGTTTCGCCGATCGCGGCTTCCAGGTGTTGGGGATCGACGCGAACCCGACCAAGACCGAATTCCTCCGCGACGGCAAGTCACCTGTCATCGAGGAGCACATCGGCGAGCTGGTCAGCAAGGTCGTCTCGGACGGCGCGCTCACGGTCGTCGGCGATGCCGAGACCGCCGTGCACCAGACCGACATCTCGCTGATCTGCGTTGGTACCCCGTCCGAGCCGAACGGCGAACTGTCCACCGTCTACCTGCGCAGGGTCAGCGCCGAGATCGGCGCCGCCCTCGCCACCAAGACCGCCCGCCACACCGTCGTGTTCCGCAGCACCATGGTGCCCGGTACCTGCGCCGACGTACTCATCCCGATCCTGGAGGAGACCTCCGGCAAGCGCGCGGGCGTCGACTTCGGCGTCTGCGTGAACCCTGAGTTCCTGCGCGAGGGCACCAGCGTGTGGGACTTCAACAACCCGCCCAAGACCGTCGTCGGCTCGAACGACCCGGAGAGCGCCGAGGCCGTGATGCGCCTCTACGAGGGCCTGCCCGGGCCCCGCTTCGCGGTCCGCCTCGCCGAGGCCGAGATGATCAAGTACGTGGACAACAGCTACCACGCGCTGAAGGTGGCCTTCGGCAACGAGATCGGCGTGATCTGCCGGTCGGTCGGCGTCGACTCGCACTCGGTGATCGACGTGTTCATGGCCGACACCAAGCTCAACATCAGCCCGGCCTACCTGCGCCCCGGCTTCGCCTTCGGCGGCTCCTGCCTGCCCAAGGACCTGCGGGCGCTGGTCCACACCGCCCGCCGGCGCGACCTGGACACCCCGCTGCTGGCCAGCGTGCTGCCGTCGAACGAGGCGCACATCCGCCGGGCGCTGGACCTGGTCACCGGCAGCGGGCGGCGCAAGGTCGGCATCTTCGGGCTGTCCTTCAAGGCCGGCACCGACGACCTGCGGGAGAGCGCGCTGGTCGAGCTGGCCGAGCGGCTGCTGGGCAAGGGCTACCAGGTCAAGATCTTCGACTCGACGGTGGCGCTGTCCCGGCTCACCGGCGCGAACCGCGACTACCTGGCCGAGCGCCTGCCGCACATCGAGCGGCTGCTCACCGACGACATCGACCAGGTGCTCGACCACGCCGAGGTGTGCATCGCGGGGTCGGCCGAGCCGGCGATCGCGGCCGCCATGAGCAAGGTCGGGGCCGACCGGCTGGTCGTCGACCTGGTCCGGCTACCCGATGCGGCGCAGCGACGGGACGACCCGTCGTACGTCGGCATCAGCTGGTAGCGGACGCCGAGTAGCTCGGCACGATGTCGAACCCCGCCGAGCGCGCCGGGCCGAAGGCAACCCGGCGCGCCTGGCTGGGGCTGGCGGTGATCGCCCTGCCGTGCGTGCTCGCCACCATGGACCTCGAGGTGCTGAACCTGGCGGTGCCCGCCCTCAGCGCCGCCCTGCACCCCAGCGGCAGCCAGCTGCTCTGGATCGTGGACAGCTACGGGTTCCTGGTGGCCGGGTCGCTGGTCACCATGGGCACGCTCGGGGACCGGATCGGCCGGCGCAGGCTGCTGCTGATCGGGGCGGCCGCGTTCGGCGCGACCTCGGTGCTGGCCGCCTACGCCACCAGTCCGGGCCTGCTGATCGCGGCCAGGGCGCTGCTCGGCGTCGCCGGGGCCACGCTGGCGCCGTCGACCCTGTCGCTCGTCCGAGGCATGTTCCTCGACCGGCGCCAGCGGACCGTGGCGGTGTCCATCTGGGCGGCGAGCTTCTCGGCCGGGGCGGCGCTCGGCCCGGTGCTCGGCGGCGTGCTGCTGCGGTACTTCTGGTGGGGCTCGGTGTTTCTGCTCGCGGTGCCGGTCATGGTGCTACTGCTGGTGCTCGGCCCGGTGCTGCTGCCGGAGTTCCGCGATCCGGACGCCGGCCGGCTCGACCTGCCCAGCGCGGCGATGTCGCTGTGCGCGGTGCTCGCCCTGGTGTACGCGCTGAAGCGGTCGGCGGACGTCGGGCCGGACCGCTGGGTGGCGCTGTCCGCGCTGGCCGGAGTGGTGGTCGGCGCGGCCTTCCTACGCCGGCAGCGACGGCTGTCCGACCCACTGCTGCCCCTCGCGCTGTTCCGGGTGCCCGCGTTCAGCGGCGCACTCGCCGCGTTCACCCTGAGCCTGTTCGCCGGCTACGGCATGTTCTTCCTGATCGCGCAGTACCTGCAGCTGGTGCTCGGCCTGTCACCGCTGGTCGCCGGCCTGTGGTCGCTGCCGGCCGCCGCCGGTCTGGTGCTCGGCTCGCTGCTCGCCCCTGCGCTCGCGCGGCTGGCTCGCCCGGCGTACGTGATGGCGGCCGGGCTGGCCGTCGCGGCCGCCGGCTTCGGCGTGCTCGCCGGTGCGGGTCCCGCCGGCGGCCTGGCCGTCCCCGTGCTCGGTGCCACGATCTTCGCGGCGGGCATCGCGCCGGTCGGCACCCTGGCCACGGACCTGGTCGTCGGGGCGGCGCCGGTCGAGCGCGCGGGGTCGGCGGCGGCGATCTCCGAGACGGCCGCCGAGCTCGGCGGCTCGCTGGGCATCGCCGTGCTGGGCAGCCTCGGCACGGCGGTGTACCGCCGCCAGCTGACCGGTGCGCTGCCCGCCGACGTGCCGCCGGACGCCGCCCACGCCGCCCGGGACACCCTGGGTGCGGCCGTCGCGGCGGCCGCCGAGCTGCCCGCCCGCCTCGGCGCGGCCGTGCTCGGGATGGCCAGGGCCGCCTTCACGCTCGGCTTCCAGCTCGCCGCGCTGGCCGCCGCCGCGACCGCCGCGCTGCTCGCGCTGCTCACCGCCGTCCTGCTGCGCCGGGTACCGCGCGCCGACGCCGAGAGCTGAGCCTCGGCCGGCTAGTTAATTTCGCCCACAACTGATCCGCGTTCCCTGCCTCTTTTGATCTTTATTCAACCCGGTAGACCGCGAAGCCCCAGAATCGCCACCGCAACAAGATTAATTGAGACGGCAAGCAATTCCCCGGACGGGCCTCTCGAATGAGTGCCCTTAACTCCGGCGTTCAGATCATCTATCCGCAGAGTGGCCCCCACCATCACTGATCTGGCCGAACGCGTCACCGATCTGGCGGAGTGCCACCTTCTGCCGACCCTCGTTGAACACCTCGGCTGCGTACCCGCCACCCCGGCCGGCGGCACTCGACCACGGCCGAGGAATCGATCATCCGGAAAGGATCCCGCTATGACCGCGGACAACCCGTTAGCGGACAAGCTGCTCAATCACGCGCGAAAGAAGACCGCGCGTATGGACAACCCCAGCATGACGAAGGCCGCCCTGATCGTCGGCATCGTGGCCGCGCTGACCAGCCCCGTGTCGATCGCCGGCTGGGTGTTCGGCGCGATCGCTATCGGCCTCGCGGTGCCCGGTTCACAGCGTCCGCTGACCGCCCAGCACGCCAGGATCGCCGTCATCCTGGGCGTCGTCGCGATCCTGATCGGCACCTTCTTCTTCACTCTGAACATCGCCAACTGGTCCTAGCTCCCCGGGGACTACGGCGTGTCCGATGGGGACGGCGCGGCGGCCCGCCCGCCGCCGTCCGGCCCGGCGGCCGCCGCACCCGGTTCCGGCCGGCCCGCGTCGTGGGGATCCCGCGCGGGCCGGGCCGCGACCGCCCGGCGCGCTCGACCGGCGACCTCGCCGACCAGCCGCTCGAGCGGTCCCTGGCCGAACCGGCGCTGCCAGTGGAACGCGAAGATCAGCGCGCCGACCACGAGCAGCACGTACAGCACCTCCGGCGCACCGTCGAGCACACCGGTCGCCAGCACCAGCAGGTGCGCGCTGTACAGGGTCAGCGTCATGGCCCCCGCCGCCGCCAGCGGCCGCAGCAGCCGCGCGATCGCCGCGACCCGGCACAGCAGCAGCGCGGCGCCGAGCACCGCCATGCCCGAGCCGAGCGTGTGCAGCAGGTCGATCGGGGTCGTCGAGTGCGGGGACGGCACCGCGAGGTACCAGATGGACGCGCTCGGGTCGGAGTCCCACAGCAGCTCGTTGCGGGCGGCGGAGTCGGCGTCGGAGTCCAGCAGCTGGTCCAACCCACCCAGCTGGAACAGCACGAACGCGGAGACCAGCCGGGCGGCCACCGCCATGGCGATCCCCCCGCCGAGCAGCCCGACCGCCAGCCGGCGCGAGGACAGGTCGAGCCGGCCGATCGCGAGCCCGGCGCACAGGTACGCGAGGTACGCCAGCACCGGGTAGTAGCCCGTCACCAGCAGCGCGCCGAACAGGCCGGCCGGGTCGTCGAACAGGGTGGCGAACGTAGGGTTCCCGTTCGGCCCGGTGCTCGCCGGCTCCGAGCCGTCCAGCGCGGTCAGCACCACCAGCGGCGCCACCGCGACCAGCCCGGCGGAGACCATCGCCAGAGTGCCCGGGCGCAGCCCGAGCAGCGGGATGGCCAGCAGGAACATCAGGCCGTAGTACGGCAGGATGATCTCGACGTCGGTGGCGTCGCCGAGCAGGCCGCCCAGCAGCAGGCCGACGGACCCGATCAGCACGGCCCGGATGGCGATGCCGACCGAGGCCGCGGTGCGGGACCGGCCCGCCACCCCCCGGCGGCCCCCGCTGAGGAACGCCAGGCTGATCCCGGCGACGAAGGCGAACAGCGTCGAGGCCCGCCCGGCGGCGATCTCGGTGGCGAGGGTCGGCTCGCCGTGCTTGTCGAAGGTGTCGAAGACGTGCACCGCGATCATGCCGAGCAGCGCGACCCCCCGGGCCACATCCACCCCGATCTGCCGGTCGGTGCGCGTGGCCGGGGCGGCGGTGGCGCCACCCCGCACGCCGATGTCCGTACTACTCACGTCGTGACCTCTCCTGGTTGTCTGGGCGGCCTAGGCCGAACGGGCGACGGGTCGGCAGGTCGTGATGTTGCTGAACAGGTAGTTCGTGGTGCCGCTGATCAACAGGCCGCGCTCGTTGTGGTGCACGGTCATCTCCCCGCCCCGGACCCGCACGCGCATCGGGAACGGCAGGCCCCACACGCGGTTGGCGACGAAGGCGGAGGCGGCCACCCCTGTCCCGCAGGCGAGCGTCTCGTCCTCCACGCCGACCTCGTAGGTGCGCACGCCGATCCCGTCGGCGAGCCGTTGCATGAAGTTGACGTGCAGCCCCTCCGGGTGGGCCAGCCGGGCGCACAGCTCGGTGTCGTAGCGCAGCGGGCGCGCCACCGCGAGTACGTCCACGCCGGCCAGGTCGTCGGTCAGCAGCACGAGGTGCGCCAGCCCGCTGAACGCGAAGTACTGCCCCTCGGCGACCTGGCGGAACTCCCGCCCCGGGCCAATCTCGACGTGGACCCGCCCCCCGGCCGCCGACACCCACTTCACGCCGTCGTCGGTGCGGATGACGTCCTCCGGGCCGGACAGGTAGCCGCGCTCCGCGCAGTACCGGGTGACGCAGCGCAGCGCGTTGCCGCACATCGTCGAGTGGGTGCCATCCCGCTCGAAGTAGGTCATCCGGACCCGGTCGCCGCTGCTGCGGACGAACGCGATGCCGTCCACCCGCAGCGCCGTGTAGGACTGGCAGATCTCCCGGGCGAGCACCCCGTCGACCTGCTGTTCGGACAGGCCGCTGAGCTGCTCGTCGAGCACCAGGATGATGTTGCCGTTGCCGTGCATGATGGCGAACCGCAGCCGCGAGAACGCGACCCCGCGCGCCGTGCGGCACCGGAACCCCCGGTAGTCGCTGGTCAGGTCGGTGATGGTGATCAGCTCGAGCATCGCGGGCCCCCTCGGGCGGCGGCGGACCAGGTGGTCCGGTGGTGGGAAGTACGGGAGTCAGGAGAGTCAGGCGGTCTGGCGGGCCGGGATGCCGCGCCAATGGCTCTGGGGTGGCAGGACCTCGCCCTTCATGGCGAGCGACGAGGTGTCCAGCGAGCCGCCCGCGCCTACCTCGGCGTCGTAGAGCACGACGGCGTTGGTGCCGACCGTGGCCCCGGCGGCGACCCTGGTGCGGGACATCTTCATCACGCGGTCCTCGAACAGGTGGGTCTGCAGCGCGGTGCCCTCGCCGACCATCGCGTCGTCCCCGATGTGCACGAGGTCGAACTCGGTGCCGCCGGTGGACACCAGCCAGGTCCGCCGGCCGATGTGCATCCCGAACAGCCGGAGCATCGGCGCCATCCACGGGGTGCCCTCGAGCCGGCTGAGCAGCACGGGCGCGGCGACGGCGTCGAACAACCCGGTGATCAGCTCGGTCCGGCGGACCCACAGGCTCCAGTAGGGCTCGGTCCTCGGCCGGTACTTGCCGATCACCAGCCACTTGAGCGCGATGACGACCAGGGTGGCGGCCAGCGCGCCGCCGAGGCTGAGCGCCGGCACCAGGGCCAGCAGCACCAGCGGCGACAGCAGCGCGGCCAGCTTGACCGTGAGGCAGAGCCCGGCGAGCACACTCGCCGCCAGGATGACCTGCGGCAGGTTCACCCGCAGCAGCTCGACCAGCAGCCGCAGGGCGACCATGCCCCGGGTCGGGGCGTAGACGAGCTTGTCCGCGAACTTCTGGCTCTCCTGCCGGCGGGGCAGGAAGATCGCCGGCGAGCCCAGCCAGGTGGTCTCCGGGTCGATCGGCCGCGCCGGCGCCAGGGACAGCACGCCGAGCAGGCTGTTCTCCCCCATCCGGCTGCCACCGGGCACCAGCGCCAGGTTGCCGACGAAGGTACGGCGGGACAGCTCGGCCTGGCGCAGGCAGATCCGGCCCCCGTGGAACACCGGTGGCGCGGTGGTGATCCCCTCGGCCAGGAAGCACTGGTCGCCCAGGATCGTCATGTCCGGGTCGATGTACTTCGGGATGGCGATCTCGCACCACTGGCCGAACCGCAGCCCCAGGCCGCGCAGGAACGGCACCACGTAGAGCGTGCAGTAGAGCGTCCGGGTCATCGCCACGCTCATGCTGACGACGTTCATGCTCACCCACTTGCGCAGCGCCAGCCAGCCGCGCGCGGAGTAGATGCCCGGGTCACGCGAGGGCCGCACGACCCGCTGCACGGCGATCAGCACGAGGCAACTGACCAGCACGAAGAGTGGCCCGGCCAGCAGCGTGCTGAGCAGCCCCCTGCCGATTCCGCCGGTCACCGTCGCGTAGGCCACCAGGGCCGCGCTGGGCGCCGCGATCACGGCGGGCAGCGTGAGCAGCATGGCGATCGCGGCGACGTAGCCGAGCAGTACCGTGAGCGGCCAGCGCCGGGTGTCGGGGTGCTGTGCCATCTCGGCCAGGTGCGCCGGCACGGCCTGCACCCGCGACACCGGTGAGCCGGCCCAGTACTCGCCGGCCGGGATGCGCCGGTCCGCGTGCACCAGGGACTGCTCCCCCACCATCGCGCCGTCACCGAGCTCCGCGCCGGCCAGCACCACGGTGTTGGTGCCGACGAAGCTGCCGGCGCCGATCCGCACCGGGGCCAGCCGGAACCAGCCGTCGGCCACCACGAACGGCTGGACCCTGGCCGCCGGGCCGATGCTCGCGCCGTCCCCGATCGAGACCAGCTTCGGCAGGTCGATCCGGCCGGAGACGTGGGTGTGCCGCCCGACCTTCGCCCCGAGCAGCCGCAGGTACGGCGCGAGCAGCGGGGTGCCGGTCAGCATCGCCACCGGGGCGAGCGCCGCGATCTTGCCGTAGAACCAGAACCGCAGGTAGGTGAACCCCCACAGCGGGTACCAGCCGGGCCGGACCCCCGCCAGCGCCAGGCGTCCGCCCACCACCGGCAACAGGAACAGCGTCAGCACGAACCAGGCGAACCAGAGGCCACCGGCCGCGCCCAGCTCGACGCCGGACAGCTTGACCAGCGCCTCCCGCACACCGAACCGGTCGGTACCCAGCGTCGGCATCGGCACGCCGAGGCGCACCAGGATCGCGTACAGCAGCACCAGCGGCGGGGTACCCAGCGCCAGGAACCAGCCGTAGAGCAGCCCCAGCTGGGCCAGGCCGCTGCTCCACACCCGCGGGCCGGAGTGCCGGCGCGGGGCCGGGCGGGCGACCGCGGCGAATCCGGGCTCCTCGTCCTCGGCGGGCGTCAGCTCGTGCTCGATGAACGAGGCGAGCCCTCGGATCGTGGGGTGCGCGTACAGGTCGCCCATGCCGAGGCCCTCCAGCCCGGGGCGGCGGCGCAGCGCGGAGATCAGGTGCGCGGCGGTCAGCGAGTGGCCGCCGAGGTCGCAGAAGAAGTCGTCCTCGACCGAGACCTTCTCGGCCTTCAGCGCCTGGCCCCACTCCTGGGCGAGGCCGGCCTCGAGCGCGCTGCCGGGGGCCACGTACGGGCCGGTCCCGGAGCCCAGCGGCGGCGAGACCGGCGCCGGCAGCTTGGCCCGGTTGACCTTGTCGGCGGCCAGCATCGGGAACTCGTCCAGCACCTCGAGGAACGACGGGATCATGTACGCGGGCAGCCGGCGGCGCAGCGTGGTGTTCAGCCGCTCCCGCAGGGCGGCGCCGCCGTCCGAAGAGAGCGCGGCAGTGCCGCCGCGCAGCGTGACGTAGCCGATCAGGTCCTGCACCACGCCGTCGCGCTCGACCGGGTTCACCACCGCGATCTCCACGGCAGGGTCCTCCCGGATCAGCTGCTCGATCTCGCCGAGCTCGATGCGGTAGCCGCGGATCTTGACCTGGGTGTCGATCCGGCCGAGGTACTCGTACTCGCCGGCCGGGTTGACGCGACCGAGGTCACCGGAGCGGTAGATCCGGGGCGCCACGGTCCGGTCGGCCGCGATCGGGTTCGGCACGAACCGCTCCGCCGTCAGCTCCGGCCGGTTCAGGTAGCCGATGCCGACACCGGGGCCACCGATGCAGATCTCGCCGACGCCGCCCGGCTCGACGGGCCGCAGGTTCTCGTCGAGCACGTAGAACACGTAGCTCGGGAACGGCACGCCGAGGGTCACCGGCCGGTCCGGGAACAGCTCCGTGCAGCTCGACGACACCGTGGTCTCGGTCGGGCCGTAGCAGTTCAGGATCCGCCGGCCGGGGCGGGCGAACCGGCGCACCAGGTCCGGCGGCATGGCCTCGCCGCTCATCAGCAGGCAGCGCACCGAGGGCAGGTCGGACTCGAGTGTGGTGAGCATCGTCGGCACGCTGCAGAACACCGTCACCTCGTGCTCGGCCAGGAAGTCGACCAGGCCCTGGCCGAACCGCCGCGAGTCGGTCGGCCCGGCGATCAGGGCGGCCCCGGCGACCCACGCCGGCCACATCTCCTCCAGGTGGAAGTCGAAGCTGATCGACATGCCCTGGTACACCCGGTCCGCGCTGGTCACGCCGTAGATCGGGGTGGCCACCGCGAGGAAGTTGACGATGCTGGCGTGCGAGATGGCGACGCCCTTGGGCTTGCCGGTCGAGCCGGACGTGTAGATCACGTAGCTCTGCGTCTCCGGGTCCACACGCACCCCGGGGCGACGGTCGGGCTGGGCGGCCAGTTCGCCGGCCGCCGCGTCGAGCTCGAGCACCGGGCAGGACAGGGACTGTGTGCGCCCGCGCGAGGCCGAGGTGGCCACCAGGTGGACCAGGCCGGCGTCGCCCGCGATGTAGCCGAGCCGGTCGTCGGGGAACGACAGGTCCAGCGGCACGTAGGCGGCCCCGGCCTTCAGCACGGCCAGGATCGCCACGTACGTCTCGACCGAGCGCTCCAGCAGGATGCCCACCGGCTGGCCCGCACGGACGCCCCGCGCCAGCAGCAGGTGCGCCACGCGGTTCGCCCGCCGGTCCAGCTCGGCGTAGCTGACCCGCTCGGTCCGGCAGACCAGCGCGGTGGACTCCGGCGCACGGTCGGTGGCCCGCTCGAAGTACTCGGCCAGCATGCTGACCTGGGGCATCGCGAACGGCTGCGCCGGCGCGGGAGCATACGGCGCGATGGTCGGGAAGGCGGGCCGGAATGCGGGCGGCACCGCGGTGTGCGCGTCGAGGACGAAGGAGGCCCGCGCGACGGCGGGCGCGGCCGGGATGATGGTCGGCGCGACGGCCGGCGCCTGCAGCGCCGCCAGCTGGGCCCGCAGCCGGTCCAGCTCGGCCCGGCTGTCCCGCAGCGCGGCCGCCGCCTCGGCGATCTCGACGCCGGCGCGGTCGGCGACCGGGGCCGGCTGGTGGGCCTGCCGCACGCCTCCGGGCGGCGGTAGCTTGGCGCGGTCCACCGTGTCGCTGGGCACCATCGGGATCTCGTCGAGGCGCTCCAGGAAGGCCGGCACCAGGTAGCCGGGGAGGCGGTCCCGCAGGTAGCCGTAGATGGCCGCCTCGTCGACCTCACCCGCGTCCGCCCGCAGGCTGTAGTAGCCGACCAGCTCGGTGTCCTCGCGGTTGCCGTAGGTGTGCACCACGGCCCGCGCGACCCCGGGCGCGTCACGCAGCGCGGACTCGATCTCGGCCAGCTCGGCGCAGAAGTCGCGGCTCTTGTACTCGGGTTCGAGCCGGCCCAGCAGCTCGATCTCGCCGTTGGCGTTGACCCGGCCCCGGTCACCCGTGCGGTAGATCCGCCCCGACGGGTTGGCCGGGATGCCGAGGAAGTCCTCGATGAACGCCTTGCTCGTCAGGTCCTCGCGGTTGAGATACCCGCAGGCCAGGCCGATCCCGGCGATGCCGATCTCGCCGACCTCGCCGTGCGGCAGCGCGCGGTGCGGGTCCTCGGGGTCCAGGATCACCGTGGTGTAGGTCGGCAGCGGCACCCCGATGGTGACCGCCCGGTCCGGGTGCAGCTCGGTCCAGGTGGCTGTCACGGTGGCCTCGGCGGGCCCGTAGACGTTCAGGAACCGCCGGCCCGGCCGGTACCAGCGGGTGACCAGGTCCTTCGGGCACGGCTCCCCGGAGACGAGCAGGAAGCGCAGCTCCGGCAGGTCCGCGTCCGGCATGCTGGCCAGCAGCGTCGGCGCACAGCACAGTGCGGTGACCTTGCGGCGGGCCAGGAGCTCGTGCAGCGCGCGGCCGCTCGGCTCGGCCCCGGTCGGCCGGGGCACCAGCGTGGCGCCAACCGCCCACGGGACCCAGATCTCCTCGACGGAGAAGTCGAACGCGATGCTCACGCCCTGGTAGACCCGGTCGCGGGCGCGGATGCCGTAGACCTCGGCGGCGACCCGCACGAAGTTGCAGATGCTCGGGTGGTCGATCGCCACGCCGGCGGGCCGGCCGACGGTGCCCGAGGTGTAGATGATGTACGCGACCTGGTCGGTGTGCCGGCCCCGCTCGGCCGCGAGCAGGCGGCGCTCGTCCAGCTCCCCGATCAGCGCGGCGGCCTCGTCGACGAACACCAGTTCGGTGCCCACCGAGGCCAGCGGCTCGACCCGGTCGCGCAGGTGCGACAGCGTGAGCACCATGCTGACCTTGGCGTCCGCCACGATGTAGGCCATCCGCCCGGTGGACTGGCCGGCGTCCAGCGGCACGTATGCCCCGCTGATCTTCAGCACGGCCAGCATGCCGATGTAGGCGTAGCCCGGCCGGTCGAACAGGAGCGCGATCCGGTCGCCCGGCTTGGCGCCGCGCAACCGCAGGTAGCGGGCCAGCTGGTTGGCCCGCGCATCCAGCTCCGGGTAGGTCAGGGACATCTCGTCGGAGTCGACCGCGAGCTGACCGGCGCGGCCGTACTGGCTGATCCAGTCGCACCGCTCCTCGAAGACGTTGTCCAGCCGCTCGCCCCGGCGGGTCCGCCAGCCCTGGGCCTGCATGGCGACCAGAACCGCCGGCGGGCCCTCGGTGGCTGCTCGCTCGATAGGTAATGTCGCGGTCACGTTCTCTCCTCGGGCTGGCGACCGAATTGCCTGGTCGCGGCGTGGAGAAAGCGTTTCAGCGCGGCCACTGAGCGGCGATGGTGAGGGCCCCCGGCCCCCTGGAGCGGGCCCCCGGAACCGAGGTGGGGCATTCCCTACCGGTCGGCCGGAGCGGGCGGCGGCGCATTTGCCGGCCTCGCTTGTTGATTGCGCCCGCAATGACAATGCGGCCGACGCAACCGCCAGCCCGGCGAACGTCGCAACACGGGATGGTGAACTTCGCACAATTGCTTACACTCATCCGAAGGAACGTCACCCGACCGCGACCCAATTCACCATATCGTCGCTGGACGTCGCCGAGTTCAGGGAACTTCACCTGGAAAGCACGGAACGCCACGACCGTGATTCACTCCCCGGAGTGGTTTCACCCGAACCCCGTCGTACATCGTTGGACAAGGCGATCTCCACCTACTAAGCCTACGGACGTGGTTGCGACGAAGGGCGTCTCAACCAGTCATTCGGGAGGAAATATGAACAGCAGGCTCGGGCAGCGCGCCGTTGTTGCACTCGCCGCCGCCGCACTGGCTACCGGCGCGTCCGCTCTGTTCGGCGGCACCGCGTTCGCCGGAAGTCACGGAGAGCACGACAACTCCGGCGGAGCCGGTGGCGGCGGCGGAAACGCCAACGCGAACTGTCTGATTCCGGTCGGCGTAACCGCCGGCATCGTCGGCCAGGGTGGCAACAACACCCAGTGCAACGCGACCGGCGGCGGCGCCGGCGACGGCGGCACCGGGGCGAACTACTAAATTTCCAAACCGGGCGGGTAGAGATCCTTGGATGTGTCAGGGACCTCTACCCGCCCGTTCAGTGTCCGGACTCCATGTAGTACCTCCGTCAAGTATCCGCCGCCCTCAGGGTCATCCCAGGGTTTCGACAGGTCAATGGCCGAGACCCGGCCCAGCCTGACCGCTGCCGCATCAATTCCGAATACTCATCTCCGGAATGGCGATTCGCCGCCCAGGCGATAGCAACGGATCCCCTCACCACCCGACCGCGTACTCTCCGATGAAAAGTGCGCGCGGTGTTGGACACGAACTCCGGCAGGCGGTACAAATTCTGCGCGTCGAGGCGAAAAGTGACTTCGACGCAGAAATGATCTTGGAGGTAAAAGGTGACCCGCAAGTTCACCAAGACAGCAGTCGCCACCGCTGTCATCGCGCTCGGCGCGGCCGGTTCCGCCCTCTTCGGCGGCACCGCGCTGGCCGGTAGCCACGGCACGGCCGACAACACCGGTGGCAATGGCGGCGGCGGCGGCGACACGAAGGTCAACTGCGTGCTGCCCATCGGCCTTTCTCTCGGGCTGATCGGCCAGGGCGGCGACAACTCGCAGTGCAACGCGACCGGCGGCTCCGGTGGCGGCGGCGGAACCGGCGCCAACTACTGATCGACGGTCGCCGGACCGACGCACGAATGCACGAAACGTAGGGCTCCCAGCAAGAATCGCATGACCGCTCTGGCGCAGGTCCCCGGATGTGTGGAGGGCCTGCGCCGGAGCGCTGCCAGGCCGAACAGCTGATCTACCTATATCGCGGCGTACGCCCGGACCGCACCGGTCCCGGGCCGCCAGCACAAGAAGGCGGTAGAGGCCCCCGGATGTGTCGGGGGCCTCTACCGCCTCTCTAGTGTGCACCCACGCCCCGAGGGGGTGTGCGGCTGACCCCCGTTTCGGTCACAGGGCCAGGGGGACTTCGGCGGCCACGCCCCTTGCCCCGGATCCGCCGGGCGGGCCACGGAGCGTCCACGGGGGACCGCCGGAAACCGGCCTGAGAGCGACACAGGCCCCGGGGATCCCCGGGGCCTGTGTCTCAGGGTGGCTCTCGCCACCGATACCGTTATTCGGCTGATCAGCGACTTGTCGGGCTATTCGCCGCCGTCGCCACCGCCACCGCCGTTGCCGCTGGTCGAGTTGCACTGCGAGTTGTTGCCGCCCTGGCCCATGACACCGGCCGAGACTCCGAGCGGAACGACGCAGTTGGCGTTGGCCTTGCCGCCGTTGCCACCATCGCCGCCGTTCTCCCGGTAGTAGTCGTTGTGGTCGCCATCGATGCCGTGGTGAGCGTTGTGCCCGTGGCTGCAGCAGTCGTGGTCGCTGGCGAAGGCGGTGCCGGCAAACGCCGCCGAACCACCCACTGCCAGCGCGGCCGTGGCAACTGCCACCGCGACCCCACGGCCGAGCTTGCGGATCATCATTCGTCCTCCGTCAATGTTCGGTGGTGACGACTCATCGGCCTGGGTACGACCGTCGACAACCTGAGGGGAGTGTTGTCGTCGCCCGGCCCGCGTAGCTCGCCGACCGGTCGGGTTGTCGTCTGTCTTGCAGGTGAAGCGCTATCCGAGATTTCGTCGGGCTAGCGACGGTGAGATGCGGGGCCACCAGGTACACGTGACAATCCACCGCGCCGAACCCGGTCCATACACCAATTTGTCGCTTCGAGGCCGTACGCATCGGGTCTTCACATCCGACCCGGTACGTGCTTACCGTCGAACCGGCACATCGGCTCCCGGTCACCACCGCGCGGTTACCGTTGCTAACGTGCGTTTGTCAAACGCTACTCCCGTCGCTGGACGTCACTCCGGCATTAGGATGCAACGACCGCGGCACCGCGCAGTGACGCCAGGCGGGCGTTGCATCCAATTACCTCTAACGAGTGAGCCCGGAAAGCGTTTCGCTCGCACGACCCGCTCGGAGCAGTAACTCGGTAAAGCTGACACTCATTGCGAACGCAACCAATAGTCGGCACCGCCGGCCGCCGTTTCCGCTCGACATCCGGGTGCCTCGACCGGTGTCTCAGAGGCCGCCGAGCAGGCTGTACTTGTGGGTGGCCTGACCGTCGCGTCCGTCGGCACCGTGGCCGTCGGCTTCGCTGTCGCCGTCGGCCCCGTCGGTTCCATCGCCCGCGGTGGTGTCGGTGTTGTAGCGGTCGCTGTCGTCGCCGGACCCCGAGGTTGCGTCGTCGCTGTCGCTATCCCTGCTGGTCGAGGCCGAGTCGGACCGGCCGCTGTGGCTGGCGCCGTGGCTGCTGGTACCGCGGGCGCCGTGCGCGCCACTGCCGCTGTCCGTGTCCGCGTACGCGATCCCGGCCGCGCCGAGCGTGGCCACCGCGGCGACCACGGAGGTAATGATGACCTTCTTGAACACGTGCAATTCCCTTCGTTGACACATCGCCATCCCGCGCGCATTCAGTTCAACGAGGCGAGGAGTTCCGCGTGACGCGGTGACCATGACTCCATATAGGTGAGTCGGCCCGCCGGCGGATATTCCGGCAAGTACGCCGCACCCGCCGTCTCCCCCACCGTCCGAGGGCCCGCGACACAGCCCGACCCGACACCGGGGCGTGAACGGTCAAGCGTAGGGTGAGCAACGGCCGACCGAAGTCGCACGCTCGTGGTTCACATTAGAGTGATCTTCGAGCGCGATGGTGTCACACAGTGCCCGTCAGGTCGGGTGAGACGCCTCGGCGGCCGATAACTTCCGAAGTAAGTCACGGCCTTTCCAGACCGACACCGGCCGACGGCGGGCTCGCAGTTCGAAACGGTGGGGGGTAGATGTCGGAGCGCGCGACCGAAGGGTCCGAATTCGCTGAGTGGCAGCCGGCGGCAACCGGTCACCCGCTCGGGGAAAAGGCCGCCACGATGGCCGGACCCTACGACGCCCACGATGACGATCCGCCGGATTACCAGGACGGCGTGGATCTCGGGCCGTTGGTGGTCCGGCTCCCGGCCGACGCCCACCTGCTGGTCGACAACACCGCCGGCACGGTGGCCCGCACCGCGCACCTGACCCTGCCGGCCGGCAAGGTCGACCTCAGCGTGCTCGCCGCGCCCCGCGGCAGCCGCCTGTGGCCACAGATCGCCGAGGAGGTCACCGTCGTCCAGGGCGACCGGGGAGCCCGGGTCGACGCCGAGCCCGGCGAGTGGGGCCAGGAGCTGCGGGCCGTCTCGGCGGACGAGCTCTCCTGGTTCATCGGGGTGGACGGCCCGCGCTGGATGCTCTACGGCGTCGCCACCGGACCGGTCGATGCCGACGCCGAGCTCGCCGCCACGCTGCGCGAGCTGCTGCGCGGCACCGTGGTGCGACGCGGTTCCGAGCCGCTGCCGGTCAAGACACCGCTCGTGCTGACGCCCCCGGACGAGCGCGCGGCGGAGCAGTCGCGTGAGCCGGCCACCCGCTCCGTCGTCAAGGAGCCCGTCTGGTTCCGGATGGGCCCGACGCCGTCCGACGTGGCGGTGCCGGTGAGCGCCGGCGCGTCGGCTGCCCCTCGACTCACGGCCGTGCCGGACACTCCGGAACCAGCTGAACCGGCCGCCCCCTTGCCCGCCGCGCAGGATCCGACACCGGTCGGTCCGGCCGCGGCCGCCGCGTCGACTGAACCCGACCGGCCATGGCCGCTGCCGGTCGAGGTACACGACTGGCGCCCGACGGTGCCGCCGGCCGGCGTGGTGGCGAAGCGACGGGTCGGGCGCTGGACACTGCCGGCGGGCCCGTCCGTGGGAGTGGCCGGCCTGGTGCTACTCGTCGGCGTAGGGACCGCGTGGGTGGCCGTACGGGCCACCAGGACCCCCACCGCCGAGCCGGCGGCCCTGCCCGACCCCACCACGGCGCTCACCACCCCCGGGCCGGCGACCCCGCCCGACGCGGCGAGCGCGCTGCCGGACCCGGTCGAGGCGCTGCCCGACCCGGCCACCGCGCTGACCAACCCGGGGCCGCAGCCGACGAACACGCTGCCCGGGCTGCCCGGCCTTGTGCCGCCGGCCCCGCCCTCCTCGGCGACCGGCCCGAAGCCGGCCACGGCGCTCGCCGGATCGAACCGATCGGGGGCCCGAGCCGTCGGGCAGGCCCGCCGCGGTGTGCACCGCGCCGAGCAGGCCGTCGGCGCCGACCGGCCCTCCGACAACGGCGACGCGGAGTCGGGCCGGCAGTCCGACCGCTCCGACGGCGACGAGCGTTCCACCTACCCCGGGCTGCTCGGAGGCCTGGTCAGCGCGCTGAACCCGGCGCAGCTGGGCATCGGCTAGTCCGCCTGGGGTTACTTGGGGCTGGTCAGGCCGATGATGATGATCGCGATGACCGCGGCTCCGCTGATCAGCCCCCCACCCAACCCGAGGAAGCTGTTGTGGATCACCCCGCCCACAACGGCCACGACGGCACAGAGCAACGCGAGAATGACCAGCGGGCCCATCGTGTCGTCCTTCAACCGGCCGCGGGCCGGGACTTCGGGCTGTCGGCGCAGCGCCCGCCGGTGCGGAGTGCCCGGCACCGGGGCGGCCGCCCTCTCGCGCCGCGTTTGGGCCCGGGACGAGCCGGCACGGCCCGAATCGGCACGGCCCGAATCGGCACGGCCCGAGTCAGCACGGCCCGAGTCAGCAGGGGTCAGGCCCGCCCGGATCAGGTCAGCACGGGTCAGGTCATCAGCGCCGGACGAGTCAGCGCGGGCCGGGTCAGGACGGTGCGGGTCAGGACGGTTCGGGTCCTCCTGAGGTGAGTCCGGCACGGGTGCCTCGAACGGCGGCGGTGCCTCGAACGGCGGCGGCGCCTCGAACGGCGGCGGAGCGGCGGGCGGCCCCTCGCCGGGGCCGGCGTCCGGCACCTCGGCATCCGCCGGCGCGGCATCGGCCGGCGCCGGCGCGGACTCGGTGAACTGCGCGGCGGGCCACGACCCGACGGTGCGCGGCCCCGAGGAGAACTCCTCGGGGCGCGGAAAGTTGAGCAACTCGGTCGGGGCCAGGCTCAGTTCCTCGCTCGACGCGAGATCGGACCGACCGCTCGGCGCGAGATCCAACAGCTCGGTCTGCGTGAGCTCCAGCTGTTCGGTCGGCGGGGCCGGCCGGCAGTCGATGCACACAACGTGGTCTTCGAGGCCGGCAAACACCACCTCGCGGTGCGCGCCGCACACGAGATGCCCACATTCGTCGCAGCTGTAGGCGACCGGGTTCTCGCAGGTTTCCGAAGACTGACACCGCACGGGACTGAACATACTCCGCGCTATTCGATCATTGGCCTGGACCGGCATACCGCCGAATTACCGACGCTATTTGCGCCCACAACAGCACGTTTGCGGCGACAACAGGGCGACATGCGCGACGGCGCAGGCCCAGACACATCCGGGGCCTACGCCGTCGCGTACCTGTCGGCTAGTAGGGATCAGTAGTTGGCGCCGGTGCCGCCGTCGCCGCCGCCACCGCCGGTCGCGTTGCACTGCGAGTTGTCGCCACCCTGACCGACGATGCCGGCCGAGATACCGATCGGGAGCACACAGTTGACGGTTGCGTCGCCACCGTTGCCGCCGTTGCCACCGGAGTTGTCGTGCTCACCGTGGTAGCCCCAGCCACCCCAGCCGCCCCAGTCCCCGTCGCAACCGCAGTCGTGCCCTCCAGCGAAGGCGGTACCGGCTAATGCGGCCGATCCACCCGTGGCCAAACCAACGGCCACAACCGCTGTCAGAGCCCCTTTGCTGAGCTTGCGGATCACGCTGTCCTCCATCGAATTCGGCCGAAGGCCCCTTTTCGCTTCGACTCGAGTCTTAGAACTAGTACTCAGGCAGCGGTATGTCCACAGCGGATACCCGCCACGAGGGCAGGAACACTCCTTAGAGTAGGAAACGCACGAACGAGCACGTCGCACGTTCACCGGTTCGAGCGTTGTGACTACAACTGGTCAGCAAATAGGCTCCGGTTCCGACTTGCGGCTGGGTTTTCGGTGATTTTCGAGTGATAGAGGCTTACAGCCATAGTGGCGAACCTCGACACTGGTGGACCGATCCACCCGGACGTCACTTCGTCGCACGAATGAGGGCACCTTGCGTGGACCGGATCGCCAAGGGCGGCCCCCGGAGCCATAAATTCGGTTGACTTGCGCGCTCAAGTAATTGACGGCGCGCAATGGCTCGGGATTCGACTCGACTCCCGGTGCCCCCACAGAAAGTGGTGCAGGTCCCCGACACATCCGGGGGCCTGCACCACTGGTCTGCCGGCCTGAAATGGCCAGGGCGGTCAGCTCTGGGCGATGACGACCTGTTGGCCTTCCTGCAGGCCGTCGACGATCTCGGTGTTGGTGTCGCCGATCAGACCGAGCAGGACCTGAACCTGGCGGGTCGTGCCATCGGGCTGCAGGACCTGCACCACCCCGGA
>DATAZG010000023.1:0-5147 GCA_036272155.1 Pseudonocardia sp.
CTCGTCGTCCGGGTCGTAGCCGGTCTGCGTGGGCAGGTCGAAGGCCACCGAGAGACCGGTCTGCCCCTTGGCGAGGTTGCGCCGGTACAACGCGTTCGAGGCCGCGGCGGACGAGTGGCCGGCGTAGGTCCGCATCACCCAGGGACGGTCGGACTCGCGGTCGGTCGGGTACGGCACCTGACTACCTCCGCTCGGCGATGAACTTGTCGATCGTACTGCTCAGTAGTCTAGGAAAGCGCGTACTCCTGCTCACAATCCCAAGCACGAGTGAACACCGCCCCCACCCCAGTTTCCCGCGAGTCGGGGATTCCGTCAGGGTGAGTCGCGGATTTTGTCAGTCGGACAGAATCCGCGACTCACCCTGACAAAAATCCCGACTCGCGGACAGAAGGGGTGACGGGCGGCGGGTCAGCGGTCGGGTTCGGCGGCTACGCGGGAGACGTCGGCGCCGAGGGCGCGCAGGTTCTCCACGAACCGGGGGTAGCCGCGGTCGATGTGCTCGACATCCCACACCTCGCTGGTGCCCTCGGCGCACAGTGCGGCGAGCACGAGCCCGGCGCCGGCGCGGATGTCCGAGGCCCAGACCGGCGCGCTGGACAGCTTCGGCACGCCCCGGACCACCGCGTGGTGGCCGTCGGTGCGGGCGTCGGCGCCGAGCCGGATCATCTCTTCGACGAAGCGGAACCGCGCCTCGAAGACGTTCTCGGTGATCATCGACGTGCCCTCGGCGACGGCGGACAGTGCGATCGCCATCGGCTGCAGGTCGGTGGCGAAGCCGGGGTAGGGCAGGGTGACGAAGTCGACGGCGGTGGGCCTGGCGTCCATGGCCACGGTGAACGAGTCGAGCGTGGTCGTGGTGCGCGCGCCGGCCGCCCGCAGCTTGTCGAGCACGAGGTCGATGTGGTGCGGGTTCACGCCGCGCACGCTGACCTCGCCCTGGGTCATCGCGGCGGCGAACGCCCAGGTGGCGCCGACGATGCGGTCGCCGATCACCCGGTGCTGGGTCGGCTGCAGGCCGGGCACACCGTGCACGGTGAGCGTGGAGGTGCCACTGCCCTCGACCTTGGCGCCCATCTGCTGCAGCATCGTGCACAGGTCGACGATCTCCGGCTCGCGCGCGGCGTTGTCGATCACCGTGGTGCCGTCCGCCAGCACGGCGGCCATCAGGATGTTCTCGGTGGCGCCGACGCTCGGGAAGTCCAGCCAGATCTGCGCGCCGCGCAGGTCGCTGGCGTGCGCCACCACCCGGCCGTGGCTGATCTCGGTGTGCGCGCCGAGCTTGCGCAGCCCGCTGGCGTGCATGTCCAGCGGCCGCGAGCCGATCGCGTCCCCGCCCGGCAGCGGCACCACGGCCCGGCGGCAGCGCGCCACCAGCGGGCCGAGCACACACACCGAGGCCCGCAGCCGCGACACCGACCGGTAGTCGGCCTCCTCGCACAGCTGGGCCGGCGAGGTGATCGTCACCGTGCCGCCGTCCACCACGACCGTGCAGCCGAGGCTCCGCAGCACGTCCGCCATCAGCGGCACGTCGAGGATCTCGGGACAGTTCGTCAGCGTCGTGGTGCCCTCGGCGAGCAACGCCGCCGCCATCAACTTGAGCACGCTGTTCTTCGCGCCGACGACCTGGACCTCTCCGGTCAGCCGCGCGCCACCGCTCACCCGGAAGTGCTCCGCCACGGGTGCACGCTAGCGGCTGGCCGACGGCTCGGAACGGCCGGCCTCCCCCGAGGCGAGCAGATCCCACCCCGCCATCGCCGCGTCGGCCACCGCGAGCAGGCCGGCGCGGCCCACGCCGTCGCGCGCCTGCACCGACATGCCGCTCAACACGGTGCTGAGATAGTCGGCCAGCGCGGCGGTGTCCAGCCCGGGCGCCAGGTCACCGTCCGTGATGCCCTGCTCCAGCCGCTGCCGGACGGCGGCCTTGGCGGCCCGGCGGCGCTCACTGAGGTGATCGCGGATGCCCTCGGTCTTCGGCGTGTACGTGGTGGCGGCGAGCACGATCATGCAGCCGGCCGGCTTGTCGGGCTCGGTGTAGGCCAGCGCGCCGGCCCGCAGCAGGCCGGACACCGCCTCCCGTGTGGTCGGCGCGTCCGCCACGCCGATGCCTTCCTGCTGCTCGTAGAGCTGCACGGTCTCCCGGAACAGCGCCTCCTTGCAGCCGAACGCGGCGTAGAGGCTCGGCGCGTTGATGCCCATCGCGGCGGTCAGCTCGCTGAGGGAGGCGCCCTCGTAACCGTGCTCCCAGAACACCTCCATGGCGCGGCGCAGCGCCACCTGCCGGTCGAAACCGCGAGGCCGCCCGCGCTCCGCCATCGCCTCCGCCTTTCTGTATCGAACCCTAAAATACTCCTTGACACCGCACGGCGTCGAGGGACAGACTTTTGGAGTTATCACTACAGAAATGGGAGGCACACCGTGGCACCACTGGACGGCAAGGTCGCACTCGTCACCGGCGCCAGCCGGGGCATCGGCGCCGCGATCGCCACCAAGCTGGCCGAGGACGGGGCCGCCGTGGCGCTGACCTACCGCGCCGGCAAGGAACTGGCCGACGCCGTCGTCGAGCGGATCACCAGCGCCGGCGGGCGCGCGGTGGCCATCCAGGCCGACAGCGCGGACCAGGACGCGGTCGCCGAGGCGGTCGAGCGCACCGTCCGCGAGCTGGGCCGACTCGACATCCTGGTGAACAATGCGGGAATCTGGGTGGCCGGGCCGCTCGAGCAGCTCACCGCGCGGGAGCGGGACGAGATCATCGCGGTGCACGTCACCGCCGCCTTCACCGCTTCGCAGGCCGCCAGCCGGCACCTCGGCGACGGCGGCAGCATCATCAGCATCGGCAGCAACCTGGCCCAGCGCGTACCGTCGCCCGGCCTGACGCTCTACGCGATGACCAAGTCGGCGCTGGACGGGCTGACCAAGGCACTGGCCCGGGAGCTCGGCCCGCGCGGGATCACCGCGAACGTGGTGCACCCCGGCTCCACGGATACCGACATGAACCCCGCCGACGGGCCCCACGCGGACGCCCAGCGCGCCATCTCCGCGCTCGGCCGGTACGGCGCGGCCGAGGACATCGCGGCCACCGTGGCGCATCTGGCCGGCCCGGGCGGCCGCTCCATCACCGGTGCGTCCCTGCTGGTGGACAGCGGCACCAACGCCTGACCCCGTACTCGACGAGCGCTACCCCCGTGAGTGGCGAGTGGGGCTATAACCCAACTCGCCACTCACGGGTCACGGTGCCCGCCGCACTAGGCTGGGACTATGGCTGTGCACCTGACGAGGATCTACACCCGCACCGGGGACGCCGGCACCACCGCGCTCGGCGACTTCAGCCGGGTGCCGAAGACCGACGTCCGGCTCGCCGCCTACGCCGACGTGGACGAGTGCAACGCGGCGATCGGCGTTGTGCTGGCCGTGGGTGCGCCGCCGGCCGAGGTCGCCTCGGTGCTGCGCCGGGTGCAGAACGACCTGTTCGACGTCGGCGCGGACCTGTGCACGCCGATCGTGCCCAACCCCGAGTACCCGCCGCTGCGCGTCACCGAGCCCTACGTCGAGCGGCTCGAGCAGGCCTGTGACCAGTACAACGAGGGGCTGGCGAAGCTCGACTCGTTCATCCTGCCCGGCGGCACCCCGGCGGCCGCCTACCTGCACGTGGCGCGCACCGTGGCCCGGCGGGCCGAGCGCTCGGTGTGGGCACTGCTGGAGGCCGACGAGGAGCGCACCAACCCGCTCACCGCCAAGTACCTGAACCGGCTGTCCGACCTGCTGTTCATCCTCGGCCGGGTGGCCAACCCGGACGGTGACATCAAGTGGCACCCCGGCGGCGGCGAGCAGTAGGAAGCAAAAGCGGCGGTACGGGAGACTTCAGGACGCCTGGCGGTAGTGGCCGTAGTGGCCGGGCGGAGTGGCCTCCAGCCAGGACAGGAAGCCGGTCAGCACGTCCGGGGTCATGGCCAGCTCGACGGTCACCTCGCCGTCGCGGCAGCGCAGCACCGTCGAGTCGGCCGGCACCACGGACTCCTCGGTGGACCAGGGGCGGCGCCGGTCGGTGATCTCCAGGTGCAGCCGGTTGAGCGCCACGTTCGCGCCGGCGCCCAGGCTGATCACCCGGTACCAGACGAACTCGTCGCCCCGGTACCGGCCGACACCCAGGTTCCAGCCCCGGGTCGAGTCCGGCGCCGAGGCCCGGACCCGGCGCAGCGTGACGTCCACACCGCCGACCCGGATCAGCCGCAGTCGGCGTACCGCCAGCCAGGTGAGCACCGCGCAGCCGAGCAGCAGGGCGAGTCCGACGATCTCTGATATCCCCATCGTCGCCCCGCCGCTCGACCGTCAGGCAGCCGAACCGGCGGCTTTCAGCCGCGTCTCGGCGCGGGCCTTCGCGGCCGCGCCGTCGTCGGTGGACTCGTCCGCGCGGCCGGCGGCGGCGCGAGCCCGCTCGACGTCGATCTCCTCGGCAAGTTCGGCGAGCTCGGCGAGCACCGTCACGCCCTCCGGCGTGATGGACAGGAAGCCGCCGTGTACCGCCGCCGTCACCGACGTGCCCTGCGGGGTGTCGATCCGGACCACCCCGGCCTGCTCCAGCTGAGCCAGCGTGGGCTCGTGGCCGGGCAGCACACCGATCTCACCCTCGGTGGTCCTGGCGAAGACAAAGCTCGCCTCGCCGGACCACAGCCGCCGCTCCACGGCGACCAGCTCGACGGTCATCTCCGCCATTCTTGGCTCTCCTTGCTAGACGCAGCGACCGAACGGATCAGGACTGCAGCTTCTTGCGGTTGCGGTCCAGGTCCTCGAGGCCACCGCAGAGGAAGAAGGCCTGCTCGGGCACGTCGTCGAACTCACCCTTGGCGATCTTGTCGAAGGACTCGATCGTCTCCTTCAGCGGCACCGTCGAGCCCGGCTGGCCGGTGAACTGCTCGGCGACCAGCAGGTTCTGCGACAGGAACCGCTCGATGCGGCGGGCCCGGCCGACCAGCTGCTTGTCCTCTTCCGACAGCTCGTCGATACCGAGGATGGCGATGATGTCCTGCAGGTCGGCGTACTTCTGCAGGATCCGCTTGATCTCGTTGGCGACCCGGAAGTGCTCGTCCCCGACGTACTGCGGGTCCAGGATCCGGGAGGTCGAGGTGAGCGGGTCCACCGCCGGGTAGATG
>DATAZG010000024.1:0-26732 GCA_036272155.1 Pseudonocardia sp.
CGGTGGTCGTTATGGCGACCATCGCCACTCACGACCCCAGCGTGGTCCGCTAGGCGTTGATGATCCGCTCCTGGGCGGCGGCCAGGTGGGCGGCCACGCCGGCCGCGACCTCGGCCGGGTCGCCGCCGAGAATGGTGTCCAGTAGCGCCCGGTGCAGGGTCACCGAGACGGCCAGGGTGTCGTCCAACGCGTCGGTGAGCTGGAACAGCACCGCGAACGTCGGCACGTGCTGCTCCCACACCGCGCGGAGCCGGTCGTTGCCGCACGCCCGGTAGAAGGCGGAGTGGAACTCGACGTCGGCGCGCGCGAACGCGGACGCGTCGTCCACCCGCGCCGCCTCGGCCATGTCGGCGATGGCCGCCTCGGCGGCCGCCCGGTAGGCGGCAGCGTCGCCGGCGGCGGCCTGCTGGCAGGCGTACCCCTCGAGCAGCTCGCGCAGCGCGTACAGCGCGCGGACGTCCCGCTCGTCCAGCCCGACCACCCGGTAGCTGCGTCCGGCGCTGACGATCAGCCCCTCGGCGGCCAGCGTGCGCAGCGCGTCCCGGACCGGTCCCCGGCTGACCTCGTACCGGGCCGCCAGCGGCGCCTCCACCAGCAGCGTGTCCACCGGCAGGGCGCCGGTGAGGATCTCGGCGCGCAGCGCGCGGGCGACCTGCTCGCCCAGTGCGACCTGGCGCTCGATCCGCGCCACGGCCGGCAGGGCGGGGGACCCGGCTGTCGGCGGTGCGGCGGGTGCGGGCATGACGCGGGCCTCCCATCGGTAACGCGGACAGTCTGGCCGGCCTTGCGCAGACTGTAAACGGTTAACCGTTGACTGCATGCCTCTCATTCGTCAGTGTGTAATCCAGCGCCCGTTCGGGCGCGGTCCTCGGTTGTCCTCCAGTCACCGCCGCCGCCCTCTGAGAGCCGATTGCGCCGCGTCAATCACCACTGAGCTCGACAAGCCACGGAGCCCAACGAAGGGACACCAGCGTGGACAGCAGCCCGGCCACCCTCCCGCCCGACGAGCAGCGGGCCACCGTGGTCCAGATCGGCCGCCGGCTGCTGCCGCTGATCTTCCTCGGCTACGTGCTGGCCTACCTGGACCGGGTCAACATCGGGTTCGCCCAGCTCGGCATGGGTACCGAGCTGGGGATCAGGACGGCGGCCTACGGGTTCGCGGCGGCGATCTTCTTCATCGCCTACTTCATCTTCGAGGTGCCGAGCAACCTGCTGATGCGCCGGTTCGGGGCCCGGATCTGGATCGCCCGGATCATGATCACGTGGGGCCTGGTCACGGTGGCCACCGGGTTCGTCACGAACTACCCGGCGCTGGTCGCGCTGCGCTTCCTGCTCGGGGTGGCCGAGGCCGGCTTCTTCCCCGGGATGATCTTTTACCTGACGCAGTGGTTCCGCGCCGAGGACCGCTCGGTGGCGCTGGGCTGGTTCATCCTGGCCCAGCCGACCTCGTTCATCGTGGGTGGGCTGTTCGGCGGGGTGATCCTGGACCACGCGCACTGGTTCGGGCTCGGCGGCTGGCGCTGGCTGTTCGTGCTGACCGGGGTGCCCGCGGTGCTGATCGGGATCGTCACGCTCGTGCTGCTGCCGAACTCGCCGAGGTCCGCGTCCTGGCTGGCCGCGAGACGGCGGGACTGGCTGCTGGGGCGGCTGGACGCCGAGCAGGGGCCGGAGGCGAGCCACGGGGCGCGCGCCCAGCTCGCCGCGCTGCGCAACCCCCGGGTGCTGCACCTGGCCGCGATCTACCTGATGACCTGTACCGGCGGCTACGGGTTCACCCTGTTCCTGCCGCTGATCCTGAAGCAGATCAACCCCCGCTACTCGGCGACCGCGATCGGCTGGGCCGCCGTGGTGCCGTTCGTCTGCGCCGCGCTGAGCATCCTAGTTGTCGCCCGGCTCTCCCGGGTGGTCCGGGAACGCCGGCACCTGGTGGTCGCGGTCGCCGCCACGGCCGCCGTCGGGCTGACCATCGTGGTCGTCTTCCGGGCCAGCCCAGGGGTGGCGATGCTCGGGCTGTGCCTGGCCGGCATCGGGGTGTTCGCCTACCTGCCGCCGTTCTGGGCGATGGCCACCACCGGCATCTCGCGCGCGCACGCCGCCGTCGGGGTGGCCGTGGTCAACTCGATCGGCAACCTCGGCGGGTTCGCCGGCCCGTACCTGGTCGGCCAGAGCGCCAACGCCAGCGGTGTGACGGCCGGCCTGTTCGTGCCGATCGGCGCCCAGCTGCTCGCGATCGCGCTGCTGCTCGCCTGGCGCAGCCCGGCCCGCCAACCGGGCTCGGTCCCCGAACACCTGGACGCCCGGCCCACGGCGCCCGCCTGAGCCCGCCCGGCGCGCCGTCGAGATATCGGCACCCCGCGGCCGGTGGGACGATCTCCGGCTGCGATCCTCGATGAGTGACCTCCCGTCCGCCCGCCGAGGCTCTGCCAGGTCCCGTGCTGCTGCTCGGCGGCCGCAGCGAGATCGGGCTGGCCGTGGTCCGCCGGCTCGTGGCCGGGGGCGGCCGGACCGTGGTGCTGGCCGCGCGGCGCGCCGACGAGCTCGACGGGCAGGAGCAGGTGCTGCGCGCCGAGGGCGCCGCCGAGGTGCACCGGCTCGAGTTCGACGCCGACGACCTGGCCGCGCAGCGCGCCGTGCTGGACAAGGCGGTCGCGCTGGCCGGCCCCCTGGACGTTGTGGTCCTGGCCTTCGGCATCCTCGGTGACCAGGCCAGGGCGGAGCGCGACGGCGCGCACGCGCTCGCCGTCGTGCACACCGACTACACCGCGCACGTCGGCATGCTCACCGAGCTGGCCACCCTGCTGCGCGCCCAGGGCCGGGGCACGATCGTCGTGTTCTCCTCGGTCGCCGGGGTGCGGGTGCGGCGGGCCAACTACGTGTACGGCTCCGCGAAGGCCGGCCTGGACGGGTTCGCCAGCGGCCTGGCCGACGCGCTCGCCGGCAGCGGCGTGCGGCTGCTGCTCGTGCGCCCCGGGTTCGTGGTCGGCCGGATGACCGAGGGCATGTCGCCGGCGCCCTTCTCCAGCACGCCCGACCAGGTCGCGGACGCCACCGTCCGGGCGCTGCGGGCCGGCCGAGGTGAAGTGTGGGTGCCGGCGGTGCTGCGCCCGCTGTTCGCGGTCCTGAGGCTGCTGCCCCGGCCGATCTGGCGGCGGATGCCCAGGTGAGGAGGGTTTTGCGGGCGTCGTGCGCGGTGGGTGGTCGGGCCTCCGATAGTTTCTCTTCGCACTTCGTAGCGAATTGTGTCCGCAACTCGACCATGGGCCTGGTATCAAGGTGACCATGCGCATGGCGGCGGTCCGCTGGGCCGGAGCGGTGGCCGTCCTGGCCATGGTGGTTGCCGGCTGCGCGAGTGCGCCGCCGAACGTCGCGGCCGCGCCGTCGCCCGCGGTCAACCGGACGGTCACGCTGGCCTCGGCGGTCGGCCCGCGCAACGCGATCGTGCACCGCCCGGCCGCGCTGCCGAAGAACTCGCCGCTGGTCGTGGTGATCCACGGCGCCTACGGCAGCGCGGAGCAGACCCGTGCCTCGTTCGGCTGGGACACGCTGGCCGACCGGGACGGCTTCGAGGTGGCCTACCCGAACGGCTTCGGCAAGTTCTGGAACGCCGGGTTCTGCTGCGGCGTCCCGCACAACCGGGGCGTTGACGACGTCGGCTTCCTGCACGGCCTGGTCGAGCAGCTCGTCGTGCAGGACGGGGTGGACCCGCACCGGGTGTACGCGGTGGGCATGTCCAACGGCGCGATGATGACCTACGCGTGGGCCTGTGCCCGCCCGGAGGACCTCGCCGGGATCGGCCCGGTGGCCGGCGCGCTGGTGGCTCCGTGCCAGCCGGCGCCGGCGATCACCGTGGTCGCCGTGCACGGCACCGCCGACCGCAACGTGCCGATCAACGGCGGGGTCGGGCCGAGGAGCGTCTCGCACTACCCCTATCCGTCGCTCGCCACCTCGCTCGCGCCGTTCGTGGCGGCCGACGGCTGCGGCCCGATGCCGAAGGTGGTCGACCGTCAGCCGGTCCGCATCAGCACGTGGACCTGCGCGGGGGAGCGCAACGTGACGCTCGCGGTGATCACAGGGCTCGGGCACGACTGGCCGGGCTCGCGGCCGACCAGCGCGACCAACGCCATCAAGCGGGTGGTCCGCCCGGCGGCGCCGCTGGACGCGACCACCTTCCTGTGGTCGCACCTGCGGAGCTCGATGCTCAGCTGAGCCCTCGGGTTCAGGAGCCGGCGCCGACCCGGTCAGGTGCCGGTGCGCCCGCGCATCGGGTGCTCGGCCGGTATCTCGATGACCGCGATCCGCACACCGTCGGGGTCGGCCACCCACATCTCGTCCAGCCCCCACGGCTCGCGGCGCGGCTCCCGGAGCACGGGCACGCCGTTCGCGACCAGCTCGCGGTGGGCGGCCGGCAGGTCACGCACCTGCAGCCAGAGCGCGACGGACGGCCCCGGCGGCTGCTCGGCGCGCCCGGACAGCTCGAGCAGGCCGCCGCCGCCGAGCAGGAACACCGTGCCCCGCTCCGGCCCGGTACCGAACTCCCGGTAGATCGCCAGCCCGAGCTGGTCGCGGTAGAACTCCCGGCTGCGCACCGGGTCGGTCGGGCTGAACAGGACGCGGCTGGTCAGTACTTCCATCGGCCCAGCCTGCCCCGCCGCGCTTCCGCGCGAAAGGCGCGAAACCGCCAGCGGTTAGAGCGCCGGTGGTTAGAGGGAGTACGAGCCGAAGCGGGTCCAGGCCACGATCAGGGCCAGGATCAGCAGCACCACGTTGCCGGCGACGAACGGGTACTCCTTGCGGCGGCCGTGGGTGATCGCGGCGCCGATCATGAGCAGCGCCAGGCCGAGGGCGGCGAGCGGCACGAAGACGGTGGCGATCCCGGTCAGCGCCGGCAGGATCAGCCCGATCGCGGCCAGTACCTCCAGCGCCCCGATGGCCTTCACGCCGTTGTCCGGGTAGTCGTCCACCCAGCCCATCTGCGCGCGCAGGTCGGCCTTCGGCCGGATCAGTTTGACCAGTCCGGCCGCGACGAACACAACCGCGAGCAGGATCTGCAGTACCCAGACCAAGGTGGCCATCGGTGTACCTCCACGTTGCGTGTCGTCAGGCTAGTGACGTGATCATGCAAAATCGTCACCTGACCGGGAGGTTCCTGGTGGGAGGCGCGCCGGTCGCGGGCCCCCGCGCAGCCGGTCGGGGCCCCGCCGGCCGCCGTGCACCGGCCGCGCTGGCCAGCCCTGCCGACACCGTGCCCGGCCCGCCGCCGCGTCGCGGACTACCATCGAGACGGTTGAGGCACCTACGGGTCTGCGCCGAGTCCGCGCGGCCCGATCATGGAGGAAATGCGTGGCTGGAGTATCGGCGGACGTGCGTTCGCTGGAGGACCTGACCAGGGATGCGGTGGCCGGGGCGATGGCCGCCGTGCTGCCACCCGAGCTGGCCGGGGCCGACCCGCTGGTGCGACGTTCCGACCACGCCGACTTCCAGGCCAACGCCGCGCTCTCGATGGCCAAGAAGCTGGGTGCCAAGCCGCGCGAGCTGGCCGAGTCGATCGCCACCGCGCTGCGCCAGCAGACCGCCGGCCGGTACGGCGTGGAGCTGGCCGGGCCCGGCTTCCTCAACCTGTCGGTCCCCGACGACGCGGTCTGGGCGCAGGTCGCCGCGCGGCTGGCCAGCGACCGGTTGGGCGTGGGCACGCCGCAGCTGGGCCGGCGCACCGTGGTCGAGTACTCCTCGCCGAACATCGCCAAGGAGATGCACGTCGGCCACCTGCGCACCACGATCATCGGGGACGCGCTGGCTAGGCTGCTGGAGCACCTGGGCGCCGACGTACTGCGGCAGAACCACCTCGGTGACTGGGGCACCCAGTTCGGCATGCTGATCGAGTACATCGAGGGGCACCCGGACGCGAAGTGGCGGGCCGGTGACCTCATAGACGGCGCTGCCGGTGACTCCGTCTCCGCGCTGGACGGGCTGTACAAGCTGGCCAGGGCCGAGTTCGACAGCGACCCGGCGTTCGCCGACCGCGCGCGGCGCCGGGTGGTCACCCTGCAGTCCGGTGACGAGGCGACCCTGGCCGTCTGGCGCGAGCTGGTGGCCGAGTCGGAGAAGGCGTTCCAGGCGATCTACGACTACCTGGGTGTCTCGCTGACCGCCGAGCACTCGGCCGGCGAGTCCAGCTACAACCGGTACCTGGACGAGGTGGCGGCCGAGGTCGAGAGCTCCGGCGTCGGCGTGATCAGCGACGGCGCGCTGTGCGTGTTCTTCGACGACGTCACCAACGCGGACGGCAACCCGGTGCCGTTGATCGTGCGCAAGAGCGACGGCGGCTACGGCTACGCGGCCACCGACCTGGCCACCATCCGGTACCGGATCCGCGACCTGAAGATCAACCGGCTGCTCTACGTGGTGGGCGCGCCGCAGGCCCTGCACTTCCGGATGGTGTTCGAGACGGCACGCCGGCTGGGCTGGCTGACCGACGACGTGGAGGCGGTGCACGTCGGCTTCGGCAACGTGCTCGGCCCGGACGGCAAGCCGTTCAAGACCCGGGCCGGCGGCACCGTCCGGCTGGTCGAGCTGCTGGACGAGGCGGTCGCCAGGGCGCGGGCGGAGATCGAGACGAAGCCGCACACGCTCGAGGCCGACGAGCTGGAGACGGTGGCCCGCCAGGCCGGCATCGGCGCGGTGAAGTACGCAGACCTGTCCACCTCGCGGACCAAGGACTACACGTTCGACCTTGACCGGATGGTCTCGTTCAGCGGCAACACGGGCGTGTACCTGCAGTACGCGCACACCCGGATCCGCTCCATCCTGCGCAAGCTGCCCGGCGGTGGCGACGGTGTCGATGCTCGTTCCGCTGGCGCTCCTCTCGACGAGGTCAAGGTCCGCACCGACGGCCCGCTGGCGCCGAGCGAGCGGGCGCTGGCACTGCTGGCCGACCAGTTCGCCCCGACGCTGGTCGAGGTGGCCGAGACCCTCGAGCCGCACCGGCTGTGCGGTTACCTGTTCTCGCTGGCCAAGGCGTTCACCGAGTTCTACGAGGCGTGCCCGGTGCTCACCGCGGAGAGCGACGAGATCCGGGACAACCGGGTGGCGCTGTGCCAGCTGACCGGCGCGACCCTCGCGGAGGGACTTCGGCTGCTGGGCATCGCGACGCCCGAGCGGATGTGAGTACGCAGCTCGCCGAGTGGCCGGCGCTCCGCTCGACGCGGACGCTGGCCGAGACCGACGAGTACCTCGTGCTGGACAAGCCGGCCGGGATCTCGGTCACCGGTGAGCGCCACGAGACCGACCTGGTCCGGATCGCCAAGGCGGCCGGCGAGCACCTCATCCCGGTCCACCGGATCGACAAGGTGACCTCCGGCGTGGTGCTGCTGGCCAAGACGCAGGCCGCCCACGGGCCACTGACCAGGCAGTTCACCGTGCGCACGGTGAGCAAGTCGTACCTGGCGATCACGCGGTCGGTCGGGCTGCCGGCGACCGGCACGGTGGACCTGCCGCTCAGTGTCGGCCGGAAGAACCGGGTCCGGGTCGCCGCGCCCCGGGAGGACATCACCTACGACGAGGCCGCCGCGCACTGGTCGGTGCCGCCGGCGGCGGTGCGGCCGCGCAGCTTCCCGTCGCTGACCAGCTTCACCCGGCTCTGGCAGGGCGCCGGGCACACCGCGCTGGGAGTGTTCCCGACGACCGGCCGGCGGCACCAGATCCGGGTGCACCTGGCCTGGATCGGCCACCCGATCGCCGGTGACCCGCTGTTCCCGGCCCCGGACGACGCAGCCGCCGAGGGCGTCGCCAAGCCGTCCGACGCGGCGGCCGCGCTCAACGGGGTCGCCGCTTCGGACGGCTCGGTCCGCACCTGCCTGCACGCCTGGCGGCTGTCCTTCGACGACCCGGCCGGGCAGCGGATCACCGTGCAGGCGGTGCCGGAGCCCGACTTCTGGGCGCCGGTCGCCACCGAGCTGTCGGCCGCCGAGCGCATCGCGCTGCTGCGCCCCTGACCCGGTCGGCTTCGCGCGCCTGACCCGGCTCGGTGCGGTCCGGCCGGACAGCGCCGGCGGGGGTACCGAAGATCGTCCAGGGCTTCGGACGGCCGGACACTATGGTGGGCCGATGGCGAAGCGGCCCGAGCCGGGGCAACCCTGGCACCAGCTGCTCGACGCGCTGCTGGGCCAGCGGGTCGCACTGGCCGCCGAGATCACCCGGCGCATGCAACAGCGGCTCTCGGTCTACCAGGAGCTGTCGGCGCCGACGTTCGAGCGCTATGTGGCGATGGCCATGGACTGCACGATCCGGCTGGCCAGGGCCGACCCGCCGAAGCTGAGCGACCGGCAGACCCAGGTGCTGGAACAGGTCGGGGAGGCGCAGGCGCGGCTGGCGGTGCCGGTGGACCAGATGCTGCTGGCCTGGCGGATCGGCGCCGACCTGCTCGTGGAGCAGGGCACCGAGGAGGCCGACCGGACCGGCCTCGGCGACCGGCAGCTGCTCGGCTTCGTCCGGGGCACGCTGGCCGCCGCCGACGTCGGCATGATCACTACGGCGCGGGCCCACCGGCGCGCCGAGCTGGACCGCGACCGCGAGGCCCAGGACCGGCGCGCCTCGTTCGTGCGGGCCGTGCTGTTCGGCACCGGTGAGCCGGCCGAGCTGCGCGCCAGGGCCAAGGGCTACGGGCTGGACCCCGGGCGGCCGTATCTCGCGCTGCGGGCGCGGGCGGCGACCGGCCGGTCCTGGCGGGAGGTGGACCGCGCGGTGGGGCTGGCCGAGGCGGCCCGGTCGGGGCGGGGGATGAGCGTGCTCGTCGACGGCGACGTCGCCGGGTTCCAGCTGGACCGCCCCGGTGACGTTGACCCGGGACGCGCGGGGGTGGGGCCGGCGGTGCCCCTGGACCGGCTCGCCGAGTCGTTCCGGCTGGCCAGCCGCGCGCTGGACACCCTGGAGGCCTTTGGTATGGCGGGCACCCGGGACCTCGCCGACCTCGGGCTGCGCCCCGCGGTGGCCGCCGACGCCGACGTCGGTGCCGCCCTGCGCCGCCGCTACCTGGAGCCGCTCGCCGACTCCGGCGTCGAGCTCGTCGCCACGCTGCGCGCCTACCTGGCCGCCGGCTCGCACGTGGAGACCGCCGCCGAGGGTCTGCACATCCACCCCAACACGCTGCGGTACCGGCTGTCCCGGTTCGAGGAGCTGGCCTCGGTCAGCCTGCGCGACCCGCTGGTGCCGTTCGAGCTGTGGTGGGCACTGGAGCGCGCCGCCATCGACCCCTGACGGCGGTCGCGGCTGGTCCGACCCGCGTTTTGGAGCTGGCTACAAGCGCGGACGGCGGAATCTCGGAGCCACCGACATGGTGGTGCTGGTCCAGTTGGCCCACGCTGGGACGATGAGCAGCGCTGCCGTGGCCACGACCGTTTCGCCCGCCGGCCTGCCGGACCCCGGTGAGCCGGTGCCCACGCTGGCGAAGCCGACCGTGGCGCTGTACCTCGGCGGGCTCGTGGTCTGGGTGCTGAGCAGCTGGGCGGCGCTCGGGCTGGGTTGGTCGCTGTGGCTGACGATCCCGGTCAACGCGGCGGTCAGCTTCACGATGTTCACCGTGCTGCACGACGCCGTGCACTACTCCATCAGCCGGCGGCGCTGGGTGAACGCGCTGCTCGGCCGGCTGACCGTGCCGTTCGTGGTGCCGTACGCCTCGGCGCCGCTGTTCGGGTTCATCCACGTCGAGCACCACCGCAACACCAACGAGGAGCTCGACGCCGACCCGGACGCCTGGGCCACCGACGGGCCGTGGTGGCAGCTGCCGTTCCGCTGGCTGACGATCGACGTCTGGTACGCCACGTTCTACGTCAAGCACCTGCGCCGCCGGTCCGCCCGTGAGCTCACGGAGACCGCCGCCATCATCGTGGTGTTCATCGCCGGCATCACCGTCGCGTCACTCACCGGCACCCTGTGGGCCGTCGCGGTGATCTACCTGATCCCGGCGCGCATCGCGCTGGGTGTGCTGGCCTGGTGGTTCGACTGGCTGCCCCACCACGGCCTCGAGGTCACGCAGCGGGAGAACCGCTACCGCGCCACCCGGGTCCGGATCGGGATGGAGTGGCTGCTCACCCCGGTGCTGCTGTACCAGAACTACCACCTGGTGCACCATCTGCACCCGTCGATCCCGTTCTACCGCTACATCAAGGCATGGAAGCGCAACGAGGAGGCGTACCTGCAGCGGGACGCCTCGATCATGACCGCGTTCGGGCGCGACCTCACCGTCGAGGAGTACCGCGTCTGGCGCGACCTGGACTCCAGCCTGGCCCGCATGCGGGCGGTGGAGGTGCCGACCGGGTCCGCCGCGACCCACGCCGAGTTCCACCGGCTGCCGGTGGCGGCGCTGGACCGGCCGACCCCGGACAGCGTGGCGATCACCTTCGACGTACCGGCGGACCTGGCCGAGCTCTTCCGGTTCGAGGCCGGCCAGCACGTCACGGTCCGCACCGACAGCGTCGACGCGGGCGGCGCGGGGGTGCGGCGGAACTACTCGATCTGCTCGTCGGCTGTCGGCGGGCCCCTGCGGATCGCGGTCAAGCAGATCCCGGGCGGCGTGTTCTCCGGGTACGCCGCCGAACGGCTCGCGGTCGGCGACGAGCTGGAGCTGATGACCCCGACCGGCCGGTTCGGCCCGGCGCTGGACCCGACCCACCGCCGGCACTACGTCGCCGTCGCCGCCGGCAGCGGGATCACCCCGGTCCTGTCCATCGTGGCCACCGCGCTCGAGCTCGAGGCCGACAGCCGCTGCACGCTGCTCTACGGAAACCGGACACGCAGCTCGACCATGTTCCGCGAGGAGCTCGCCGCGCTGGAGTCGCGCTTCTCGGACCGGCTGGAGATCCTGCACGTGCTCTCCGGCGAGCGGGGCGCCAGCGCGTACACCGGCCGGATCGACGCCGCGCTGCTCGAGCGGCTGCTGGCCGAGCGGCTGGCCCCGGACGAGGTCGACGACTGGTACCTGTGCGGCCCGGTCGGGCTCGTGGACACCGCGCGCGACACTCTGCTGGCTCGAGGGGTGCCGGCCGAGCGGCTGCACGCCGAGCTGTTCCACGTGCCGGCCGGGCCGTCGGGCGGGGCGGGTTCCGGTGGCGGCGCGGGTTCGGGCGTCACCGGGGTGGCGAGCTCGGTGACCGTGCGGCTGGACGGCCGGGAGGACGTCGTCGAGCTGGCCGCCGGGCAGTCCGTGCTGGACGGGGCGCTGCGGGTGCGCTCGGACGCCCCGTACGCGTGCATGGGCGGGGCGTGCGGTACGTGCCGGGCGAAGCTCGTCAGCGGCACCGTCGAGATGGACCACAACTACGCCCTCGGCCCGGCCGACCTGGCCGCCGGCTACGTGCTGACCTGCCAGTCCCAGCCCACCAGCCCCGAGGTCCTGATCGACTACGACGCCTGATCGACCCCCGGACGCCTGACCGACCCCCGTGAGTGGCGAGTGGTCCGGGGAGACCACTAGCCACTCACGAGGTCAGCGGCGCTGGTCAGGCCGGCGGCTCGATCTTCACGACCTCGGCCCGCCGCTCGCCGGCCGGCGTCTCGTAGCTGACCGTGTCACCCGCCGAGGCTCCGGCCAGAGCCCGGCCGAGGGGGCTGTCCAGGCTCAGCGAGTCGTCGCGCTCGGAGTCCGGGATCGCCTCCGGGACGGCGGCGGCCCGCAGGGTCGCGGTGGCTCCGTCGTCGAACCGGAGGGTGACCACGCTGCCGTCGGGCAGGCCGTCCGGCGCGTCGAGGTCGGGTCCGGGGGTCGCCGAGCCGCCCGCCAGCAGCCGGTTGATCTCGGTAACGCGCGCGTCGATGCGGGCCGCTTCCTCGGCGCGGCTCAGCTGCTCGGCGGCGTCCGCGCCGTCCCCGGGCACGTCGTCGGACAGCGCGCCGAGCTCACCGCGCTGCTCCCGGAGTACCGCGAGCTCCTCCCGCAGGTGTTGGCGGGTCAGCTCGGTCAGCTCTTGGCCGGTGTCGTTGGTGCTGCTCATGTCTAGTACCTCCATGATCGGAGGCCGGCTACCCGGTCCGGCGTCGCGTCAACCATGGACCGGCCGCCCGTGGGCCTACCAACCGTCCCGGTGGATGACCTCGGCGGGCGCGAACCGCCCGCGCGGCCAGCCGACCGGAACGACCGCGAAGGTGTGCACCGAGCGCGGGATGCCGAGCACCGCCTTGAACTCCGATTCCAGCACCAGATGCCAGGTGGTCAGCGTGGCGCCGAGGCCGAGCGCCCGCGCGGTCAACAGGATGTTCTGCACACTCGGATACATGCTGGCCGCACCACCCTCGCCGGGTAATCGCAACACCGTTATGCTACTCGAGCTGGTGCTACTGCCCGGTGGCGCGGGCCCGGTCCAGCGCCGGGGTGCACCAGGCGGTGATGGTGATGAAACCGGTCAGCACCGGGAAGGCGGCCAGTGCCACCGGCAGCGAGAGGTGACCGGCCAGGAACCCGATCAGCGGCGGCCCGAGCAGGAAGCCGGCCCAACCGATCGAGGCCATCGCCGCGACGGCGTTTCCCGGCACGATGTTCGGCTGGTTGCTCGCCGCCGTGAACAGCATCGGGATGAGCGAGGCCAGGCCCATGCCCAGCAGTCCGAACGCGATGATCGACAGCACCGGGTTGCCCACCGCGAGTGCGGTGGCCATGCCCACGGTGGGGACCGCGGCGAGCGCGCAGATCAGCGGACGTGGGCGCACCCGCCGCAACAGGCGCGCGCCCAGCAGCCTGATGCTGACCATGGCCAGCGCGAAGGCGGCGTAACCGAGCCCGGCCACGGCCGGCCGCGCGTGCAGGGCGTCTCGCAGGTAGACCGCGGCCCAGTCCGCCGTGCCGCCCTCGCACAGCAGGCCCGCGAACGCAATCGCCCCCAGCACGGCCAGTGCCGGTGTGGGCCGCCGCCGGATGTGCTGGTCGGCCCGGCTGGGCACGTCACGCAGCAGTCGCGTGGCCGGCCAGCAGGCCACCGCCACGGCGACAGCGCCGAGGACCGCCAGCTGCGCACTCAGCGGGATGCCCACGGCCACGGCCAGCACGCCGACGCCCGCTCCGCTCAGCGCCCCGATACTCCAGCCGCCGTGCAGCGCCCCCATGATCGGCCGGCCGAGCGCCTTCTCCACGGCGACGGCGTGCGTGTTCATCGAGACGTCCAGCGAACCCTGGAACATCCCCCACAGCGCCAGCGCGACGAACAGCTCGGGCAGCGACCGGACCAGGCCGACCAGCACGCCGGCCACGCTGTAGCCGACGACGGTGACCCGCACGACCGCACGGCTGCTCAGCCGCGCCAGGAGGGCACCGGTGACCAGCATGGCGCTCACCGAACCGACCGGGGCGCCGAGCAGAGCGAGGCCGAGCTGGCCGTCGGTGAGGTGCAGGGCGGCCTTGACCTGGGGCACGTGTGCGGTCCACGAGGCGAACAGCACGCCGTGGATGACGAACACCACGGTGACCGCGATCCGTGCGGTCGCCGCCGGGGACCGGGCACCGGCTCCCGGCGGAGCGGCGGTCACCGGCTCACCCACGGTGCACCTCCACCCCGAGTGCGGTGATCGCGGCGAGCGTGTCAGCGGGAGCGTGCTGATCGGTGACCAGGACGTCCACATCGGACAGCGGGCAGACCACGGCCATCGCGGTGCGCGCGAACTTGGTGGAGTCCGCCACCAGCACGACCCGGCTGGCCGCCCCGATCGCGGCGGCCTTGACCGCCGCGTCGGCGAGGTCGTAGACGGTCAGGCCGGCCTCGGCCGACAGGCCGCAACAGGTGATCACCGCGGTGTCGAAGCGCAGCGCGCGGATGCCGGCCTCGGCGAGCGGGCCGATGACGGTCAACTCACCCTGTCGCAGTTCCCCGCCCGGCAGCACGACCCTGGTGGGTGGCCGACCCGCCAGTGCATCGGCGGCCGGCAGGGACAGGGGCATCGCGGTCAGGCGGCGTCCGGCGAGCACCCTGGCCACCGCCAACCCGGTTGTGCCGCTGTCCACGAGGACGACCTCACCGTCGCCGACCAGTTCGCCGACCACCTCGGCGATGCGGTGCTTCTCCCGCACCGCCTGCAGCTCCCGCAGGGCGAAGGGCGTCTCGTCGCCGTGCGGCAGCACGCTGACGGCACCGCCGCGTACCCGCCGCAACACGCCCTGGCCGGCCAGCTGCTCCAGGTCCCGGCGAATGGTCACCTCGGAGGTGCCGACCGCGTCCGCCAGTTCGGTCACGCTCACGCGGGTCGACCGCTGAAGGCGCGCAACGATCAGTTGATGCCGTTCCGCAAGTTCCACGGTTTCATATGAGCACAGTGATTGATCGAAGACAAGGTCAGGGACAGCGGGTGAGGGTGCTCAGGGTGTCGGCGAAGGCGTTCAGGGCCGCCCTGGCCAGCTCGGAGTCGCGGTCCACCAGCCAGCCGAGCACCAGGCCGTCGATCATGTTCATCAGCATCCTGGTCAGCACGGGCAGGGGCAGGGTCCACTCCACGCCGGCACGGGTGGCCACCGCGCGCAGCCGCTGGGCGCTGCGTTCGTAGTAGACGGTGTACTGCCAGCGGGCCAGCTCGTCCAGGCCCTCGGTGCGCAGGGCGTAGTGGGTCAGCTCGTAGGTGACCTGCTGCTTGCCCGGCTCACGCTCGACGACGTCCCACAGTGCGCCGAGGTCGGCCCGCATCATCTCGGCAACGCCGGCGCCGTCGGCCAGGTCCGACGCCCAGTCCCCGGTCAGCTCGTTGATGATCGAGATCAGCACCTCCTGGAGTAGCTCCTGCTTGGAGTCGAAGCAGTAGTGCACGCTCGCCAGGCTCGCGCCGGCCTCCGCCGCGACGGCCCGCGTCGTCGTCGCGGCCACCCCGTCGCGCGCCGCGACCCGCACGGCCGCCTCGATGAGCTGCTCGCGCCTGACCTTGGCCTGTACCCGCGCCACCTGGCCGCCACCTCTGCTGCTGTCGCCACTCTTCACTCCACGCGAGACAGGCCCGTGTGTGCTGCCTCGACCGCGTGTGCCGCCTCCCGATTGTCGCGGCGACGGCCAGCTTACGACAAAAGTGGGTCAACTGACTCAGACGGTTGACTCAGAAGCGGGGGTGCGGTCACTCTGAACCAGATGGAGCCCAGTGCGGAAATCAGTGCTGAAAACAGTGCCGGACCTGGGGAGTTCGGCTACCGGCAGGAGCTGCGCCGCGTGCTGCGCCTGTTCGCGGTCTTCTCCGTGGCGTTCTCGGTCGTGTCGATCACCACCGGGATCTTTCTGAACTACGCGTTCGGCATCACCCACCTCGGCCCGCTGAGCATCTGGCTGTGGCCGGTCGCCGCGGTGGGGCAGACCCTGGTCGCGCTGATCCTGGCCGAGCTGGCCACCCGGATCCCACTGGCCGGCGCCAACTACCAGTGGGCCGCACGGCTGGTCGGTCCGCGCTACGGCTACCTGGTCGGGGCGCTGGGCATCCTGTACAGCGCGGTGGGCATGCCCGGCATCCTGCTACTCGGCGCCTCGCCGCTGCTGATCACCGCGCTCGGCGGGGACGCCTCGGACACCCGGCTGCAGTTCGCGGTCGCCGTGGCGCTGATCGTCGTGGCGTTCGGCATCAACATCGTCAGCGTGCAGCTGGCGGCCAGGGTGAACACGGTCGCGGTGGTCACCGAGATCGTCGGCACGGTCGTGCTCGCGGTGCTGCTGTTCGGCCTGTTCGTCGGCCACACCAAGCCGGTCAACCACGGGTTCGAGATCCTCGGCCAGTGGGCCACCCAGCCCGGCCAGTCGCTGTTCTACGGCATCGTGCTGGCCTCGCTGATCGGGGTGTACACGCTGGTCGGCTTCGAGGCGGCGGCCGACATGGGGGAGGAGACGGTGGACGCCCGCCGCACGATCCCCAGGGCCATCCTGCTGTCCGTGATCGTCTCCGGGGTGCTCGGGATGATCACGCTGATCGGCTTCACCGTGGCCATCCCGGACCTCACCACGATCCGCTCGGCCGAGGTGCCGCTCGCCGACATCAGCACGTACTGGCTGGGTAGCGGGCTGACGTCAGTGTTCCTGCTGGTCGTGGTGTTCTCCATGTTCGCGCTGACCGTGGTCGCCGCCGCCGCGAGCGCCCGGCTGATCTACGCCATGGCCAGGGACAACATGCTGCCCGGCTCGACGCTGCTGCGCGGGGTGAGCGTGGGGCGAGGGACACCGCTGCCGGCACTGGTCACCTCGCTGGTCATCTGCCTGGCGCTGATGACGTACGGCTACCTCAACGGCAACGCCTTCGGCACGCTCGTCGGGGCCACCGCGCTGATCCCGTACGTGGTCTACTTCCTGACCGTGCTGGCCTACGGCGCCCGCCGGCACCGGCTCGACCGGCTGCCCGGCGCGTTCCACCTGGGGCCGTGGGCCATGCCGGTCTTTGTGCTCGCGGTGATCTGGCTGCTCACCGCGCTGGCCGCCCTGATCCTGCCCAGCGAGTTCCGCGACGCCGTCTGGGTCACCGTCGGCGGGCTCGCGCTGGCCGGCGTCTGGTACGTGATCGGGCTGCGCGGCCGGCTCCGCGCCGGCACCGCCGGGCCACCCAGGCTGCCGGACTCCAACATCGGCACCACCACTACGAAGAACACCACCGACGTCGTCGAGGAGAGTGCGTGAGCAGGGCCAGCAAGGGGCAGTGGCGGAACTGGGCGGGCAACCAGACGGCCACGCCGAGCCGCGTGGTGGCGCCGGCCGGCGTGGCCGAGCTGGCCGAGGTCGTTGGCGCGGCGGGCCGGGCCGGCGAGCGGGTCAAACCGATCGGCTCCGGGCACTCGTTCACCGGCATCGGGCTGACCGACGGCGTGCAGCTGAGCATGGCGCGCCTCGCCGGGCTGCGCGCGCTGGACAGTGAGACCGGCCTGGTCACCGTGCAGGGCGGCATGCCGCTGCACCGGCTGAACGAGCTGCTGGCCGGCGCGGGCCTGGCCATGAGCAACCTCGGTGACATCGACCGGCAGACGGTCGCCGGCGCACTCGCCACCGGCACCCACGGCACCGGCCGCCACCTCGGTGGCCTGGCCACCCAGGTGCGCGCCCTCGAGCTGGTGCTGGCCGACGGCTCGGTGGTGCAGTGCTCCGCCGACCGGGACGGCGAGCTGTTCAGCGCCGCCAGGGTGGGGCTCGGCGCGCTGGGGGTGGTCAGCGCCGTCACCCTGGCTACCGAGCCGGCGTTCGCGCTGCACGCGGCGGAGCGTCCGATGCCGCTGGGCCGGGTGCTCGGCGAGCTGGACGAGCTCGTGGCCGAGAACGACCACTTCGAGTTCTACTGGTTCCCGCACACCGAGAAGACGCTGACCAAGCGCAACAACAGGTTGCCCGCCGGTGTGCAACCCCAACCGCTGGGCCGGCGCCGGGCGTTCCTCGAGGACGACGTGATCGGCAACGGCGCCTTCCGGCTGACCTGCGAGCTGGGGCGGGCGGTGCCGGCCGTGGTGCCCCGGATCAACCAGTTCGCCGCCCGGTTCATGGGGGACCGGGAGTACTCGGACGCCTCGCACCGGGTGTTCTGCTCGCCGCGCCGGGTCCGGTTCGTGGAGATGGAGTACGCGGTGCCCCGGGAGGCGGTGCGCGAGGCGATCGCCGGCGTGCGGCGGGCCACCGAGCTGCCCGGCCTGACGGTGTCGTTCCCGATCGAGGTCCGGTTCGCGGCGCCGGACGACATCCCGCTGTCCACCGCGAGCGGCCGGGACTCGGCGTACCTGGCGGTGCACATGTTCCGGGGCCAGTCCTTCCAGCGCTACTTCGACGAGGTCGAGGCGGTGATGGGTGGGCTGGACGGCCGGCCGCACTGGGGCAAGATGCACAGCTGCGACGCGGCGACCCTGCGCACCCGGTACCCCCGGTTCGACGAGTTCCTCGCGGTGCGCAAGCGGGCGGACCCGACCGGGGTGTTCCGCAACGACTATCTCGACCGGGTACTGGGGGACTGATGCAGACCATCGACGAGCTGACCACACCGACGCTGCTGGTGGAGTCGGCGGCGCTGGAGGCCAACCTGGCCACCATGACCAGTGCGCTGCCCGGCGCCCGGCTGCGTCCGCACATCAAGGCGCACAAGTGCACCGCGCTGGCCGCCCGGCAGCGGGCCGAGGGGCACGCCGGGTTCACCTGCGCCACGGTGCGGGAGATCGAGGGCATGGTGGCCGCCGGTCTCGGCGAGGACCTGATGCTGGCCAACGAGGTGCTGGACGCCCGCCGGCTGGGCGCGCTGGTCGCCGACGGCGCCCGGGTCACCCTCGCGGTGGACTCGGTGCAGACCGTGGAGGCGGCGGTCGCCGGCGGCCTGCGCGAGGTGATCATCGACGTGAACGTCGGGCTGCCCCGCTGCGGGATCGCGCCCGACCGCGCCGGCGAGCTGGCCCGGCTGGCCCGCGCGAAGGGCCTGGCGGTGCGCGGCGTGATGGGCTACGAGGGCCACCTGATGATGGTCACCCCCGCCGACGAGCAGACCCGGCTCACCGAGGACGCGATGAAACTGCTGCTGGCGGCGCACGCCGACGTCGGTGGTGAGCTCGTCTCGGCGGGCGGCACCGGCACCTACGCGCGCAACACCTGGGCCACCGAGATCCAGGCCGGCTCCTACGCGCTGATGGACACCGCCTACGGCTCGCTCGGGCTGCCCTTCCAGCAGGCGCTCTCGGTGCTCGGCACGGTGATCTCGGTGTCCGACGGGTGGGCGGTGGCCGACGTCGGGCTGAAGTCGCTCGGCATGGACCACGGCAACCCCACGGTGCCGGACGCCATCGTCTGGTTCTGCTCCGACGAGCACATCACGTTCGCCCCGGACGCTCCCGGCTCGGTGCGCGTCGGCGACCGGGTGCGGGTACTGCCGGCGCACGTCGACCCCACCGTCGCCCTGCACGAGGCGATGTACCTGGTGGACGGCCCGAAGGTGCTGGAGCGCTGGGCGGTCGACCTGCGCGGCTGGTGACCTCGTGAGTGGCGAGTGGTCCGAGCCCGGACTTCCTCCACCTGTTGATCACTCCGCTCCTTGCCTGCCGGGGGAGGCGGCACCGGGACCGGCGTCGGCAGCGACTTGCCCTGGCACGTGGCGCGGGACAACATCGCCGAGTTCAACCGCACCGGGCTCGAACCGGGGGCGAGGCCGGCTGTGGTTGAACTCGGCGACAGTGCCCGAGGACCGACCGGCCGAGCTGGCCGAGCTGGCGGGCCACCTTTTTGCCGAGGCCCTTGTTGGCGCCGGTGACCAGCGCGGTGGTGTGCGTGGTGCGGTGTCGTTCACCGGGGTGGGTGTCCTTCGCCCGGGGGCTCGATCAGGAGCCGGAACATCGCCTCGAGGCGGTCGGTCAGCGCGGCCTCGTCGGCCGTGGCCAGTGCCGGGCTGTTGAGCACCTGCTGCATGAGCCGGACGCCGGACAGCACGGCGAGGAACAGGGCGGCCCGTTCGCCGGCCTGCGCGCCGGGCAGCAGCGCGACCAGGTGGCGCTGGAAGTGCCTCTCGATGCCGGCGCGCAGGATCTCCGCCGCCCTCGGGTTGGCCACCGAGCGGACCATCAGCAGGAAGCCGTCCACGGACCTCGGTTCGGCCGCGACCAGCGCGGTCGCGGCGAAGCGGCTCAGGCCGGCCAGGTCGTCGGCGATCAGGGTGCGCTGGCTGAAGGTGACCTCGACGACCTCGGCGAAGAGCTTCTCCTTCGACCCGAAGTAGCGGTTGACCAGCATCGCCGTCACCCCCGCCCCCTGCGCGATCTCCCGCACCCCGACGCCGTCGTAGCCGGCCCTGGTGAACGCCACGAGCCCGGAGCGCAGGATCGCCTCCTTCGTGGCGGCCGCGTTGCGCCGGTGCTTCGACGGCGGGTGCGTGATCTCCATCGGCTCGCTCCGAGTCATGTCTACCACTGTAGATTGCCGGGTTCCGGAAGCAAGTCTACAGTTGTAGATACGGGGCGGGCACGCCTCGGGAACGGTCGGAAGAGGTGGAGATGGACATGCGGTTGCGGGGCCGGCGGGCCCTGGTCACCGGTTCCAGCGCGGGGCTCGGCGAGGCCACCGCCGTGCTGCTGGCCGAGGAGGGCGCCGAGGTCGTGGTGCACGGCCGGCACGAGGAGCGGGCGAGCGCGGTGGCCGAGGCGATCCGGGCGAAGGGCGGCCGGGCGGTGGTGGCGATCGGCGACCTGGCCACCGACGCCGGGGCCGACGCGGTGGCCGCCGCCGCGCTGGCCGGCGGCGCAGTCGACATCTTGGTCAACAACGCCGGCAGCTACGCGCACCGGTCCTGGACGGAGCTGACCGCGGCGGACTGGCTCGACACCTACGAGCACAACGTGGTGTCCGGTGTGCGGATGATCGAGCGGCTGGTACCGGCCATGCGCGGGCGCGGCTGGGGGCGGGTGATCCAGGTCGGCGGCGGGCTGGCCATCCAGCCGATCGCCGCCGGACCCGACTACAACGCCACCCTCGGCGCCCGGCACAACCTCGCGGTGTCACTGGCCCGCGAGCTCGCCGGCACCGGTGTGACGTCGAACGTGGTGGCCCCCGGCGCGGTCCTGGTGCCGGCCGTGCGGGAGCTGCTCACCGGCGCGGCGGCGAGCTACGGCTGGGGCGAGAGCTGGCCGGAGGTCGAGCGCGGCGCCGTGCGCGACCTCGTACCCAACGACGTGGGCCGGCTCGGTCGGCCCGAGGACATCGCGGCGGCGGTGGTCTACCTGGCCAGCCCGCTGGCCGACTACGTGAGCGGCGCGGTACTGCGCGTCGACGGCGGCACCATCCGCTCGGTCAACTAGGGGAGAGCAGGAACATGAGCAGGACATGGCTGATCACCGGTAGCTCTCGGGGCTTCGGCTGGGAGCTGGCCAAGGCGGTGCTGGAGGCCGGGGACAACCTGGTCGCCACCGCACGCCGCCCGGAGCAGCTCGACGAGCTGGTGGCCAAGTACGGCGACCGGGTGCGGGCGGTGGCACTGGACGTGACCGATGTGGCCGCCGCGCGGGCGGCGGTACAGACCGCGGTGGACGAGTTCGGCCGGCTCGACGTGGTCGTGAACAACGCCGGCTACGCCAACAGCGCGCCGATCGAGGAGATCGCCGAGGACGACTTCCGGGCGCAGGTCGAGGCGAACCTGTTCGGCGTGGTCAACGTGACCAGGGCGGCGCTGCCGGTGCTGCGGGCCCAGCGCGCCGGGCACATCGTGCAGTTCTCCTCGGTCGGCGGGCGCGTGGGCGGCTCCCCGGGCATGGGCGCGTACCAGACGGCCAAGTTCGCGGTGGAGGGGTTCTCCGAGGTGCTCAACGCCGAGGTGAAGCCGCTCGGGATCACGGTGCTGATCGTCGAGCCCGGCCCGTTCCGGACCGAGTGGAGCACCTCGTCCATGGTCCGCCACGAGGTGGGCCCCGACTACGACCAGACCGTCGGCGAGATGAACCGGATGCGCGAGGCCACCGCCGCGACCTGGCCCGGCGACCCCGTGCGGGCCGCGAAGATCATCGTGGACGTGGTCGGGATGGCCGAACCCCCGCTGCGGCTGCTGCTGGGCGCCAGGGCGGTCGAGGCGGCAGAGCGGTCCTCCCGGGAGCGCGCCGAGGAGGCCGCCACGTGGGCCGAGCTGAGCCGGTCGGCGGACTTCCCCGGTGAGTGAGTCCCTGTGAGGCTCATTTCTGGAGGGGGTCGCGGGGGAGGCCCAGCAGGCGCTCGGCGATCTGGTTGCGGACGATCTCCGAGGTGCCGCCGGCGATGGTCAGGCAGCGCGACATCAGGTATGCCCAGGTGGCGTGCTTGGCGTCGCCGGTGAGCGCCGCCGGGCCGGCCAGCCGCCGGGCCAGGTCGGCCACCCGCTGGTCGTGCTCGGCGGAGAGCAGCTTGGCGAGGTTGCCCTCAGGGCCCGGGCCGGCGCCGGTGACCGCGCGAGCGGCCTGGCGCACGCCGAGCAGCCGTTTGGCCTGGTCCTCGGCCAGCAGCTCGGCCAGCTCGCGCTCGTAGCGGGCGCCGTCGGGGTGCTCGCCGACCCGGTCCACGAGGTCGACGGCGGACATCCCGATCAGCCCCGCGCCGCCGCCGAGGGACACCCGCTCGTTGCCCAGGGTGGCCCTGGCGACGCTCCAGCCCTGCCCGACCTCGCCGACCACGTCGGTGTCCGGCACGAACACGTCGTCGAAGAACACCTCGTTGAACAGGGACGCCCCGGTCAGCTCGCGCAGCGGGCGGACGGTGACGCCGGGCGCGGACAGGTCGATGGCCATCATGGTCACGCCGGAGTGCTTGGACCCCGAGGAGTCGGTGCGCACTGTGGCGAAGCCCCACTGGCTCCACTGCGCGCCGGACGTCCACACCTTCGCGCCGGAGACCCGCCAGCCGCCCTCGTCGCGGACGCCCCGGGTGCTGATCGCGGCGGCATCCGACCCCGCGCCCGGCTCGCTGAACAGCTGGCACCAGATCGTCCGGCCGGCCAGCGCGTCGGCGATCCACCGCTCGGACTGTTCCGCCGTGCCGTGCTGGGCGATCGTCAGCGCCACCCAGCCGGTGATGCCGAGGTTGGGCGCGCGCACCCGGGCGTGCGTGAACTCCTGCTCGATGACCAGCTGCTCCACCGCGCCGGCGTCGCGCCCCCACGGCCGGGGCCAGTGCGGCACCAGATACCCGGCGGCGACCAGCGCGTCGCGGCGCTGCTCCTTCGGCAGCGCCTTGACCTCGCCTGCCACCGTCCTGGCCCGCTCGCGGTACTGCTCGGCGGCGGCCGGCAGGTCCAGCCCGGGCCGGCGGCGCACCCCGTCACGGACCAGCCGCAGCACGTCGTCGGTCGCCGCGCCCGCGCCGTCCAGCACCGTGCTCAGCACCAGCGCGCGCCGCAGGTACAGGTGCGCGTCGTGCTCCCACGTGTAGCCGATGCCGCCGTGCAGCTGGATGTTCTGCTCGGCCGCGCGCACCGAGGCGGGCAGCGCCCGCGCGGCCGCCACCGCGGCGGCCAACTCCGCCTCCCGCCGGTCGCCGCTGCCTGAGGAGTCGTCCGTCCCGGTGTCGCCGGTCGCACCGCCGTCGGCGCGCGCGGCGTCCCAGGCGGCCGCGGCCGCCAGCTCGGTGTCCACGAGCAGGTTGGCGCAGTGGTGCTTGACCGCCTGGAAGGTGCCGATCGTGCGGCCGAACTGCTCGCGCTGCCCGGCGTAGTGCACGGCGGCGTCCAGGCAGGCCGAGGCGCCCCCGGCGGCCTCGGCGGCGGCCAGCGTCCGGGCCAGCCGCAGCGCCACCGCCCGGCCACCCGCGATCCGGCCCAGCTCGGCGGCCCCGTCGGTGTGCACCCAGGCGAGCCGGCGGGTCGGGTCCAGGCTCTCCACCGGCGCCACGGTGACGCCCTCGGCGGACCGGTCCAGCACGATCAGGTCGTCCCCGGCAGGCAGCAGCAGCACCTGGGCCAGCCCGCCGCCGAGCACCAGCCAGCCGTGCTCCGGGTCGGCCGGAGCCAGCCCGACGGCACCGGTGCGGGCCCCACCGGCCAGGCCGGGCAGCAGGTCTTCGCGCAGCGGCTCCGGGGCGGCCTCGGCGAGCACCGCGCTGGCCAGCACGGTCGGTAGGAACGGGCCCGGGGCGACCGCGCGGCCCAGCTCGGCGAGCACCACCGCCAGCTCCGGCAGCCCGTAGCCCTCGCCGCCGTACCGTTCGGGCAGGTGCAGCCCGAGCCAGCCCAGCTTGCCCAGCGCCGGCCAGAACGGCGGCAGCGTCTCCTGCTCGGCGTCCAGCAGCGCGCGGGCGGCGGCGGTGGCACCGCTGTCGGCGAGGAACGAGCTGGCCACGGCGGCCAGCTCGCGGTGGTCGTCGGCGATCGCCAGTCCGGACCGTGCCGAACCGGACCGTGCCGAACCGGACCGTGCCGAACCGTGGCTGCCGGAGCTCACCGCGCCCCCTCAGGCCTTCAGCAGCGCGTCGGCCAGCTCGTACGGCCGGGTGAGGCACGACGCGTGGCTGCCGGGCACCTCGATCGCGGTCACCCCCAGCCGGTCCGGGAACCGTGGGTTGAACCCCCGCTCACCGGGTGGCAGCGCGAGGTCCTCGGTGCTGAACACGTAACTGGCCGGGATGCCGAACGAGGTGACCGGCGGGACGTCCAGCCCGTCGGTGAAATAGCCGAACGGCTGGGGCACCAGCAGCGCGTGCACGAGCCGCCGCACCGACTCCGTGGCGTCCTGGATGAACGACTGCTGCCAGGCCTCGTACGGCAGCGTGATGCTGTTGTTGCCGGAGGCCTCGGCGAGCTGGGCGAACAGGTCGGCGTGGAACGGCGGGATCTCCTCGAGCAGCGGCCGGCCGTCCTCCGGTACGAACGCGTTGCAGTAGATCAGCCGGCGCACCCGGTCGGGCACCTGGTGGGCCACGCCGGTGACGGGGTAGCCGCCCCAGCTGTGCCCGACCAGCGTGATGCCGCGCAGGTCGCGGCGCCGGATCTCCGCGACCACGTAGTCGACCGCGTGGCTCAGCCGCAGCTCCCGGGGGTTGTCCCCGTCGGTCAGCCCGGGCAGGGTGAGCGCCATCGCGCGATGCCCGGCCGCGCGCAGCCGCTGGGCCACCGGCCGCCAGGCCCACCCGCCGACCCAGGCGCCGGGGATCAGCACAAAGGTCTCCGGCATCGTTGCTCCTCCGAGCGCCTGACCCGGCGCTGAGACTCGGCGAGTGATCTGGCTCATCATGAGTTGCCGGCGATCTCCGGTCAACGGCTGGCGGCACTTTGTGAACTCACCGGTAACTTGTCCGGCCGGCGCTCGCGACCGTGCCCCGGGCAGAGACCGGGGCACGGGAGCTGGAGCTTGTTGAACGGTTGGCGGGCCGGTCGCCTCTCGGCGAAAGGATCGATGCGACTCCAGCCATGACGCGGTATTTCGCACCGTCAATAGGGTGAGGCCCGGGGGACCCGCACCCGCCAACCGCTTTCTACAACGTGGCCGCCACGGCCGTTGTTCCCGAGCCGGCCAACCTCTGTTCACGTTCGGGTGGCGGGCCATCGCGATGGGTCGGAGTTGAGACGCAACCGACACGCCCGGCCTGCGTGGCGGCTGGCGTGACCGCGCCGGCCGCGGCACACTCGCACCCGCGACTGCCGATCAATCCGTATGTCATGAGGCCGTTGGGGAAGACGTTCCTCGTCGACATCGGAGGTCAGCAGTGAGCACACGTGGAGTGATCTACGTCCACTCGTCGCCGACTGCGGTGTGCCCGCACGTCGAGTGGGCGATCTCTGGCGTGCTCGGGAGTCAGATCACGCTGCGCTGGACACCACAGGCAGCGGCTCCCGGTACGTTGCGCGCTGAGTGCAACTGGCGTGGCCCGGCCGGTGGTTCGGGCGCAATCGCCGGTGCCCTGCGGGCCTGGCCGGTGGTGCGTTTTGAGGTCACCGAGGAGCCCAGCGAAGGGGTGGACGGGCAGCGGTTCTGCCACGTGCCGAACCTCGGGCTGTGGCGCGGCAGCACGAGCGCCAACGGCGACATCGTGGTCGGTGAAGACCAGCTGCGCTCGGTGATGTCCGGGCGGGCCCAGGTGCGCGGCCGGATGCACGAGCTGCTCGGCACGGCCTGGGACGAGGACCTCGAGCCCTACCGGCTGGCTGGCGACGGCGCCCCGGTGACGCTGCTGCACCAGGTCGGCTGATCCACGACCTCCCACCGGCACCCGAGCGGGGGTATGCCAAGCTCTGGGCGTGGCCAGACGTGGAGACCGGCGGTGGGCGGTGACGCTCGTCGTGGTGCTACTTGTGCTGGTGGGCGCCTTGATCGGGGTGGCCGGCCTGCGGCTGGCCCAGATGCGGGCGGTACCGCTGGCCGCGCCGCGCGCGTTGCCCGCCTCCGGGGCGGGGCAGACCAACGTCGAGGTCAGCACGGACGCCTGGGCGTACGCCTCGGGTCCCGAGGTGACGGACCTGCTGAGCCGCTACTTCGACGCGATCAACACGAAGAACTACGCCGCCTGGTCGGCCACCGTGACGCCGGCGCGGGCCGGCCAGCAGACCGAGTCGGCCTGGCAGCAGGGCTACGCCACCACGGTGGACGGCACCATCCGGCTCAGCCGCATCGACGAGGTGTCCCCGGGGCACCTGGTCGCGCTGGTGTCCTACCTCAGCGTGCAGCGCCCCGAGGACGGCCCCGAAGGGCTCAAGACCAGCCGGATCTGCTGGCGCGAGGCCATCCCACTGACCGGTGAGCCACCCCGGATCGACGTCGGCAAGAACGGCAGCATCCTGCGCGGCGCCTGCTAGGACTCGCTACCTGCTAGGACTCGCTGCCTGGCGACCAGAGATGGCACCCGGCGACGTTGCCGGGCGCACCGCGCTCAGAGCGGGATGTTGCCGTGCGAGCCGCGGCCGGCGGGGGCCTCGGCCAGTGCCTCGACCAGTCGGCGGCGGGTGTCGCGTGGCTCGATGACCTCGTCGACCACGCCGAGGTCCAGCGCCCGGTTGACGCCGCCGGCGAGGCGCTCGTGCTCCCGCGCCAGCTGCTCGTGCAGGGCCTCCCGCTCGTCCTCGGGCGCGGCGGCCAGGGCACGCCGGTGCAGGATGCCCACGGCGGCCTTGGCGCCCATCACGGCGACCTCGGCGTCCGGCCAGGCGAACACCGCGGTGGCCCCGAGCGAGCGGGAGTTCATCGCGATGTACGCGCCGCCGAAGGACTTGCGGGTGACCAGGGTGACCCGGGGCACCACCGCCTCGGCGAACGCGTGCAGCAGCTTCGCGCCGCGCCGGACCACGCCGTCCCACTCCTGGCCGACACCGGGCAGGTAGCCGGGCACGTCGACCAGCACGAGCAGCGG
>DATAZG010000025.1:0-14741 GCA_036272155.1 Pseudonocardia sp.
GTTGGGCGCCTCCGAGGACCACTCCCGCATCATCCGCCACGCCTACCACTCCACCGACTACACCGCGCTGACCGCGCCCTCCTACGCCACCTGGGCGACGATCGAGGAGCGCACCGGGCTCACGCTGGTCACCCGCACCGGTGGGGTCGACATCGGGCTCGGCGCGGCGGGTGAGGCGATGGTGGCCAGCTACGAGCGCGCGCTCACCGAGGCCGGTCACCCCTCGACCGTGCTGGACGCCGCCGGGTTGCGCCGGCACGAGCCGCAGTGGCGGGTCCCCGACGACGCCGTCGCCGTCCACCAGGCCGACTCGGGGATCCTGGACATCCGCAAGGCCAACGCCGCGCACGTGGCATTGGCGCGCCAGGACGGCGTGAGCTTCCTGGACCGGACGGCGGTGCGGCGGATCGAGTCGCGGCCCGACCGGGTGCTGGTGGTCACCGATGCGGGCTCCTTCTCGGCCGACACGCTGTCGGTGTGCGCCGGCTCGTGGACCCCGGCGGCCCTCACCGGCCTCGACGTGCACGTGCCCATCACGCTGACCCACGAGCAGGTCACCTACTGGGCCACCCCGAACCTGCGGGAGTTCGCCCCCGACCGGTTCGGCATCTGGATCTACCACGACACCGACGCGACCTACTACGGCTTCCCGGTCTACGGCGAGGCCGCCACCAAGGCCGGCCGGGACGTGTCCGGCAAGGTCGTCACGCAGGAGACCCGGTCCTGGGAGCCCGACGAGGCCAACCGCGACGGGCTCACCCGGTTCATGGCCGAGCACCTGCCCGGCGCGCTCGGCCCGGAGCTGATGACCAAGGCCTGCGTCTACGACCTGACCCCGGACCGCAACTTCCTGCTCGACACCGTGCCTGGGCACCCCCGCATCGCGCTGTTCGTCGGGGCGGGGCACGCGGCCAAGTTCGCCAGCCTGGTCGGGGACCTGCTCGCCGACCTGGCCTGCGACGGCGGCAGCGACCGGCCCATCGGCGCGTTCCGCTTCGACCGCCCGGCGATCACCGACCCGGAGTACTCGGCCGACTTCAACTTCGCCGAGGCCACCGGTGCCGCTGGCCCGATCACCGTTCCGACCATCGAGAAGGGACTCCCGGCCCGATGACCGCGACCCCCGTGCAGCTCACGCCGACCCTGCCCGGCCGGTACTACACCGATCGGGACATCTTCGAGACCGAGCAGCAGCGGATCTTCGGCACTGAGTGGGTTTTTGTGGCCCACGTCGGCGAGCTGGCCAGACCCGGTGACGTGGTCCGCCGAGAGGTCGGCCCGGAGGGCGTGCTCGTGGTGCGCGGCCGCGACGGCGAGCTGCGCGCGTTCCTCAACGTGTGCCGCCACCGGGGCGCGCAGCTGTGCCTGACCGAGCAGGCCAACGTCGGCCGCGCGATCCGCTGCCCCTACCACTCCTGGACCTACCACCTCGACGGCCCGCTGCGCTCCGCGCCGAACATGCGCTCGATGGAGGGCCTGGACAAGCAGGCCTACGGGCTGCTGCCGGTACGGCTGGAGGTGTGGCAGGGCCTGGTCTGGGTGAACCTGGACGACGACGCCGCGCCGCTCGCCGGGTACCTCGAGCCACAGCTGGAGTACCGGTTGGGCACCGAGGCGTCGCGGCTGGACCGGTACCGCATCGGCGAGCTCGCGTCCGGCTTCCGCCGCGAGTATCAGGTGGCGGCCAACTGGAAGATCATCCAGGAGAACTTCCAGGAGTGCTACCACTGCGGCACCATCCACCCCGAGCTGATCAAGCAGATCCCGACGTTCAGCTCGTTCGAGGCCCTCGGCGTCGGCGAGTACTTCCAGGGCGGCTACGACTTCGCCGAGGGCCGGGACGGGTTCTCGCTGTCCGGGCGCGCGGAGCACGCGCCGCTGCGTGACGTGCCGGCCGACGACCGGCGGCGGTACTTCGGCATGGTGCTGCGGCCGAACTGCTTCGTCTCGCTGCTGCCCGACCACGTGATCATCCACCGGTTCACGCCGCTGGCCCCGGATCGGACCTCGGTGGTCTGCGACTGGCTCTTCGCCGCCGACGCGGTGGCCGGGCCGGGGTTCGACCCCACCGACAGCGTCGAGCTGTTCCACCGCGTCAACGAGCAGGACTTCGCGGCGTCGGAGTGGTGCCAGCCGAACATGCGGTCGCGCGCCTACCGCGACGGCGGGGTACTGGTGCCGCTGGAGTCCACGATCATCGGCGACTGGTACTACCCGTGGTACCGGGCGAAGATGCACCTCGACTGACCGCCCCCCGCGCGCTCCGTCGCCACCGGGCGGGGCTGCCTCAGGGGCGCGGAGGGTGACCACTAAGCTGCTCGGCGTGACAGCCGTCACCCGACCCGCTCCCGATGCGGTCCTCTCGCGTCGGTCACCGCTGGTGCTGACGAGCGCGTCGGTGGTGCTCGGGGTCGCGGCCCACGTGCTGGGCGGCGGTGGCGCCGTGATCGACTGCGTGCCGCTGCTGGTGGCCGCGGCACTCGGCGTGTTCACGACGTTCGCCGCTCAGCGGGTCGCGGGTCTCACCTATCGGGGCACACCGATCGCCGTGGCGATGCTCGGCATCGGCCAGCTCGGGATCCACCTGGCGCTCAGTGCGTCGCTGAGCTCCCATTTCCAGGCGGTACCGGAGCACGCCTCGCTGGGCCTGCTCTCCGTGCTCGGCCTGCGGTGCGGCCTGGTCACGGCGCACGCGGCGGCCACCGCGGTGCTGGTGGTGCTGCTCTTCGGCGCCCACCGGTCCGCCGAGTCGGCGCTGCAGCTGTTCTCACACGCACGCCGGTGCGCCCACCTGCGCATCGTGCTGGCACCGCCACGGGCCGACGGGCGGATCACGGCTGTCGTGGCCGCGCCGGACCGGGTGCCCGCCTTCGCGGCTCAACAGCTGCGCCCGGGCCAGGCCACGTCGCGCCGCGGCCCGCCGCCGGCGTTCGCCCTGTAGCCAGCGCTTCCCGGGCAACCCGTACACCGCCGCGCGGGGCAACTCCCGCCGCCGACCACCGGCACCGGCACCGACCAGCCACCGACGCCCCAGGCGGGTGTCGGTGGGGCCGCGCACGGGTAATGCCCGCGACCTCTCCGGGCCGTCGACGTCCACGGAACAGGCCGCCCCTTCGGATCCGAGGGCCGCTCCCCCGCTGATCCCGGCTCCCCCCACTCCAACTGCTCACCGAGGACACTCTCATGATCCTTTCACCCGTAACCGATCCCACCCTCGACCGTGAATTGCCAGCACCGGCCGACCGACCCGAGGCGCAGCCCGCCTCAGCCCGCTTGCTCGACGGCTCCCGGGAGCTCGTGGACGAGCTGCGCGTCCGCCTCGCCAGCCATGACGCCGCCTCGGCCCGCCACCGTGAGAGCCTCGCCGCCGAGCTCGCCCGGCAGGAGGCGCTCTGGGCGGTCCGGGAGGAGACCCGGCTGCGGCAGCTCGCCATGGCCGAGCAGGAGTTCGAGACGGCCCGAGCGGCGCGGGAGGCACTCGCCGCCACCGCCGCCACCGCCGTCGAGGAGCTCTACGCGGCCAGCTGCCGCGCCGCGGCCCTGTTCAAGGCGGCCGTCCGCGCCGAGCGGGCGCACCGCGACGCCATCCCGTCCCTCGAGGCGGCCCGGCGAAAGATCCGCGACCTCGCGGGGGACACCACAGCTCCGGTGCATGTCACCCGGCACGAGTTCGACTTCGGCCCGCACGACCCGAGGTTCGGTGTCGCACAGACCGCGCTGGAGGTGTTCCCCGAGCTCAGACGTGAGCTGGCACAGCTTCACCCGGTCCACGACGTCCCCGCCGAGCCGGTGCGCGAACCCGGCCCGTACACGCCCGCGACCGGGGCTCCCGCTGGCCCGCCGCACGCGAGAGTGACCGGGTCGGACCAGCTCGACATCATCTTCCGCAAGTCGCAGGCCAGGCGGGAGCAGGACGACGAGACCCGGCAGGTGCCGCTGCGCAGCTGAGCCCGACAACCGCCGAGCCCGACAACCGCCGAGCCCCGACACCCGGCGCGCTCGGCCATGTCGGCCGGGGGACCCGCCGATCATCGGCGCCCCTCGGACGGCTGGCCGAGCGCGGCGGCCGCCGCCGCGCGTCCGGTCCGCACCGCGCCCTCCATGTAGCCGCACACCCACTGGTCGGAGCCGCAGACGTAGAACGGCGGCGCGTGGGTGCCGTGCAGCGGCCCGACCGCCATGACGTCGCCGGGCCGCCACGCCGTGACGTAGCCCTGGGTGAATGGGTCGACGCCCCAGCGGCGCAGCCAGACCGCACTCGGTTCGCGGGCGCGGGGGCCGAACGCGGCCGCGAGCTCGGCGGTCAGCTCGGCCTCGACCTGCGCCGGCGACGTCGTGAGCAGCGCCGCCAGCCGTTCCGGCGGCACGAGGGCCGAGACGATCCCCTCGCGTTGCACCCACGTGCCACCGAGCACCGCGGTCTCGAAGCAGGCGACGCCGTTCTGCCCCTGTGCCTCCCAGAACGAGCTCGGGTAGGCGAACACGGCCTTCGCCGCGAGTGCGTGGCGCTGGCGGTCGAGCGAGGCCAACCGCTCCGCCGGCACGCCGCTGACGGCGACGTCGCGCAGCGGCCCGACCGGCAGCGCGCAGACGACCGCCTCGGCGGCGAACCGCTCCCCGTTGGCCGTGACGACCGCGCACCCGGCCGCCCGCCCGGTGCCGACGTCCACCCGCACCACGCGCGTGCCGTACCGGACCCGCTCGCCCAGCTCGTCCGCCATCCGCAGCGCGACCGTGGCCGATCCCTCGGCGACCCGCAGCGACTCCCACACGTCATAGGCGTAGAAGCCGTGCGCGCCCGCCGCCGCCTCCTTGCGCAGGTCCGCGAGCAGCGAGGTCCGCTCGACCGACTCCGCCGCGAGCGCGAGCATGGCGAGGTCACGGGCGCGCACGGCGTTCGGGGTGGCGCCCTCCGCGCGCAGCCAGTCGCCGACGGAGATCGTGTCGAGCCGCGCGGCGTCGGGGTGCGACCACGGGTCGTCGGGGTCGACGGTCGCGGCGAGCGCGGCGAACGCCCGGTCGGCCGCCGCGTAGCTGGCGACGTCGGCATCCGTGCCCCACGGCATCCCGTCACCGATGACACGGCCGCCGGCCAGCACCCAGGTGTCCTCGCCGGGCAGGTCGGTGAACGACGGCACGAGCGTCAGCCCCAGCTCCCGCACCAACCCCGTGTACGCGGTGTGGAACCGGCCGACGACCTCGCCGCCGAGCTGGACGAGCCGACCGTCCGCCAGCGCCGTCTGCTCGACCCGACCACCCGGCCGGCCGCGCGCCTCCAGCACAACGACGTCGGCACCGCCGCGCACCAGGTCACGGCCGGCGGCGAGCCCGGCGAGACCGGCGCCCAGCACCACGACGTCGTACCTCACGTCACCGCCCCCGCCGAGGCACCGACACCGCGAGGAGCACGCTCGGCACGCATGATCAGCAGTGTGAGCCCGGTGGCCGCACCACGTCCAGCCGGTTCATGTCAGGCCGGGCAGGTTGGAACTCGCCGGGAACGGCTGGCGCAGGATGTGCGCGGAGCTGAGGTGGCGCGCCGCCCCGCGATCTAGGGACTCCGGGGGCGCCTCGGCTCGGGGGGCGGTAGCTGGTCGATCCGGCCCAGCACCACGGTGTAGCACACGATCCCGGCCAGCAGGACCACCCCGGTGACCAGGAAGGCGCCGGCGAAGGAGCCGGTCAGGTCGACGACCGCGCCGGTGACGATCGGGGCGGCGATGCCGAGCAGGTTGGCGATGAAGTTGACCAGGCCGCCGAGGGTGCCGGTGTAGCCGTCCGGCGCGATCAGCGCCACGATGCTCGCCCCGGCCGGCACGGACACCGCCAGCCCGGCCGCGCCGACGGACAGGCAGAGCAGCGCGACGGGCACCGACGTGGCATAGGCGGCGCCGACCACGGCGAGCGAGACCAGCATGCTCACTACCAGCACGATCCGGCGCGCCCGCGTCTGGTCCCCGCTGCGGGCGACGAGCGTGTCCATCACCAACCCGCCGATGAGGAACTGGGCCACGACGGCCACCAGCCAGGGGATCATGGTGTAGAAGCCGCCGGCGAGCAGCTTCACCCCGAACTGCTTCTCCAGGTACCCGGGCAGCCAGGTCAGCAGCACGTAGTAGGCGTAGGTGTAGGAGGCATAGCCGAGCGCCAGTCCCCAGGTCTTGCGCCGCCGCAGCAGGTAGCCGACCCCGCCGAGCGAGCCGCCGGCGGTGGCGTCCTCGTCCTCGGCGCCACCTGCCCGGATGTAGTGGAGCTCGGCCCTGCTCAGCCGGCCGAGGGCGAGCGCCTGCCCGGGCGTCCGGTAGAGCAGCCACCACACGGCGAGGTACATCAGGCTGAGTGCCCCGGTGAAGACGAAGGCGGCGTGCCAGCTGAACACCGTGACCAGCAGCGCCATCAGCGGGATGCCCAGCACGTTGGACGCCTTGGCGCAGCCGTCGAAGATGGCCGTCGCGGTCCCCCGTTCCTGCCGGGGGAACCACTGCCCGATCGCCTTCCACCCGGCCGGGACCGTCGGTGCCTCTCCGATGCCGAGGACCAGGCGGGCGACCAGCAACATGCCCAGGCCACCGGCCGCCGCCGAGGCGAAGGACGCGATCGCCCACAGCAGCACGCCGGCGCGGTTCACCCAGCGCACGCCGATCCGGTCGATGATCGAGCCGATCGGGATCTGCAGCATGGCGTAGGTCCACAGGAACGCCGACGCGATCAAGCCCATCTGGGACGCGTTGATCCCGAAGTCCAGCATGATCGCCGGCGTGGCGATGGACAGGCTGACCCGGTCGATGTAGTTGACGAACATGCCGAGGCCGAGGACCCCGCCGATCCCCCAACGCACCCGACCGGCCGCGCGGTGAACCGTGCCCGCTTCGCCGGTCGCGCCACTGCCCCGCCGCGCCGTGTCCCCGGCGCCCGCGCCCCGCGCCAACTCGCTCACCGGTCGGTGGGCGGGGCCGCCGCGAGCGCGGCCATCTGTTCGAACGGTGCCGCGAAACCGGCGGCGAGCGCGCCGTGCTGCATGGTCAGTACGAGCTGGTCGGCCCCGTGGCGGACGGCGAACTCCTTCTCCTCCGGGCTCCAGGCGGGCAGTACCCAGGGCTTGCCGGCGGCGGCGGCCGCGTCCGCCACGGTCTTGAGATCGGCGAAGTCGCCCTCCTTGCGCGAGTACGCCCCACGCTTGCGGCGCAGGGACAGGTCCGACGGGCCGACGAACACCCCGTCGACGGTGTCCAGCGCCAGGATCTCGGCGATGTCGTCGAGGGCGCCGGTGTCCTCGATCATCGGTAGGCACCGCGTATGAGCGTCCTGTTCGGCCACCCAGGCGTCGGTGAACCCGCCGTACCCCGTGGTGCGGCCGCCGGCGAAGCTGCGATCGCCGAGCGGCGGGAACTTCGCGAACGCGGTCACCTGCTCGGCGTGCTCCGCGCTCGCGACGTGCGGGATCACCACCGTGTCCGCGCCGAAGTCCAGCGCCTGTTGGATGGGGCCACGTTCCGGTCCGAGCACCTTGGCCAGCACCTCCAGACCGAGCGCCTTGCTGAACGGGATGAACCGCTCGAGGTCGGCCAGGTCGAACGAGCCGTGCTCGATGTCGAGCACCACCGCGCCGTAGCCGATATCCCGGGCGATCTCCACCGCCGCGAAGCTCGGATCGGACAGCCAGACCGCGAAACGCCGATCAGCTGATTGCCTCTGCATCTGACCTCCGAGGGGTCGTCACACGCGCCGACCCGCTGTGTATACATGACAAATACACGAAATGTCCACGGTAGGCTGGTCGCTGATCTCCCAGTTCCGAGCCGACAGGACCGCAATGACCAGCGCCGCTCCCCAACCCGCGTCCACCGAGTCGGCCGGCCCGGCCAGGAACCAGGTGTACGCCTGGCTGCGCGACGCCATCATCTCCGGGGAGATCGAAGGCGGCCGTTTCCTCGACGAGCACTGGGTCTCCGGGATCGTCGGGGTGTCCAGAACCCCGGTCCGGGAGGCCTTCCACCGGCTCGCCGCCGAACGGTTCATCAGCCTCCTGCCGCGCAAGGGCGCGCAGGTCCGGACGGTGACCGCGCGGGAGCTCGAGGAGGTCTACCAGACCCGGCGGCTGATCGAGGGCCACGCGATCACCGCCCTGTGCACGACCCGGACCGCCCCGCCCGAGCAGATGACCGAGCTCCTCGACCTGATGGAACGGGCGGGAGAGACCGGCGACTGGCTCGAGGTCTCCGGCCTGGACCGGACCTTCCACCGCACCATGGTCAGCGCCGCCGGCAACTCGGTACTCGCCGAGCTCTACGACAGCCTGCGCTCCCGGCAGCAGCGGGTCGCGGTCCGCGCCCTCACCGCGCGGCCGGAGCGGCTCACGGTGATCAACGCCGAGCACCGGGCCCTGGTCGCGGCCCTGCACCGGCACGACGAGGCGGACGCCCTCCGCATCCTGCACCAGCACCTGCGCCCGGTCCCGGAGGTTCTCTCCGCCCTCCCCCTGTCCTGACTGGGACACCGCCCCGGGCCTCTGACCAGCGCGCTACCCTCACGCGACCGACGCCGGTGATCCGGTCGCCGAGGAGCACGCAGGAGGCCATGTGACCACCCGACCGGCCGGACCCGGCCACCTCGTCGCGGCCGCGGTGGCGCTGGTTGTCCTGCTCACCACGGGCTGCTCGGCCTCCTCCCCCACCACCGCGGCATCGGCCACCGCCAGCCCGGCGCCGACGGCCGCCAGCGCCACGCCGTCGGCCGAGGACACCACCGGCCCGGCGGCCCCGACAGGTCACCCCGGCCCGGCCCAGCGTTCGACAAATGCGCCGGCCGGAGCCAACGGCAGCTTCGAGGCCTTCGCCGGGGAGTGGGTCGGACACACCCGAACGCTGACGGTCTCCCCGTCCGGCCGCGGTGAGGAGCACGTCAACGACGGCTGCTGCACCACGGTCCTCGACATGACGCTCCAGCTGTCGGCGCCACGCGGCACCGGGCACGCCCACGCCACGGCCACCGCGACCGTGCTCACCCTCGACCTGCACGGCAACCACGACCCCGGCTCGCCGCGTGTCGGCCAACGGGGCACGGTCAGCATCTCCGACGGTGTACTCACGGACGAGCTGAGCAACATCACCTACTGCGATCCGGACCAGCTGGCCCAGAGCACGTGCGGGGCCTGAACCGGGCGACCTGCCCGCGCGGCCCTCACCGGATCCCGGCCTTGGCCAGTACGGACACCGCCCTCGCCATCACCTCGGCGTACCGGGCGCGCGGCAGCCAGCGCGGCGGCTGGGAGAGCGCGCCCAGCTGGACCGCGATGGTCTGCGCCTCCGTGTACCTGAGCAGGCCTTCGGCACCGTGCCGCCGGCCCAGCCCGGAGCTGCCCATGCCGCCCATCGGAGCGTCCATGCTGCCGTAGGCGGCCACGAAACCATCGTTGACGTTGACCGTGCCCGCGCGCAGCCGGGCGGCCAGCCGGCGGGCGCGGGCGGTGTCCCGGCCGAACACGCTGGCGTTGAGCCCGTACTCGGTGTCGTTGGCCAGGCGCACCGCGTGCTCGTCGTCGTCGAACGGCGCCACGGCCACGACCGGGCCGAACACCTCCTCGCCGGCGCACGCCATCGAGCTGGTCACCCCGGTGAGGATGGTCGGCTCGAAGAAGGTGGGCCCGAGATCCGGGCGCGCCCGGCCACCGGTCCGCACCCGGGCACCGAGGGAGACGGCGTCGTCCACATAGGCCCGCACCGCGTCGAGCTGGCGGGGTGAGGCCAGCGCGCCGACGTCGTGGCCGAAGTCGTAGCCGGCCCCCAGGCGGAGCGCCCGGGTGGCCGCCACGAACCGCGCGGTGAACTCGTCGTGCAGGTCGCGGTGCACGTACAGCCGCTCGATCGCCATGCACACCTGGCCGGCGTTGGTGAAGCACGCGGGTACGGCCGCCGCGACGGCCTTGGCCACATCGGCGTCGTCCAGCACGACCATCGCGTTCTTGCCGCCGAGCTCGAGCGAGCAGCCGACCAGGCGCGCGGCGGCCCGCTGCGCCACCACCCGCCCGGTCGCGCTCGACCCGGTGAACCCGAGGTAGTCGGCGTGCTCCACCAGGGCGCCCCCGGTGCCCGGCCCGTCACCGACGACCACCTGGCAGACGCCGTCGGGCAGCCCGGCCCGGTCCAGCAGCTCCGCGCCCAGCAGCGGGCTCAGCGAGGTCTGGCGGTCCGGCTTGATGACCACGGCGTTGCCCGCGAGCAGGGCCGGTATCGCGTCGGAGAGGCTCAGCGCGAACGGGTAGTTCCACGGCGAGATGATCCCGACGACCCCCTTCGGCCGCCGGTGTTCCCCGGTGCGCACCAGCAGCGGCAGCATGCCCTCGCGGCGGTGCGAGCGCAGCAGCCCGGGTGCCTTGCGCAGGTAGTAGTTCGCGGTGAGCACCGGTTCGAGCACCTCGTTGAAGGCGTCCCACCGCGCCTTGCCGGTCTCCGCCTGGACGACGTCGAGCAGGGTGGCGCGCTCGGCGAGTACCAGTGCGGCGAAGGCGCGGACGATGCGGAGGCGCTCGGCGACGTCGGTCGCGGCCCAGGCCGGCTGCGCGCGCCGGGCGGTGGCGACGGCGGTGGCGACGTCCTCGGGGCTCGACGTGGGCAGCTCGGCGAGCGGGGCGCCGGTGAAGACCTCCACGGTCCGGGTGGTGGCTTCCCCGGAGGCGGTGACCCGCTCGGCGAGTCGGCTGGTCAGCCCGCTGGTCAACGAGCTGGGCAGCGGGGCGGCGACGGCGGTCACGGGCCGGTGGTCCGCGCGATGTAGCCGGCGCGATCCGGCGAGTGGGCGGCGGCGAGCATGATCGTGTCCGCGTGCAGCGCCCTCATCGCGCGGTCGGTGACGGCCCGGGGCAGCAGCCGCGTCACGCGGTTCAGCGCGCCCATCCGGCGCGGCACCATGACCTCGAACCGGGGCTTGCGGACGGCGGCCACGATCGCGGCGGCGACCTCCTCCGGCGAGGACGACCCGATCAGCCAGTGGTCGTCGAGCCCGGCGGCGAGCTCGGTCCGCACGATGGCCGGCAGGACGCAGGAGATGTCGATGCCCGAGTCGGCGAGCTCGTAGTGCAGGGCCTCGGACAGCCCGACCACGGCGTGTTTGGTCGCGGAGTAGGTGGCCACGCCGGCGAACCCCATCTTGCCCGCCGCCGAGGCCACGTTGACGACGTGCCCCTGGCCGCGCGGTTTCATCCGGCGCACGGCCTGCTGGGTGCCGTGCAGCACCGCGTGCAGGTTCACCTCGAGCTGGCGTCGGATGGACGCCGGCGACTCCCGGTCGAACTCGACAACCGTCATGAGGCCGGCGTTGTTGACCAGCACGTCGAGCGGGCCGAGCACGTCCTCGACCCGGTCCAGGAACGCGGTGAAGCCGGCCGGGTCGGTGACGTCCAGGTCGAGGCCGAGGGTGTCCCCGCCGATCTCCGTGGCCACCCGGGCGGCGAGCTCCCCGTCGAGGTCGCCGATCGCGACCCGAGCTCCCGCCGAGGCGAGCGCGCGAGCGGTGGCGGCACCGATCCCGCGCGCCCCGCCGGTGACCGCAACGACCTTGCCTCGCACGCCGTGCGGGTGTCGGGGCATGGTGGGCGCTCCCTTCATTCGGTGTCCGGTGGGAAGGCGCTGAGCAGCTCGACCACTCGCGCGGGCGTCTCCAGCTGGGGCATGTGCCCGATGTCCCGCAGCACCTCGCAGCGCAGGCCGGGGAGGGCGTCGAGCAGGGGCTGGGCGGCCGCCGGCGGCGTCAGCGGATCCTTCTCGCCCCAGATCAACATCACCGGGCAGCCGATGCGCTCGGGCCGCAGCGGGGAGGTGAGTGCCTCCGCCTGCAGGCCGTAGAGCAGGGCGAGCAGCCGGCGCCGGGCGGCCCGGGGCGCGACATGCCCGGCGTAGTCCAGCGCGAACCGGGGATCGACCTCGGCCCGGTCGCCGAAGGCCCGCCCGATCGACACCCTCGCCGCCCGTCCGGTCAGCCACACCGGCGCCGCGGTGAGTGCCGCCGCCAGCGCGCGCCGGCGGGCCGGGCTGCTCAGCCGGGCGGCACTGGCCAGCATCCAGGATGAGTAGCCGAGGCCGGCCGGGCAGACCCCCACCACACCGCCGAGGGTGCCCGGGCGCTCGGCCAGCAGCAGGCCGACGAGCCCGCCGAGGGAGTTGCCCACCACGACCGTCCCGCTGGAGCCGCACCACACCGACGCGGCGTGGGCGAACTCCTCCAGCTGGGGCACCATCGGCCGGGTGCCGTCCAGCGCATCGGCCCGGCCGTGGCTGGGCAGGTCGACGGCTACCCCCGCGCGACCGCGACCGGCGAGCAGGCGCAGGACGGGGCGCCAGGTATCGGCCGAGTCGCTGAACCCGTGCAGAAACAGCAGGGGCGGGCCGGCCCCGGCCACGCGCAGCACCCGCGTGCCGTAACCGGCGAACCGCTCGTAGCGCTCCTCGATCAGGTGCTCCCGAAGCCCTCGGTCCCGGCTCATCGGACGCACCCCGCACCGCGCGGGTTCGCACCACGGTTCCGGGACCGGCGGTCAGGAGGCATGGCCGTTGCCCCAGCGCGTGAGTACGTCGGCGGCGCCACCGGGCGCCGGCTCCGATGGGCGGGGCAACTCGGCCGGAGTGCGGCTGAACCGGGGTGCCGGCGCCGGCTGGCGCACGCCGTCGACCTCCACGAACAGCTCCCGCTCCTGGTTGTGCGGGTGCTCGGCGGCCTCCCAGGGGGAGAGCACCGGCGTCACGCATGCGTCGGTGTCGGCGAACAGCTTTGCCCACTCGTCCCGTGGGCGTTGCTCGAACGCCGCGCGCAGCCGCTCGCGGATCTCCGGCCAGCCCCGGGGGTCCAGGTGGAACGGGAGCTCCGCGTCGATTCCGAGGCCGGCGACGAGCTGCGCGAAGAACTGGGGCTCCACGCAGCCCACCGCCACGTAGCGGCCGTCGGCGCACTCGTAGGTGTCGTAGAACGGCGCACCGCCGTCCAGGGCATTCGTGCCGCGTTCCTCGTTCCACAGGCCGCTCGCGTGCATGCCGTGCAGGAAGGCGGTCAACAGCGCGGCGCCGTCCACCATCGCCGCGTCCACGACCTGCCCGGCACCGGAGCGTTCCCGCTCGTAGAGCGCCGCGATGACGCCGAGCGCGAGCAGCATGCCGCCGCCGGCGAAGTCACCGATCAGGTTGAGCGGCGGTACCGGGCGCTCCCCCGCTCTGCCGATCGGTTCGAGCGCTCCGGCCAGTGCGATGTAGTTGATGTCGTGGCCGGCACGCGCCGCGAGCTCCCCGTGCTGGCCCCAGCCGGTCATCCGGGCGTAGACCAGGCGGGGGTTGCGCGCCAGCAGGACGTCCGGTCCGAGGCCGAGCCGTTCGGTGACCCCGGGTCGGAATCCCTCGACGAACACGTCGGCGGCCGCGATGATCTCGTGCGCCACCTCGAGGTCACGCTCGCTCTTGAGATCCAGCGCGAGGGTGCGTTTGCCCCGGTCCAACGGTCCGGCCGGCGCGCTCAGTCCCTCGCCCGGCGAGCCGCGCCGGATCTGCAGTACGTCCGCGCCGAGATCGGCCAGCACCATGCAGCCGAACGGGGCCGGTGCGAGCGAGGCGAGCTCGACCACCTTTACACCGTTGAGCGGTCCCATGTCCTGCCTCACTCCCGCCCTCGTCGTTGAGTCTGCATATTCGGGCACAGCTGCCGGTATTTCGTCAAGCACGGGCGCGCCCAGTGGGGGGCACCACAGTTGCTACTCGATGAGCACCATGGTTACATACAGGCAGCGCTGCATGTAACTGAGGAGAGTGAGCATGGCGGGACGCGTGTACGTGGTCGGCGTGGGGATGACCAAGTTCGAGAAGCCGGGTCGCCGCGAAGGTTGGGACTACCCGCAGATGGCCAAGGAGTCGGGCACCAAGGCGCTGGAAGACGCCGGGATCGCCTTCGACCAGGTCCAGGCGGCGTACGTCGGCTACGTCTACGGCGAGTCCACCTCCGGGCAGCGCGCGGTCTACGAGCTGGGCATGACCGGTATCCCGGTGGTCAACGTCAACAACAACTGCTCCACCGGGTCCACCGCGCTCTACCTGGCCGCGGAGTCGATCCGGGGCGGCCGCACCGATTGCGCGCTCGCGCTGGGCTTCGAGAAGATGAAGCCCGGCTCGCTGGGCATGATGTACGAGGACCGCGAGCAGCCGATGATGAAGCACATCGCGGCGCTCGCGGAGATCTCCGAGGTGCTCTTCCCACCGGCGCCGTGGATGTTCGGCGCGGCCGGCCGTGAGCACATGAAGCTCTACGGCTCCACTGCCGAGCAGTTCGCCAAGATCGGTTACAAGAACCACAAGCACTCGGTGAACAACCCGTACGCGCAGTTCCAGGACGAGTACACGCTGGAGCAGATCCAGCAGTCGCGGATGGTCTACGACCCGCTGACCAAGCTGCAGTGCTCACCCACCTCGGACGGCTCCGGCGCGGCGATCCTGGCCAGCGAGGCCTTCGTGGAGCGGCACGGGCTCGCCGCGCGGGCGGTGGAGATCGTCGGGCAGGCGATGACCACCGACTTCGCCTCGACCTTCGACGGCACCGCGAAGAACCTGGTCGGCTTCGACATGAGCCGGCAGGCCGCGCGCCAGGTGTACGACCAGTCCGGGCTCGGCCCCGAGCACTTCCAGGTGATCGAGCTGCACGACTGCTTCTCCGCCAACGAGCTGCTGACCTACGAGGCGCTCGGCCTGTGCGCCGAGGGCGAGGGCGGCAAG
>DATAZG010000026.1:0-6527 GCA_036272155.1 Pseudonocardia sp.
CGGTATCCGGCTGGTCGTGGTCGGCGACGGGCCGAGCGAGCCGAGGCTGCGTGAGCTGCTGCCCGGCGCCGCGTTCCTCGGTTTCCGGGGCGGCGACGAGCTGGCCGAGATCTACGCCTCGCTGGACGTTTTTGTGCACACCGGGCCGTCCGAGACGTTCTGCCAGGCGGTGCAGGAGGCGCTGGCCTCCGGGGTGCCGGTGGTCGCGCCCGACGCCGGTGGGCCCCGGGACCTGGTCGCCCCGGGTCGGACGGGGTTCCTGGTGCCGCCGGGGCACGACCCGTCCGACCCCGAGTCGGCGGCGGCGCTGCGCGCGGCGGTGCTGCGGCTGTGGGACGACGAGGTGCGGGCCCGGTTCGGCCTGGCCGCCCGGCGCTCGGTGCTGCGGCGGGATTGGGCGACCGTGTGCGACGAGCTGCTCGTGCACTACGCGCAGGTGCAGGGGGCCGGCACGGTCGGCGGCCGCGGCGACCGGCACGCGGCCTGAGCGCGGGGGACGCCCCGCTGATGCGGATCGTGCAGCTGGCCAACTTCTACGGCCCGCGCTCCGGTGGCCTGCGCACCGCGTTGCACCACCTCGGCGCCGGCTACGTGGCGCGCGGGCACGAGGTCACGCTGATCGTGCCCGGTGGCCGGGGTGCCGACGAGCGGCTGGCCACCGGGGTGCGGCGGGTCACCCTGCCGGCGCCGCGGCTGCCCGCCACCGGCGGCTACCGGATGGTCGACCCGTGGCGGGTGAGCCGGCTGCTGGACCGGCTGCGCCCGGACGCCATCGAGGTGTCCGACCGGCTCACCCTGCGCGGCCTCGGCAGCTGGGCGGCGCGGCACCGGGTGCCCAGCGTGGTGATCTCGCACGAGCGGCTGGACCGGCTGCTCGAGCAGTTCCTGCTGCCCGGCCCGACGGCCCGGCGCTGGGCGGACTGGGCGAACCGCCGGATGGCCGCCAGCTACGACACCGTGGTCTGCACGACGGGGTTCGCCCGCGCGGAGTTCGACCGGATCGGCTGCCGCAACGTGCTGCAGGTGCCGCTCGGGGTGGACCTGGCGGCGTTCTCCCCGACGCGCCGCGACGTGACGCTGCGCGGCGAGCTGGCCGGGCGGGCGGACACGCTGCTCGTGCACTGCGGCCGGCTCTCGGCGGAGAAACACGTGGAGCGCAGCGTGGACACGGTGGCCCAGCTGCACGAGTCGGGACACCGGGTACGGCTGGTGGTGGCCGGCGACGGCCCGCGCCGGGCGGCGTTGCAGCGGCGGGCGCGCGGCCTGCCGGTGACCTTTCTCGGCTTCGTCGCCGAGCGCACCGCGGTGGCCCGGCTGCTCGCCTCGGCCGATGTCGCGCTCGCGCCCGGTCCGCACGAGACGTTCGGGTTGGCCGCGCTGGAGTCGCTGGCCAGCGGCACCCCCGTGGTGGTGTCCCGGTCGTCGGCGCTGGTGGAGATCGTGCGGCCGGGCTGCGGCGCGGCGGTGGCCGACGACCCGGCCGCGTTCGCCGGCGGGGTGGGGCAGGTGCTGGCGTTCGAGGAGTACGAGCGGCGGGCGCTGGCCAGGGCGCGCGCCGAGCAGTTCACCTGGCCGACCGCGGTGAGCGGCATGCTCGACGCCTTCGGCGAAGGTTGACCCCGGCGGCGGGCTCTCCGCGGGCAGGGCCTCAGCGGTAGGGGCGGAACGTCTCCCGCAGGTCGGCGAGCACCAGGTCAGGCTCCTCCAGCGAGGCGAAGTGGCCGCCCCGGTCGAACGTCGTCCAGCGCACGATGTTGTCGCTCCGCTCGGCGACCCGGCGGATGGGCACCGAGATGTCCCGGGGGAACACCGCCACCGCCGTCGGCACCGTGCCCACCCGCTCGGCCTGCCGGAAGTTGCGGAAACCGTCGTAGTAGTACCGCGCCGAGGAGCCCGCCGTCCCCGTCAGCCAGTACAGCATCACGTTGGTCAGCATCGCGTCCCGGTCGACCGCGCTCTCCGGGGTGTCGGTCGAGTCCGTCCAGTGCTGGAACGCGTCGACGATCCAGGCCAGCTGGCCGACGGGGGAGTCGGTGAGCGCGTAGGAGATCAGCTGGGGCCGGGTCATCTGCAGGGTCGAGTAGCCGCTCAGCTCGCCCCGGTAGCGCCGGCCGGCCTCGACGCTGCGCCGCTCCTCGGGGTCGTCCAGGTCGGCCGTGTCGGGGGTCACCGCGGCCGAGAAGATCTGCAGCACGTGCAGCGCGGCGACGTGCTCGGCGTCGGCGAGGCCGAGCTCCCGGGTGATCGCGGACCCCCAGTCGCCGCCGTGCGCGAGGTAACGGTCGTACCCCAGCCGGCGCATCAGCTCGGCCCAGGCCCTGGCGACCCGGGCGGCCTCCCACCCGGTCTCGCCGGTCACCCCGGACAGGCCGTAACCGGGGATGGACGGCAGCACGACGTGGAACGCGTCCGCCGGGTCACCGCCGTGCGCGGCCGGGTCGGTCAGCGGGCCGATCAGGTCCAGGTACTCGACGATCGAGCCCGGCCAACCGTGGGTCAGGATCAGCGGCACCGCGGTCGGCTCGGCGGAGCGGACGTGCAGGAAGTGCACCCGCGCCCCGTCGATCTCGGTGGTGACCTGCGGGAACGCGTTGATCCGCGCCTCCGCCGCCCGCCAGTCGTACTTGTCGCGCCAGTACCCGGCCAGCTCGCGCAGGTAGTCGGCCGGCGGCCCGAGGGCCCAGCCGCCGTCGGCCGGTGTGGCCGGGGCCGGCTGGTCCGGCCAGCGGGTGTCGGCCAGCCGCCGGTGCAGGTCGTCCAGCGCCGACTGCGGGATGTCCAGGCGGAAGGGCGTGAGCTCGGCCGAGGCGTCGGTCATGCCCACGACGCTAGCCGAACCGGCCGACTCAGCCGGGTGAGCCGGAGCGATCGCGATTGCACACGAATGGGACCGAAGCACCCTCGCCGTTGGTGGGTACCTCTTAGCGTGCCGAGGCACCCGATTCACTCCCCCGAGGTCAGGACAGACATGCAGCCCGGCGGCGCGTCGTCACGGCGGACGGTGTTGCGGCTGGCCGCGGCCGTGCTGGCCGTCGCCGTCGGCAGCGCCGGATTTCTCGTGGTGCCCGGCGCCTGGCTGCACGGGCACGCCTACGCCGGTCCGGTGGCGCTCGCGTTCCGCGCACCGGGCGGCTCGGAGTACGGCGGTTCCGACGACGGCGGCCCGGGCTCCGACCCGGGCGGCTCCGGCTCCGGCGGTTCCGACTCGAGCGGTTCCGGCTCCGGCTCCGGCGGTGCGGGCGGGGGCTGGGGCGATGCCTGGAACGGCGACTGGGGCGGTGTGTGGTTCGGCGGTGGCTCCGGCGGGGACGGCGGCTCAACCGGCGGGAACGGCGGGGACGGCGGCTCGGGCGGCGGCTGGTGGGGCGGTGGCGCGGGCGGTGGATCCGGCGGCGGCTCCGGTGACGATGGCGGGAACGGGGACGACTCCGAGTCCGGCGGGCGGAGCTGCCGGTACCCGGCGCAGATCCTCGACCTCAAGGGCTGGAAGCTCACGCTGCCGACCGGCTCGGCGGGCAGCCCGAAGGAGATCACGCAGCCGGCGCTGGCGACGTTCACCAGCTCACCGTGGTTCCAACCGACCTCGGACTGCGCGGCCGTGGCCTTCCGCTCGGCGGTCGACGGCGTGACCACCAAGGGCTCCAGCTACCCGCGCTCGGAGCTGCGGGAGATGGGCGACGGGGACTCCGCGGCCGGCTGGTCGTCGTCCTCCGGCACCCACACGATGACCGTCACGGAGGCGTTCACCAAGCTGCCCGAGGGCAAGCCCCAGCTGGTCGGGGCGCAGATCCACGACGCGTCCGACGACATCTCGGTGTTCCGCCTCGAGGGCACCAGCCTCTACGTGACCGACGGCAACAACCCGCACTTCAAGCTCGTGACCAGTGACTATGCCCTGGGTACCAGGTTCCAGGCCCGGTACGAGGTGAGTGGCGGCACGGTCAAGGCGTACTACAACGGCCAGCTGCAGGCCACGCTGGCCAAGAGTTTCTCCGGCGCCTACTTCAAGGCCGGCGCCTACACCCAGGCGAACTGCGAGAAGGCGTCACCGTGCGACAGCGGCAACTACGGCGAGACCATGATCTACAACCTGCAGGTCAGCCACGAGTAGCGCGGTCACTGGCCGTACGACAGCCGCAGACCTTCGTTGACCAGCACGTTCAGTCGCTTGCGCAGATGCCCGAGATGACTGGGGTCCGGCTCGTACGGGTCCGGGGTGAGCAGCGTCCAGCGCAGCCGGCAGCCGCCGGACGCCTCCAGGCCGAGGTCGAACCGGATCAGGAACCGGGGGTGCCTCGGCCACAGCGAGGACCAGACGAGCAGGCGCGGCCGGTCGTGTTCGAGGACCGCGGGCTCGACCTCGTCCGGCAGCAGCCGCAACCACGGCCGGGCACCCGCCCGGTACGGATCGCACAGCGAGTCGAACACCACGTGCGCGGGCGCCGGCTGAGCCCGCTCCCGGCTGCCCAGCTCGCGCGGATCCCCCTGAGAGCTCGGCCCGCCGCGCACAGCCCGAACCCTAACCACGCTCTCCCGAGCACGAACGCTCCGCCGCGCCCGGCCGGCACACGCGCTCCGGCCCTGACACACCGACTTCGGAGGTCACACACGTGTTCTAACTCGGGTGTGGCCTCCGAACGCGATGTGTCAACGCCAGGAACTGTGTGCGAGCGCCGCGAGCGGCGGCGCGCCGGCCGCCCGCACGCCGGCCGGCCCACGGGGTGGGCGCCAGGGCGCCACCCGTAGCCTTGGCGACCGTGTCGAGAACAGGGTCCCGAGCCGGCCTGGACAAGGATCCACGCGATGTCGCCCGGATGTTCGATGCGGTGGCGAAGCGCTACGACCTGACCAACACGCTGCTCTCCGGCGGGCAGGACAAGCTCTGGCGGATCGCCACCCGGCACGCGGTGTCGGCCACCGTGGGCCAGCGGGTGCTCGATCTCGCGGCCGGTACGGGCGTGTCCACGGTCGAGCTGGCCCGCGACGGCGCCTGGTGCCTGGCCGCCGACTTCTCGCTGGGCATGCTGCGCAGCGGCCGGCACCGCCCGGTGCCGATGGTCGCCGCCGACGCGCTGCACCTGCCCTTCGCCGACGCCAGCTTCGACGCGGTGACCATCTCGTTCGGGCTGCGCAACCTCGTCGACCCGGTGGCCGGGCTGGCCGAGATGGCGCGGGTGACCCGCCCCGGCGGCCGGCTCGTGGTGTGCGAGTTCTCCACGCCGACCTGGGCGCCCTTCGCCGCCGTCTACACGAACTATCTGATGCGCGCGCTGCCGGCGATCGCCACCCGGGTGAGCAGCAACCCGGAGGCCTACGTGTACCTGGCCGAGTCGATCCGTGCCTGGCCGGACCAGGCCGGGCTGGCCGCCCAGATCGCCGACGCCGGCTGGACCGGCGTCGAGTGGCGCAACCTCACCGGCGGCATCGTCGCGCTGCACCGCGCCGAGCGCGCCTGACAGCCGAGCGCGCCTGACAGCCGAGCGCCCCTGACAGCGTCCTCAACAACCCGAGCGCGCCTGACCCACAACGCCGCCCGAGCCTGAGAGAGTCTCGCCAGTCGAGACTTGTTGCGCTGGTCGGATGCACTGGGCGCGCGACTCGTCCAGCGTGGTCTTACACTCGGCACCGGACTTCGTGAATCCGTTCACAAGCGCCAGGCGTGCCGCGCGAGACCAGGTGGCGGGCCGGCCGGGCGGGTGCCACGGGGCAGCACGACCACCACCACAAGCGCACCGATGCACCGGGAGAGCCGTATGGCCCAGCCGCCCGCCCAGACCTCCGTTCCGTCTGCCGCGCCGACGGTGTCCGGCAACGACGCGGACGTGATCGTGGTCGGGGCAGGGCCCGCTGGGTCGACGGCCGCCACCTACCTGGCACGGGCCGGGCTCGACGTGCTGCTGCTGGAGAAGTCGACGTTCCCCCGGCCGAAGGTCTGCGGTGACGGGTTCACGCCGCGCGGCATGAAGCAGCTGATCGACGTGGGTATCGACTGCTCGGAGCGCAACGGCTGGCTGCACAACCGGGGCCTGCGGGTGCTGGGCGGCGGGGTCAGCCTGGAGCTGGACTGGCCGGACCTGGCGAGCTTCCCCGACTTCGGCGCGGTGCGCCCCCGGCAGGACTTCGACGAGCTGCTGGCCAGGCACGCGGAGAAGGCGGGCGCCCGGCTGCACGAGGAGACCTCGGTCACCGAGGCGATGACCGACGAGCGCACCGGCCGCGTGGTCGGGGTCAAGGGGCACGTCGGGCGGGGCAAGGACAAGCGGGAGGTCACCTTCCGGGCGCCGCTGACGCTGGCCTGCGATGGGGTCTCCGCCCGGGTCGCGCTGTCGCTGGGCATGGTCAAGAACGACAAGCGGCCGATGGGTGTGGCGGTCCGCCGCTACTACACCAGCCCGCGCACCCACGACGACTACCTCGAGTCGCACCTGGAGCTGTGGGACCGGTCCGACCCGAAGAGCCCGAAGCTGCTGCCCGGCTACGGCTGGATCTTCGGCATGGGCGACGGCACCTCGAACGTCGGCCTCGGC
>DATAZG010000027.1:0-18612 GCA_036272155.1 Pseudonocardia sp.
CCATGAGTTCGCGCCGCGCCCGCAAGTACTCGCCCAACGCGTTTGATCGGGTCACCTCTCCACTGTAGGTGCGGTACCCGTTCGCACCATGGCCCTCCTGCCCCCAGGATCACGGGGGTACTGACTGGTGAGTGGCGGGCATAGCAACCTTGACCCTGAGCCGCGGCGACTGACCGCCGGCAGGAAGGAATACCCGTGACATCCCACGACCTCCCCGGCGGCAGCTACCGCGTCGGTGACCTCGAGCTCACGCGTGTCGGTTACGGCGCGATGCAGCTTGCCGGCCCTGGCGTCTTCGGGCCGCCGAAAGACCGCGACGCCGCGGTCGCTGTGCTGCGCGAGGTTGTCGACGTGGGCATCACGCACCTCGATACGGCCGACTTCTACGGGCCATACGTGACCAACGAGATCCTCCGGGCGGCGCTGGCGCCCTACCCGGCGGATCTGCACATCGTCACCAAGGTCGGCGCCCGCCGCGACGCACAGGGCGGCTGGCCGACCGCCCGCACGCCGGCCGAGCTGCGCCAGCAGGTGCACGACAACCTGGGGCGCCTCGGGCTCGACGTGCTGGACGTGGTGAACCTGCGCGTCGGTAGACCCGAGGGGCCGGAGCCCGGGTCGCTCGCGCCGGAGTTCGAGGCGCTCGCCGAGCTGCGCGAGCAGGGCCTGATCCGGCACCTCGGGGTCAGCACCGTCACCGCCGAGCAGCTCGCCGAGGCACAGTCGATCGCGCCGGTCGTCTGCGTGCAGAACCTCTACAACATTGCCCACCGCGAGGACGACGCCCTGGTCGACCTCACCGCCGCGCAGGGCATCGCCTTCGTGCCGTACTTCCCGCTCGGCGGCTTCTCGCCGCTGCAGGCGGACGAGCTGCACAAGGTGGCGGACCGGCTCGGCGCCACCCCGCTGGCCGTCGCCCTCGCGTGGCTGCTGCACCGGGCACCGAACATCCTGCTGATCCCGGGCACGTCATCGGTGGCGCACCTGCGGGCGAACGTGGCCGGCGCGGCCCTGGACCTGCCGGCCGACGCGCTCGCCGAGCTGGACGCGATCGGCCGCTGAACCGCGCGGCCGCCGGTGCTCCCGCGGCCGCTGAACCGCAACGCCGCCGGTGCTCCCGCGGCCGCCGAGCGCCTCGGGCGGCGGGACCCGGCCGGTCGGTTGGGCGGGTCGGCCGCGGTGGGGTGCGCCGATCGGCCCTGTGCGGTGTGCTCCGCGGCATAGCGGCCGGCCGGCCTGGCAGCCTGTCAGCTCCTAACGTTCCCCGCGGAGAGCAGGTCGCTGTGCTCGCTTCCCCCGGCCGGAGTTCCGGTCGCGTCCTTCCGCCGTCCCTGTTTCCCGTCGTACCCGCTCAGCGCGCCCGGCTGGGCCTGCGCAGACCGGGGACGACCCGGCTCTCACCGGAGGCCGAGACCGCCGTACACCAGATCTTCGAGGTGCCGCCGGCGCCGGTGCACCTGCTCGGCACCGACCCGCCCGAGCTCGAGGCGGCGCCCTATCCGGACGGCGACGACGGCTGGGGTGCCCGGCCGCGCTCGATCGGCCCGCTCGGTGGCTCGGCCAACGGGCTGCTGGGCGCCTCGCCCGCCGAACCCCGAGGGTCCGTCAGCTCGGGCCCGTCCAGCGAACCCGCCAGGCCGGCGGTGGTCGAGCCCTCCCCGGGGGCCGCGGCGGGGGCGAGGCGACCCACAGCGCGCCGACGGGGCTGGTGGCGGCGGCCCTGAGCCGCCTCAACTATCACGCTCGCCACATCAGAACCGGTGGTAACTCGTGTGCGCTGCTAGTGTGAGCCCGGTCGCACCCGCGGGTTTGGCTCCCTGTCACAATGCCGTCACTGCTCGTCGTTCCTCCGACACAGTGACCGGGCCGGCTCTCGGTGACACCGTCACCGTGGAGCACTGTGAGTGAAGGGCCGAGCGTGTCGACGACGAGGTCGAGAGGGAGGAGCGTGCCGTGACGGTAACTGTTCTCCAACCCGGTTCCAGCACGTTGGTGCGTGGCCTGGCCACCCGGGTGGACGTGTCGGCGCGGGCCGACTCGGTGAGCGGCGCGATCCTGAGCACGGTGTTCCCGGACCGGGCGAACGACGCGACCTTCGTCGCCACGCTGAGCCGCTGCTCGCAGGAGAACGTGGCGAGCGTGGTCGAGGTGCTGGCCGGTCGGCTGGCGATGCACGACATCGACGCCCAGGGTGCCTGCGAGTTCGCCACGCTGGTGGCCCGGCTGGGCATTCCGCTGGCCGAGCTGGAGCGGTCCTACTGGGTCGGCGTCGAGCGGCTCTGGCAGGACTGGTTCGACCTGTGCCGCACCTCGTCCGGGGAGGGCAAGGGCGACCTGCCGGACCTGCTCGGTGGGTCCACCTCGCTGCTGTTCGGCTACGTGGACCGGGTGCTCGCGCAGGTGGTGCGGCGGTACACCGAGGTCAGCGACGAGATGTCGGCGACCTGCGAGGACCGTCGCCGCGATGTGGTGTTGCGGCTGCTGGACGGCTCGATGACCGAGGCCGGCGACGCCGTTGATGCGCTGCTGGGCTACCGGATGCGGGCCACGCACCTCGGGCTGCTGTTCCAGTCCGACCGGCGCCGCGAGGTGACACGCGCGCTGGCCACGCTGCGGGCGGAGACGGGCGCGCGCACGTCGCTGCTGGTCCAGCCGGACGCGAGCACCTGGTTCGGCTGGCTGGGATACCAGGACGGGATGGACGCCGCCCGGCTGGACGCGGTGCGTCGGATCGCCACCTCGATCGGCGAGCCGGTCGCCCTCGGCGAGCCGGGCCGGGGGCTGGCCGGGTTCCGCCGCTCCCACGAGAGCGCCCGGCGGACCGCCGAGCTGCGCGACACGCTGCGCCGTGCGCCCAGCTGCCTGTGCGCGCGGGACCTGCGGTTGGAGTCGTTCCTGCTGGAGAACCCGGAGTCGGCGCGCCGGTTCGTGCGCGACGAGCTGGGGGAGCTGGCCGCCGGCACCGAGCGCGCGCAGCGGATCCGGGACACCCTGCTGGCCTGGCTGGCGGTCGGCTCGCAGGCCAGGGCCGCCACCGACCTCGGCGTGCACGAGAACACCGTGCGGCTGCGCATCCGCGTCGCCGGCGAGGAGCTGGGCAGCGCGCTGGCCGAGCGCCGCACCGAACTGCTCGTCGCGCTGCGCCTGTGCGAGGCACTCGGCCCGGAAACCGAGCCCGCCGCACAGTAGACGCGCGGAGTCACCTGGCCCCCGGGCAGGCAGGCCTGTCGAGCGGCGGGGGCCGCCGAGCAGTGACGTCGGGGGAGTGACGCCACCGCTCGGCGAGGATCAGCGGACCGGGCCGCCCGTCACACCAGCGACGCGGTCATCCCGCCGTCCACCACGAAGGTGGAGCCGTTGGAGAACCGGGACCGGTCCGAGGCCAGGAACGCGGCCAGCGGGGCCACGTCGCCCACCTCACCCAGCCGGCCCTGGGTCTGGTTGATGACCGCGGCGAAGTCGTCGACGCCGAGGCCCTCCTCGAACTGGTGCGCCCGGTCCAGTACCAGGTCGGTGCCGATGAAACCGGGGCAGATCGCGTTGACCCGCACCCCGTGGCCGCGCAGCTCGGTGGCGGCGGTCTTGGTCAGCGAGATGACCGCCGCCTTCGCCGCCGCGTAGTGTCCGATCAGCGGGGAGCCGGCGAACCCGGTGATGGACGCCATCGTGATGATCGAGCCGCCGCCGGTGGCCGCCATGGCCTTGCCGGCGTAGCGGACCGAGGAAAACACCCCGTCCAGGTTGACCGAGAGCACCGAGCGCCAGATCTCCATGGTCATCTCGGTGATCGGGGTGACCGTGGCGATGCCGGCGTTGGCCACCATGATGTCCAGGGTGCCGTGCCGGGCCACCACGTCCTCGACCAGGGCGGCCACGGCGGCGTCGTCGCGCACGTCGCACACCGCCGACTCACCGTGGGCCAGGTTCGCCGCGGTCTTCTCCGCGCCGACCCCGTCGATGTCGGTCACCACGACGTGGGCGCCCTCGGAGTCCAGCTCCGCCGCGATCGCCGCGCCGAGGCCCTTGGCGCCCCCGGTGACGATGGCGATCTTGTTCTTCAGCACATCGGTCATCAGAACAGGCTCCCGGTCAGTCCACTGTCGAGTACGTAGTGCGCGCCGGTGACGAACTTGGCGTCGTCCGAGGCGAGGAAGGCCACCATCTCGGCGACCTCCTCCGGGGTGCCGAGGCGCTGCTGCTTCATCGCCACCACGTCGTCGAACTTGGCCCCGGTGGCACCCTCGAACGGGTTGACCAGCCGGGCGACCATCTCGGTGTTGATGAACGACGGGCAGACCGCGTTGACCCGGATGCCGTAGGCCCGCAGCTCGACCGCGGCGGTCTCGGTCAGGCGGAGCACGGCGGCCTTGGAGGCGCAGTAGGACCCGAGCAGCGGCACGCCGCCCAGCCCGGCCACCGAGGACATGTTCACGATGTTGCCGCCGCCCCCCGCGATCAGGGCCGGCGTCTGGTGCTTGATGCCGAAGAAGACGCCCTTGACGTTGATCGACATCAGGCGGTCGAACTCTTCCTCGGTCTGCTCCACGAGCGGCTTGCCGATCTCGATGCCGGCATTGTTCACCGCGATGTCCAGGCCGCCCAGGGTGTCCACGCAGGCCTGCACCGACGCCGCGACCTGGTCCTCCTTGGTCACGTCGGAGACCAGTGCGTGCGCCGCGCCACCGAGGTCCGCGACCGTCTTGGCCAGTAGGTCCCCGTCGATGTCTGTGAGCACGACCCGGGCGCCGCGCTCGACGAACAGCTCGGCGACGGCGCGGCCCAGTCCTTGGGCGGCGCCGGTCACCAGCGCTCGTTTGTCCTTGAGGTCAGAGAGCATTCCGCGAGGCTAGGGGTGGAGCCCCAACCGCCGGTATGTCGAAATCCCACTGTTGGGGTCCCCGAGCAGGTGGCGTAACCACATTGGCGGGAGCCTCCCGGCGGGCCAGGATCTGCGGTTAGGTCTGGAGCAGGTCGGTAGCCGATGTCCAGGGAGGACCACTACATGTTGGTGCACAGCGCCGGTGCGCTCGTCGAGCGGGCCGGGCTCGCGTACGGGCCGCAGACCGCCGTGGTCTACGGCGACCGGCGGATCACCTACTCCGAGCAGCTCGCGCGCATCCGCCAGACCGGTCGGGCGCTGCTCAGCCTCGGCCTGGAGAAGGGTGACCGGGTCGCGGTGCTGATGGCCGACCGCCCGGAGCTGCTGGACGTCTACTACGGGGCGCTGTGGGCCGGGCTGGCCATCGTGCCGCTGAACGCGAAGGCCAGTGCCTCCGACCACGCCTACATCATCGGCGACTGCGGCGCCCGGGCCGTGATCCACGACGCCAGCAAGGCCGACCGCGTCGACGGGGCGCGCGCCGAGACCGACATCGAGCACGTGCTCAGCGTCGAGGAGGAGGCGGTGCTTGACGGCGGCGCCTTCCTGCCGCACCTGGTGGCCAAGCAGTCCGACGCACCCGGCCGGCCCGAGGTCACCCCGGACGACCGCTACGGCATCTTCTACACGGGCGGCACCACCGGCCGGCCCAAGGGCGTCGAGCACAACCACCGGGCGTTCGTCGCGGCGATGATGAGCGAGATGCTCGAGCTGGGCCTCGGCGAGCGGGACCGGTTCGCGCACGTGGCCCCGCTGACCCACGCGGGCGGCATGTTCGTGCTGCCGGTGTGGCTGCGCGGCGGTACCAACGTGATCCTCGGCGGCTTCAACCCGGACCAGTTCAAGGCGACCGTCGCGGCGGAGAAGATCACGTCGTCGATGATGGTGCCGACGATGCTGTACGTGCTGATGGACAGCCTGAAGAACGGCAGCGAGGGGCTGGAGTCGCTGTCCACGGTGATCTACGGCGCCTCGCCGATCGGCAAGGAACGGCTGCTGCAGGCCATCGACACGTTCGGCCCGATCTTCTCGCAGCTCTACGGCCAGACCGAGGCGCCGAACCAGCTCACCGTGCTGCGCAAGAGCGACCACGCGATGGCCGTCGAGTCCGGCGACCTGACCCCGCTGACCTCCTGCGGGCGGCCGGTGGGCATCGCCGACGTGCGGCTGGTCGACGACGACCTGAAGGACGTCGCGGACGGCGACCCCGGCGAGATCGTGGCCCAGGGCCCGCACATCATGCGCGGCTACTGGAACCGGCCGGAGGAGACGGCCGCCGCGCTGCGCGACGGCTGGCTGTGCACCGGCGACGTGGCCAAGGCCGACGAGCGGGGCTTCCTCTACATCGTCGACCGCAAGAAGGACATGATCATTTCGGGTGGCTTCAACGTGTACCCGAAGGAGGTCGAGGCCACGCTGTTCAGCCACCCGGCGGTGAAGGACGTGGCGGTGATCGGGGTGCCCGACGACAAGTGGGGCGAGAGCGTCAAGGCGGTCGTGGTCCGCGACCCGGCCGTGGCGGTCGAGGCCGCCGAGCTGATCGCGTTCGTGCGGGATCGCAAGGGGCCCGTGCTCACCCCGAAGACGGTCGACTTCGTCGACGCCATCCCGCTCACGGCGGTGGGCAAGCACGACAAGCCGGCGCTGCGCTCCGCGCACTGGGGCGGCCGCGACCGCGGCGTGAACTGATCACCCCGAGTACCAAAAGACCAGGTCAAACCCTGTGAGTGGTATTGGTCGCCATAGCGACCATTACCACTCACAGGCTCTGAGCAGCGAGAACGAGGCCAAGCATGAGCACTGACAAGCCCGTCGTCATCTACGGGGCGAGCGGCTACACCGGCCGGTTGATCGCGGAGTACCTGCGCGAGTTCAACCTGCCGTTCGTGGCGGCCGGCCGGGATGCCAAGCGGATCGCCGAGGCCATCGAGTACGTGCCCGGCATCGACACCATCGAGTACGAGGTCGTCGAGGTCGAACACACCGTCGAGGCGCTCACCGAGCTGTTCACCGGCGCCAAGGTCATCTGCAACACGGTCGGCCCGTTCGCCAGCTACGGCGACGAGGTCGTGCAGGCCGCGCTGGCCGCCGGGTGCCACTACCTCGACACCACCGGCGAGCAGAACTGGGTGCTGCACGCCAAGCAGAGCTACAGCCAGAAGTTCGCCGACGAGGGCCTGCTGCTCGCCCCGTCCACCGCCTACATGCACTCGGTCAGCGACATCGCCGCGAACGTGGTGCTGGAGACCGACGGCATCGACAGCCTGGAGCTGCTGACGCTGTTCTCCGGCACGCCGACCTTCGCCTCTACGCAGAGCATCTTCACGATCCTCGCCGCCGACCACTTCTACCTGGAGCAGGACAAGCTGGTCCAGTGGCCGGGGGCGGCGTCCTACCAGGTGCAGGTGCCCGGCCAGCACGAGATCTTCACCGCGCTGCCCTGGGGCGGCAGCGCCCACCCGGTGTGGTGGCAGGACGACCCGCGCGTGGCCAACGCCCGCGCGCTGTCCGGGGTGTTCGACCAGGCCCTGATGAACGGCGTCGCGGCCATGGCGCGGCACTTCGAGGAGAACATCAAGCCACTGCCGCCGGCGGAGCAGAAGAAGGCGCTGGCCGAGCAGGCCTCCGGCGTGCAGGGTGGCATGCCGCCCCGGGAGAACCGGCGGATCCACCGCACCCTGGACTCGGTGATCGGCCGGGGCCCGAACAAGCTGGTGCACTGCGTGCTCCACGGCAACGCCACCTACCTGCAGACCGGCGCCATCCAGGCGTTCGCCGCCCGGCAGCTGATCGTGGCCGGCCCCCAGGCGGTCGGGTTCGCCTCGGCCTGCCAGGCCTTCGGCCACCGCGAGCTGCTCGGCATGCTGCAGGGCTTCGGGTTCCTCGGTGACCCGATCCTCACCGGGCACGTCGACTAGGACGTGCCGGTAGCGGGCGCGCACCCGCTCCCAAGACCCGTCGGCCCGGTCCGGGGCGCCACCCCCCAGGTGCTCCGGCCGGGCCGGCGACCGCTCTACCGGTGTCCCAGCTCGGGCGCCCTCAGATCAGGCGCCGCCGCGCCAGGCCGCGAGCTGGCGGTCCAGGTCGCGGTACCACTGCCGGCGCCGCGGCGAGGCCGCCGTACCGGGCTCCTCGCCCAGCGGATGGGCCTGGTCGGGGACCGCGTAGGTCAGCCGGTAGGCGAGCAGCTGCGTGGCCAGCTCACGCCAGCCGGCCGAGCCGGCATTCGGTGGCACGCCGAGCGACTCGACCAGCCAGGTCGGCATCGGCTCGCCGCGCTCGACGGCGGACGAGGTACGGATCCGCAGCCGGGTGGTCAGCGTCGCCCACGCGCGGTGGCCCTCGGCGATCTCGTGTCCGTAGCGCTCCCGGACCTCGTGGTCGTGCGCCAGCTGCTGGCGCGCGTTGTGCGCCGTGTTCACGGTCTGGCGGCGGCTGGGCAGCAGCACGGCGAGCTCGGCCCTGGCCGCCTCGAACACCTGTGCCGCCTCGCGGTGCCGCTGCTGGTCGGCCCGGGTGGTGGCGATCGTGCGGGAGGCCGCGACGGCGGTGTCCCGCGCGTAGTCGTACCACTCCTGCCACTGCCGGGCGGCCTCGATGATCTGCTCGCAGGCCGCCCGCACCCTCGGCGTGACCAGCATCCGGCTCAGCGTCTGCGCGTACTCGGCGGACTTCGCCAGCGTGACCAGCTCGGGGTCGGTCACGTCCAGCTCGGTGAGGTCGGCACCGTCGCCCCAGGCCAGCTGTTCGAGCCGCCGCAGCCGCCGCTCCATGGCCGCCAGCCGGTCCTCCGGGTCGCCGGTGGTGGCCCCGCTCGGGCCGTCACCGGGCACCCTCGGATGGGGCAGGTGCGCCAGGTCGATGCGTGGCTGGGGCATCGTGTCGAGGCCAGTGCCGAGCCCAGTGTCGGGTCCGGTGTGCGACCCGGGCCCGGACAGCTCGCGGTCGAGCACGTCGAGCCGGCGGTCCAGGTCGGGGCCGGCGGGTGGTGGGCCCAGGGCTGCCGTCGACTGCTTGCCGTAGTCGTCCACCGTCGGCTCCTCTCAGCCCCGGGCCGGCTCGGGAGCCGTAGCGGGCGCGGTACCGGCGACTGCCGCGGCGGCGGGGGCCGCCCGACCGTCCGCCGCGCGTTCCGGGGCATTGCGACGGCGGACCAGCAAGGTCACCGCGAGCACCACTACGACGAGCAGCAGCGCCGAGCCGGCGGCCACCCGGGAGATCAACACGCCGAGGGCGGGCGCGGCGACCGCGAACGCGACCGCGCCGAGCAGTAACAGCACCGCCAGGGAGAAGCCGATCCGCCCCGCTCGGCCTCGGGCGGCCCGCTTGACCTTGCCCACCTCGGCCTCGACGCGCAGCAGCTCGGCGGTCAGATCCAGCAGCTCGATGCTGGCGTTCTCGTAGCCTTCGTCGTCGCGGGCCATGCCCTGCAACAGCACGTGCCGTTGCCACAGCTCGCCGCGCAGGGCGACCAACTGCCCGGCGGGGGCGCCCCTCGGCACACCCGCCACACCAGCCTCCGCTGTGCGGTCCATACCCCCATGATGACGGATCTTCTCACTCTAATGAATGAGAAATTTTCTCGGACGAGCGAGTAGGGGTGACTAGTGGTAGTTATATCAACACGAAAGTTGCGTCCGAGTGATCACGGGTGTCGCTGAGAAGAGCGAATTTCCGCAGCTCATCGGCCCGACGGGCGAGTGTCGGGTGCCGGCGTCACCGACCGTCAAGATCCACTCGGCTACGGGCTGAAAGTTGGCTGAGGAGGCGGTAGTAGGGGGTGACTGAGGCTCGCCGGTGGGGGGTGCGGGTGCTCACCGCCACGCTCGGTGCATGCTAGAGGCATGGGTCTCGGGGTGCAGTTCGCCATCTACTACGTGCTGTTCTTCTTCTGGCTGGCGTTGGTCATCCGGCTCGTGGTGGAGGTCGTGAAGAGCTTCGCCCGGCAGTGGCGCGGCCCGCACTCCGCGATCGCCGCCGGCACCCTGGAGGTCGCGTTCCTGGTCACCGACCCGTTGGTCCGGCTGCTGCGCCGGCTGATCCCCCCGGTCCGGCTCGGCGCGGTGAACCTGGACCTGTCGATCACCGTGCTGTTCTTCGTGGTGTTCATCGGGATGAGCATCGCGCACCCCTGATCGACCCTGTCGGCGCGCGGCCGGCCGGGTGCGCGGTCCTGGCTGGTCGCCCCGGCCGCCGGGCCCGGCTCACTCCGCCCGGTGGCGCCCCACGTAGTCCCTGGATCCCATGGAGTCCCCGCCGCCGTGGTGGCGGGCCGAGTCGTAGTGGCTGGCCGACCGATCCCGGCTCGGCCCGGCGCGCCATTCGTGGCTGGTCAGGAACGGGTTGCTGATCCGCCGGCCCCAGCGGGAGTCGCCCGAGTCGGTGTCGCAGGTGCCCCGGCCCGAGTCGGCTCGGCCTGAGTCGGCTCGGCCTGAGTCGCCGCGCTCGGACCACCGCCGGGCGACCTGTCGGGCGAAGTCGCGGCGGGCGGAGTCGGCCCCGTCGGAGTCGTCGTAGCGGGGGCCGCGGACCACGATCCGGCGGACCGGGTCGTCGCCGTCCGTGCCAGAGTTGTAGTCGTCGGTCGCGTCGGTGGCAGCGCCGTAGTTCGACACCGAGCGCTGGAGGTCGTCGACCGCGACCGTGACCGCGCGCTTCGGTTCCTTGGCCAGGTTGACCAGGTCCTTCGCGCTGACCGGGGACAGCGGGTCCGTGCTCTTGACGGACCGGGACGATTTCCCCGACGCCGGGGGAGCTGGCGCCGGGGCCGTAGCCGGCGGAGCCAGCGACGGTGCTGGGGGAGCGGCCGTTCCTGGGGTCAGCGCCAGCGGCGTGCCCGGGGTCGTGCCGAACGGGGTGGGGGCGGACTCGAGGTGGACCGCGCTCACGGTGCCGACCGAGCCGAGCGCCAGCACCGAGCCGGCCAGCACGAGCCGGGTGGGCATCGAAGACATCGCGGTTACTCCGTTCGCCGTGATTTGATCCGTTGTCTGGACGATCGGTGGCTGGGCCGACCGCGTTATCGTGATCACCCCATCGAGCTAACGGATCTTCGCGCTACCTGGGCGGGCGCAGCGGGCCCGGGTAGCGGGGGGCGCTGAGGGTCAGTGCGCGCCTTCGAGCCGGCTGGCGACGGCGGGTCGGGCGGTGCCGGAGCGGGTGCCGACCGTGTCGTCCGTCCCGGTCTCCGGGCCGGTCTCAGGGCCGGTGTCGGGGCGGTGGAACACGTTGCTGCGCAGCAGCAGGGCCAGACCGACGCCGACGACGGTGAGCGCGGCCGTGACCAGGAACAGGTTGTCCACGGCCGTCACGAACACGCGGGCCGAGGTCGCCTGGTAGAGCGCGTACTGGGCGGCCATCGGCGAGCCGCCGGAGAGCCCGGTGGTCGGCATGACCTGGTCGGGACGCAGCCGGGCCGACCGGTCCGCCATCAGCTGCGCCCGCTGGCTCGTGAGCATCGCCGTGAGCACCGCGAGGCCGAGCGCCGCGACCGAGCGCTGCACGACGTTGTTGAACGCGCTGGCCCGGCTGAGCAGCTCCGTCGGGATCACCGCGAGGCCCCCGGTCATGATCGGCATCATGGCGAGCCCCATGCCGACCGCCCGGAACGCCAGCAGCGCCATCACGTGCTCGCGGGAGGCGTCCACGGTCAGGTAGTGCAACCGGTAGGTGCCGATGGCCACGATCAACAGCCCGACGGTGGCCGGCAGCCGGGGGCCGATCCGGTCGTAGAGCCGCCCGGCGATGGGCATCAGCACCCCCATCACCAGGGCCTGCGGGAACAGCACCAGACCGGTCTCGAAGGCCCCCAGGCGCTGCGCCTGCTGCAGCATCAGCGGCACGTAGAACAGCACTCCGAACAGGCCGACCGACAGCACCGCGATCAGCAACAGCGAGTTCGTGAACGGCCAGTACCGGAACACCCGGACATCGAGCAGGGGCTCCTCGACCTCCAGCTCGATCACCACGAACAGGGCCAGTGCCAGCACGCTGTAGGTGAACAGCATCAGGACCCGGTAGGAGTCCCACCCCCAGCTGCTGCCCTCGGACAGGGCCAGCAGCAGCGCGAACAGCCCGCTGGCGATGGCCAGGAAGCCGGGCAGGTCGAACCGGCCGGCGCCGCCCGCCGGGAACTCGGGCAGCACCAGCAGCGCCGCGACGCACCCCAGGATGCCGACCGGCACGTTGATGAAGAAGATCAACCGCCAGTCCACGTACTCGACCAGGTAGCCGCCCAGGGTCGGGCCGATGGCCGGCGCGAACACGATGCCCAGCCCGTACAGGCCCATCGCGGTGCCGATCTTCTCCTTCGGCACGATCCGGTACAGCATCGCCAGGGTGACCACCGGCAGGATGCCGCCGGGGATGGCCTGGACGATCCGGAACGCCACCATGCTGGTCAGGTCCCAGGCCAGCCCGCACAGCGCCGAGCCGGCCGCGAAGCCCACCAGCGCCACGTTGTAGACCTTGGCGAGGCCGAACCGGTCGCCGAGCCAGCCCGTCAGCGGCACCACCACACCGAGGGCGAGCGAGTAACCGGTGGCGACCCACTGGACGTCGTCGGTCGTCGCCCCGAAGTCCTTCTGGATGGTGGGGATGGCCACGTTGACGATGCTGATGTCGAGGACCGACATGAACATGCCGACGATCAGCACGACCAGCGGCAGACCCCACCCGGCCCGCGCCGGTGGGCGGGTTCCGACCTCGCCCGTCATCCCCGGAGTGTAATGCGGGTCACAACGCGCCGGCACCGTTTCCGCAGGTGAACCGCCCGGTCGGCCCTGCCGGGAGCGCGGCGGGCGACCCTGGTGGGCCGGTCGCTCACCCGTCCGGCGGGGCCGATCGGCCGTCCGGCGGGGCCCGGCTACTGCACCCGGCTCAACCGCGCGCCCGGCTCAACCGCGCGCCCGGCTCAAACTTTCGTCCCGGTTCAGCCTTCCTCCCGGTTCAGCCGCAGCGCGAGCGTCGGGCAGGCCGAGGCGGCGCGGCGGGCGTGCGCCATCAGGTCGGCGGGAACCGCCTTGTCGGCGAGGATCGGGTAGCCCCACTCGTCGAGGGTCACCAGCTCGGGCAGCAGCTCCTGGCACAGCCCGTGCGCCCGGCAGCCGATCGGGTCGACCCGCAGCCGGGCCCGGCTCGGCCGCTTCACCGCCAGCCCCGCTCGGTGCTGTCCAGCTCCCGCAGCTCCGCGATCGCGGCGGCGCCGGCGCGGCCGCACGGGCGGCCGGCGGCGTGCGCGGCGACGTCGTCGGCGAACACCCGCAGCGCGCTGGCCGCCAACCTGGTCGCGCCGTCCGGGTGGGCGCAGCCGCCCCGGCCGGGGATCACGCCGAGCCGGCGGTGCAGCCGGCCGGTGCGGTCGGTGCTGCTCGAGGGCGCGCCCTCGGCGAGGGCGGTCAGGTCCGACGCCACGGCCGGCAGGCCGAACATGCACGGCCCGCACTGCCCGGCCGACTCGCCGGCCAGGTACGCCACGATCGCCGAGGTCACCGCCAGCCCACACACCTCGGCCGGCAGGACCAGCAGCGACGCCAGCCCGAGCGCCGGCCCCGTACCGCCGGCGCCCCGGTAGGCGAGGGACAGCGGTCCCGCGCCGGCCAGGGGCAGCCAGCTGCCGCCGAGGCCGCCGAGCAGCAGCCCGCCGGCCGGTCCGGTCAGCCCGCCGGCCAGCCGGACCAGCTGGCCGGCGGAGCTGCCCAGGTCGACCTCGTACACCCCTGGGCGGCGGACCGCGCCGGACACCGTGACGAGCGCGGTACCCGGCGAGTCGTCCGTACCCCGCGACCGGAACCACTCGGCGTCGTGCCGCGCGAGCAGCGCCAGCTGGGCCAGCGTCTCGACGTTGTCCAGCAGCGTCGGGCGGCCCTGCACCCCGCGTTCGGCGGGCAGCGGGGGTGTACTGGTCGGCCGGGCGTCGCCGGTGGTCAGGAAGTTGACCAGCGCGGACGCCTCACTGGACACGTACCGGTGCGGCGTCGTCACCACGTGCACCTGGGCGGGGTCCTCGACCCGGCGGGCCACCGCGTCCTCCAGCGGCTCGACCAGCCCGCTGCCCCTCGGCACGCAGATGATCGCCTGGTCGGCGCCGACCGCGTGCGCGGCGAGCGCCAGCCCGTCCAGCACCAGGTGCGGCGCGGCGTGCATGAGCAGCTGGTCCTTGGCGCTGGTCGGGTCGCTCTCACAGCCGTTGGCGACCACGACCGGCCTGCGCCGCCCGGTCGCCGCGCCGGCCACCACCGCCATCTTGCGGGCGGTGGGGAACCCGCCGCCGCCCCGGCCGCGCAGCCCGGCGTCCTCCGTGAGCTCTCGCAGCCGTTCCGCACCGCGCCGCCCGGCGAACTTGGCCCGGGGCAGCTCGCCGTACCGCCGCAGGTGTTGTTCCAGGTCGGCGGGCTGCGCGGTGTCGATCCAGCCGGCGAGCAGCCTCGGCGCCGGGGATCCGACGGAGGGTTTCGGGGAGTCGACGGGGGGTGTCGGCGCCGCGCCCGGGGGTGCCGCGTTCGGGCGCGGTGCACGCGGGGGTGCGGCGTTGGGAGGTGCCGGGTGCGGGGGTGGGGGGACGGCGGTGGTGGCGCCGGTCTGCCAGAGGGCGGCGCCCGGTGGGGGTGCCGCGGTGGGTGAGCCGAGCACCGGGGCGGGGAGTGTGCGTGGCCTCGGCGACCCGGCGCGGGTCGTCGGCGGCCGGACGCCCGTCGGACGTGCCGTCCTCGGCGGCGGGGCAGCGGGCAGCTGGGTTGAGGCCGACAGCGTTGAGGGCGACAGCGTTGAGGGCGACAGCGTTGAGGCCGGCTGGGTTGAGTGCGGCACGGTGGGGAGTGGTCCGGAGGACTGCACCGGCTCGCGCTGGCCCGGTATCCACGCCGTGCCGGTTCTGGGATTGGCTCTGGTGTCGGTGATGAGCGAGGTGTCCCTGACACTGTTGACACTGCTGGTGCCACCGGGGCTCACGTCGACGTCCAGTCCCAGCACGCCCTCGACGCTGAGTACCCGGCCGAGCCCGGCGACGCCGGCCGGATCGACCGCGCCGCGCGCAGGTACGCCCGGCACACGGTGGCTGCCGGGGATGCGGCGCGGCAGCCCCGCGTTCCCGCCCGCCGGTGCGGCGTGGCCGCCGCTCACCGGCGTCGACGCGGTGTGGCCGCCGGACGCGGTGTGGCCGCCGGGCGCGGTGTGGCCGTTGCTTACCGGCACCGGTGCGGCGTGGCTCGTGCCCAGCGGGATCGGCTGGGTGTGCTCGGGCCCGAACGACGGCCTGGCCCGGGGGACCCCGGGCACGGCGGCGGGCGCGGGCGCGGTGGACGACCGCCGGGTGGACGGCGGCGTCGGCGCGGCGACCGGTGCGGGGTCCGGCGGCGCGGGCGCGGAATGGCGTCCCACGGTCACCGCCCCCCGAGGCTGGCCGCGCGGCGGGCGGCGCTGTCCGGGTGCCGGTCGCCGCGCAGCCGGCAGTACACCGCGACCAGCACGACGGCCGCGCAGCTGACGTTGAGGCTGAGCACCCAGGCGAGGCCGCTGTCCTTGCCGCCGATGCCGAGGCCGTGGGTCATCGCGATGGGCCAGCAGGCGTAGCCGGCCCAGTGCACCGCGCGCCACAGCCGGAGGTTGATCCGGGGCCGCAGGAGGCTGGTGACCAGGACCGCGAGCATCAGGTCCAGCGCGACCGAGCCGAGGCCCAGCCAGAACGGCCGGTACACCGAGCGGAACGGCAGCACCGCGTCCAGCCAGCCGATCCCGGCGTACGGGTCGATGATCGCGGTGGCGATGTGCACGGCCAGGAACAGCACGCTCGTCAGCGCGATGTTGCGGTGCAGCGCGGCCACCGTGAACCGGGGCCAGCGCTCGCTGACACCCCGGCCGGCGCCGACGATGCCGAGCACCAGACTCACCGTGAGCAGCGGCAACGCGACCAGCCCGGTGGCCCTACTGGCGAACCAGAGCGCGAGGTCCACCGATCACCCTCCTTCTTCGGTCAGCGGCCAGCCCGCGGTGTGCACCACCTGGCCGTCCTCCGTGACCAGCCGGGCCGGCATGCCCCGCTGGACCAGCCAGTCGGTGGCCGCCCGCCCGAGCACGATCGCGGCCGTGCTGGCGGTGTTCGCGTCCACGCAGCTGCCGGCGGCGACGCTCACCGTGCGCCACAGCGGCACGGGGTTCTCGCCGGTGCGCGGGTCCACGATGTGGTGGCGGCGCCGGCCGCCGTGCCGCCAGGCGCGGGCCACCGTGCTGGAGGTGGCGAGTCCGCCGGAGGCCACCGAGATGGTCTGCGCCGGTGACTCCAGGGCGTCCCGGTGGTCGTCGGCCACGGCGACCCGCCAACCGCCGTCCGGTGCCGTGCCGGCCAGCCCGAGGTCACCGCCCAGACCGACCAACACACCGCAGCCGGTCGCCTCGGCGGCCCGCTGTGCGGCGCGGTCGGCGGCCAGCGCCTTGGCGGTCGCCCCGAGGTCCAGCGTGACGCCCCGGGGCAGCAGGACCTCGCGGCTCGTCCGGTCCCAGTGCAGCCGCCACCAGCCGGGCGCGGGGCGGGCGGGCTCTTCGGGGGAGCCGGAGCCCGTACCCCGGCGTGCCTCCATGGCACGGACCTGGGCGAAGTCGCGGTCGTAGCCCAGTGCGCGGACGGCGGCCCCGACGGTGGGGTCCACCAGCCCGCCGGTCAGCTCGGCCGCCCGCAGTGCCGCGTCGATGGCCTCGGCGAGCAGCGGGCCGACGGTGACCGGGCGCCCGGCGGAGCGGTGCAGCTTGGTGATCTCCGAGTCGGGCCGGAACCGGCTGCAGGCGAGGTCGATGTCGGCCAGCTCGGCGCGCAGCACGGCCGCCGCGCGGTCCAGCCGCCCCGGATCGGCGACCAGCAGCAGTGCAGAGGTGCCCAGTGCGGCCAGCTCGAGCCGACCCGGCAGCGTGAGCGCGCCGTTCACGAAGCTCCCGTCGGCGCCTCGGCGGTGTGCTTCGGGGCGTGCTCCGGGGCCTGCGCCGGCGCCTTCAGCTGCTCGGTCGCGGCCGGTGCCGGGCCGGCGGCCGGCAGCCGGGCCGCCGGTACCTCGGCCGCCCCGGCGGGTGCCTGCGCCGCTGGCGGCTCGGCGACCGCGACCCCGGCCGGGGTGACGGCGGGGTTGCCCTTGACGGATCCGGCAGCGGCGGAGCCGGGTGTGCCGGAGAGGTCGGCGACGACGTCGACCGAGCGCACGGTGGCGCTGTCCTCGGTCGGGTGAGTGGCGTGCGCCGCCGGTGCGGCTGGGGTGGTCTGGCCACCGGCGAGCACCGCGCCGAACGCGGCGGCGAGTGCGGCCGCGGCCGCGGCGCTGCCGGCGGTGACGGCGTGGACCCGCCGCTGACCGCGCGCCCGCTGTTGGCGCAGGCTGCGGAGATGCTGTCCCATCTGACTTCGAGCTCCTCGTTTCGGGGGTGTACCGGCGCGCGGGATGAGCCGCGCACCGGGCCGATCGACTCGCGCTGTCCGCTGGGGATCGGACAGGGGGGAGCACGGGCCGCTCGGGCTGGAGCAGCGTCGAATGTAGGCAGCCACACCCGCCGGCCCGCCGAACATGAGAGGCGCGGTTACGCGCGATCGGTGACAGGTGTCCCGGTGGCGTCGAGCAACGCCGCGTTGCTCCGGTTGCCGAAGGTATTGGGCCAATTGGCCGGTCAGGGCACTCAGCAACCCCGACGGGCGGGTACCCAGGTGGCCCGCAATGCGACAACCGCGTCTCAAACGCGGCTACGAGTACCGCCGGTACGACGCCTTTATTAGTCTTGGCAAGAATCGGCGCCGCGCGGTTTGTGGGGTCGAATGGGCGAGGCACGGGAGTGATTGCGGTATGGGGGAGACCACGACGGTGCACCAGTGCGCCCTGCCGGGGTGCGAGGTGACGATCGAGCAGACGCCGGGCAAGCCGGCCCGCAAGTACTGCAGCGCGGCGCACCGGGCGGCCGGTCGCCGGTTGCGCGGCGGGCTGGACGACGCCGACGTCGAGTACCCCGCCCAGCCCGGCCGGCCGGCGGTCGGCGCCTCGGTCCGCCCCGGTCCGCCGCCAGGTCCCCATAGCCGGTCACCCAGCCGGTCACCCAGCCCGACGCCGGTACCGCGGCCCGCGCCCCCAGCACCGGCCCCCGCGCCGGCCCAGCCCCACGGCGGCGCGCGTCCGGCCGAGGCGCCACCGGGGTACGCCGCCGCGCCCGTGGCGACGAACCACGATCCCTGGCAGGTCGGTCCCGGTACCGGCCAGGCCTACCCCGAGCTGTCCGGCCCGGCCTATCCCGAGCTGTCGGGCCAGGGCTACCCGGAGCCACCCCGCCAGCCGCGGCAGGCCGACTACGGCTTCACCGGCAGCGCCGCCGACCTGTCCGAGGACATGATCGTCCGGTCCCGGGCGGAGCGCCCGAGCCTGGGCTGGCGCGGCGCCGTGTTCTCCGCCTCCGGCGGCCGGATCAACCCCGGTGTGAGCGAGACCGAGGCGGCGCGCAACGTGCTGCTGCGCCGGGTCCGCCGGCACCTGCCGGGGGCGCACCAGATCGCGGTGAGCTCGCTCAAGGGCGGGGTCGGTAAGACCACGGTGTCGGCGGTGCTGGGGCTGACGTTGGCCGAGTACCGCGGTGACCGGGTGGTGGCGCTGGACGCCAACCCCGACGCGGGCACGCTGGCCGACCGGCTCACCGGCGAGATCGGGGTGACGGTCCGGCAGATGCTGGACAACATCGCCAGCATCGACTCGCTGACGGCGGTCTCGCACTACACG
>DATAZG010000028.1:0-66881 GCA_036272155.1 Pseudonocardia sp.
CCGGGCCACGTACGGCGCGACCGCGATCACCAGGGTGGCCACGGGCAGGATCATCGACGCCGGTTTGGACCACGGCGGGGCGCCGCCGCCGGCGATGGTGACGGCGGGCAGCACGTGCAGCAGGGTGGTGGAGAAGACCGCCACCAGCAGGATGCCGACCACGAACTCGGGCAGCCCGGCCGCCGTGATCATGATGATCTGGATGACGCTGTCGGTGCGCTTGCCCCGGAAGTTGGCCGAGACCAGCGCGATGCCGAACGCGACCGGGATCATCACCAGCGCCGAGACCAGCACCAGCACCGCCGAGTTGACGATCCGGTCCCCGACCAGGGAGCCGACCGGCAGCCCGTTGGCCACCGACTCCCCGAGGTTGCCGGTGAACAGCCCGCCCAGCCACTGGAAGTAGCGCGTGATCACCGGCTCGTCGAGCCTGAGCTGGGCGGTCAGCGCGGCCACCCGCTCGGGGCTGGTGGCGTAGTCCTTGCCGAGGATCGCGCGCACCGGGTCACCGAGCGCGGCGGTCGCGAAGAACACCAGCACCGAGCACAGCCACAGGGTCAGCACGGCCAGGCCGAGCCGCCGGGCCAGCCACTTCAGCCAGGCCGAGCCGGCGGGTCGCGGGCGCGCCGGGGTGGTCGCCTCGGTGTCGGGGGCCGTGGTCGCCAGATCGGTCATGGTTGCCTCACGTTGGGGGCGTGACGAAGGAGGCGTGCTTGAACCCGAAGGCCGAGCACGGCAGGTAGCGGTGTGGCGTCAGGCCCTGGACGAGGTTCGAGTAGGCGTCGAGCTGACGCTTGAAGCCCCAGATGATGTAGCCGCCGGTGTGGTACTCGATCTCCTGCGCGTCGTGCAGCAGCAGGTTGCGCTTGGCCGGATCCGGTTCCCGGCGGGCGCGGCCGATCAGCGCATTGAACGCGGGGTCGTCCCAGTGGGTCTCGTTGTAGGTGCCGCTCTTCACCGACGACGTGGCGACCTGCGGCAGGTAGTTGCGGGTGTTCCAGAAGTCCTGGGCGAAGTTCCAGCTCAGGTACCGGTCGCCGTAGAAGACGTTGGCGTCGGCCTTGTTCAGCCGGACCGTGATCCCGGCCCGACGGGCCTGCTCGACGAACAGGTTGGCCGACTCGACCGCGCCGGCGCCGACCGCGGTGGAGGTGACCAGCTCGACGTCGAGGTCGGCGTGTCCGGCCTGGGCCAGCAGCGACCTCGCCTGGTCGATGTCCTGCACGCGCTGCGGCAGGTCGCGGGCATAGGCGGGGTCGAACGGGGAGTACATGTCGTTGCCGAGGATGCCGAAGCCGTTCAGCGCCTGGTCGATCATCTGCTGCCGGTCGACGACCAGGCGGAGCGCCTGGCGAACCCGCACGTCGGAGAACGGCGCCACGTCGACCCGCATGGTGAACGGCACCCACGTGCCGGACTCGGAGACCAGCGGCGAGGCGCCCTGCTGCTCGATCGTGCCGGCCAGGTAGTTCGGCAGGTTGTCCACGCTCTGCACCTGGCCGGCGAGCAGCGCGTTGACCTTGGCGGCGTCGTCGGCGAAGTCGTAGATGACCAGCTCGTCGACCCAGGCCGGGCCGTCCCAGTAGTTCTCGTGCCTGGCGAACTGGGAGAGCTGGCCGGGCACGAAGCGGCGGTACGCGAACGGGCCGGTGCCGACCGGTTTGTGGACGTCGAAGTCGGTCGGGATGACCCCGACCGTGTACTCGGCGAGCAACTGGTCGACCACCGCGTACGGCGAGTTGAGCTGCAACAGGATCGTCCTCGGATCGAGGATCTTCGAGTTGTTCAGCTCGAGGATGGAGGCGAGCTCGGTGCCGCCGGACCCGGTCTTCTTCGGATCGGTGACGACGGCCAGGGTGTGCATCACGTCCTCGGCCGTCACGGTCTTGCCGTGGTGGAACTCCACGCCCTGGCGCAGCCGGATCGTCCATTGTGTGGTGTCCCGCGACGGGGTGACCGACTCGGCGATGGACGGTTCGATCTCGTAGTTGTTGTTCCAGCGCAGCAGCGGCTCGTACAGCTGCAGGCACCGCGCGATGTCGGGGGTGGTCACCGGGAAGTGCGGGTCCAGGGTGTCCTTCAGCCCGCCGCCGGTGGCCCCGTGGCTGTAGCTGCCACCGCGCAGCTGGGGCTTGTTCGGGTCGGGCTTGCCGGGCACCGCGGCGCACGCCGAAAGACTGGTCAACCCGGTGAGGCCGGCGGCGGCAACCATGCCGAACCGCAGCACGTCCCGACGCGACGGCCGTGAGGTCACCTGAATGCGGGGGTATCCGGAGTGTGGTGGTTGTCGCACGATGCGAACTCCTTTGGAATGATGTGAACCTAGACACACCGAATCGGATCGTCAATAGGATGAATGAAAGGTTGTGCGTTAACTATGCGTAACCATCAGCCTGCTGCCTCCGTCCGGATCCAGTCGGTGGACCGCGCGGTGGACCTGCTGCAGGCGGTGGCCGCCGCGTCCGCCGAAACGGCCACCGCACCTGCACTGGCCAGGGCCTGCGGGCTCAACCGGGCCACGGCCTGGCGGCTGCTCAAGACGCTGCAGGCCCGGGGGTTGGTGGCGCTGGACGAGGCGACGGGGCGGTACTCGATCGGGCTGGCCACGGTGGAGCTCGGCAACGCGGCGGGGCCCGACGCGCTGATCGCCGCCGCCCGCCCCGAGCTGGAGCGCACCTGCCGCGAGACCGGGGAGACCGCCGCGCTGGCCGTGGCCGGGATCGACGGCCTCTGCTACGTCGACGAGGTCACCCCGACGGCCGTGCTCACCGCCAGCTGGCTGGGGCGCTCGGTGCCGGTGCACGCCACGTCGACCGGCAAGGCGATGCTCGCCTACCTGCCCGCCGAGCAGGTCCGCCGGGTGCTCGGCGGCCCGCTGTACTCCTTCACCGCCACCACGATCACCGACCCGGCCGCACTGGCCGCCGAGCTCGCCGTGACCCGGGCCCGCGGCTACGGCATCTGCGCCGGCGAGCTCGAGTCATCGCTGTACGGGGTGTCGGCGCCGGTGCTCGACCACGCCCGGCGGCCGCTCGCGGTACTGAGCATCTGGGGCCCGCACGACCGCGTGCACGAGGGCCTGTTCGCCGAGCTCGGGGCCGTCGCCGTGCGCGCCGCCGCCCGGGTCAGCGCCGCCCACCGGGGTGAGGGCTGGCCCGACGCCCCGGTGGTGGCCTGAGCGGGTCGGAGCCGGGAGCCGGGACCCGCGACTGGGGCCGGGAGCTACAGCACCGGCGCCGCGGCGATCGGCTTGCCCTCGAGGGCGGCGAGGCCGGTGGCGGCGGCGTGCTCCAGGTGCTCGATGCACAGTTGCGTGGCCAGGTCGATGTTGCGGCCGGTGATCGCGTCCACCAGCGCGCGCATCTCCTCGGCCATCCGGGGCGCCCGGCCGGGTTGGGACAGCGACGTGGCCCGCAGCAGCCGGACCCGCGCCTGCACGCCGGCGAGGATCTGCTCGATGGTCGGGCTGGCGGCGCCGGCGAGCAGCCCCTGGTAGAAGAGGTCCTTCGTGCGCAGCAGCTGGCGCATGTCCGCGCCGCCGGCCGCCTCCACCTCCAGCTGCGCCACGGCCGCGCGCAGGGTGTCGTGCTGCGCCGACGTGGCCCGCTCGATGAACCGGCGCACGGTCAGCGCCTCCAGCGCGGCGCGCACCGCGTACAGGTCGCGGGCCTCGGCCGGCGAGGGGGCGTAGACCACGGCGCCCTTCTGCGGCACGGTGACCACGAGGCCCTCGGCGGTCAGCTCGCGCAGCACCTCGCGGATGGTCGCCCGCGACACCCCGATCTGCTCCATGAGCTCACGTTCGACCAGCCGTTGCCCCGGCTGCACGTCGAAGTCGAGGATCGCGTTGCGCAGCCCTTCGAGCACCTGCTCACGCAGCGGGGCGGCCACCCGGCCGACCCGGATGCCCCGCAGGCCCCCGGACGCGGCGGACCCCTCGCGCGCGTCTCCCCCACCGGTCATGGGTCCAGACCCTAGCCCGGCGCGGGGCGAGCCCTCGGCGACACCGAACGCATCCATCAGGCCAGCACCACGGCCACCTCGGCGGCCGGGCCGGGCAGCGCCGGGAACCGCTGCCGGGTGCGGGCGTCGTGGCCGGGTACAACCGTGGCGCCGAAGTCCCTGGCCAGCTGGTTGATCAGGGCCGGCGCGGCGCGCATCTCGGCCAGGTCGGTGAACGCGAAGAACGGCCACTCGCGCAGCGCCCCGGCCGGCCGCTTGCCGAACCAGTAGTCGTGCTCCGTGACCCAGGAGTTGTAGCCCATGTCCAGGGTGGCGTCCGGCAGCCCGTACGACCCGTAGTCGTGGAACACCTCGCTGCGCCAGACCTGCCGTTCGGCGTACCTGACCGAGAGCACCTGGGCCGCCACCCCCAGCTCGGCCGGGTCGATCACCGCCCGACCCCGGACGCCGGTGCGGGCGCCGGCGCCGTTCCGTTCGCGGACCGGGCCTCGACCAGCTCGGCGAGGATCGGCGCCGCGGTGGTGGCCGCGTGGATGCCCACGACGCTGACGATGGACAGCACCTCGGTCAGCTCCTCGACCGTCGCGCCGAGGCGCACCGCGTTGCGCAGGTGCAGCTTCAGCCCCGGCACGTACAGGTGGGTGGCCGAGGCGTCGAACGCGATGTAGATCATTTCCTTGACCCTGGGCTCCAGCGTGCCGGTCTTCCAGGGCACCGAGGAGAACTCCACGTAGGTCTCGAACAGGTCGGGAGCGACCTCCAGGATGCCCTCCCAGAACTGGTGCCAGTAGCCGCGGTTGGCGGTGAACTCAGCCTTCAGCCGCTCCTGGCGCTCGTCCAGCGGGGCCGGCCCGCCGCGCACGCCCTCCTCCTCGAGCACCTCCAGCAAGAGCGGCACCCCGATGTTCATGGCGTCGATGCCGAGCGTGCTGGTCAGCTCCAGCACCTCCATGATCTCCGCCGGGGTGGCGCCGTGGTCGAGCGCGGCGGACACGTGCTGGCGGATACCCGGCTCGTAGAGGTGGGTGGCGGCCGCGTCGGCGGCGATGTAGATGAACTCCTTGACCTTCGGCTCCAGGGGGCCGGTCCGCCACGGCACGGCGGAGAAGTTCAGGTAGGCCCGCAGGAACGGCGGGTCCAGCTCCAGCATGCGCTGCCACGGCTCGCCCCAGGTGCCCCGAACCCGGACGAACTCGTCCTTGATCTGCTGCTGCTCGGCGGTGAGCGTCATGCCGGCTCCTTCGTGTGCCCGCGCAACCAGCGGGCGATCTCGGTGTGGTCCGCCCCGGGACCCAGCTCGTCCACCGCCTCGCCCCACAGCTCGACGGTGCGCGCCGCCAGCGAGGACGGCACGCCGGTCGCCTCGGCCAGGCCCAGCGCGATCCGGATGTCCTTGACCATCAGCCCGGCGGTGAAGCCCGAGTCGTAGGTCTCGGGCACGATGAACTTCGGCCACTTGACCTGGGTCGAACCGCTGCGCCCGCTGGAGCCGTTGACCACGTCCAGCATCACGGTCGGGTCCAGCCCGAACCGCTCCCCGGCGAGGATCGCCTCCGAGCTGGCCAGCAGGTGGGCGGCGGACATCAGGTTGTTCAGCGCCTTGAGCGCGTGCCCGGCGCCGACCCCGCCCACGTGGTGCGGCCGCCCCAGGAGCGCGAGCACCGGCTCCAGCGCGGCGGCCGCCTCCGCCGGGCCGCCGACCATGATGGCCAGCGTGCCGCCCCGGGCCCCGGTCACCCCGCCGGACACCGGGGCGTCGACCAGCGTGGCGCCGTGCTTGCCGACCCGCTCGGCCAGGGCCCGGGTGCGCAGCGGCTCCGAGGAGCTCATGTCCACCAGCAGCGTGCCGGGCTCGAGCGCCGCCAGCAAGCCGCCGTCCAGCACCTTCTCCACGATGTTCGAGTCCGGCAGCATGAGGATCACCACCGGCACCCCATCGCCGACCGCCGGGGCGCTGGCCACCGGGGTGATCACCCCGTCCAGTGCCGCGACCGCCGCCGGCGCGGTGTCGTAACCCCGCACCGTCACCCCACCGGCCGCCAGCCGACGGACCATCGGGTCGCCCATCCGCCCCAACCCGACGAAGCCGACCGAGGCGGGCAGCGCCGGCTCAGACATGCCCGTTGCCGCTGTTCCCGGCGGCGTCCCCGTTTTCTGTGGCCAGCTCGCCCAGCACCCGCTCGGCGACCCGGAACGACTCCAGCGCCGCCGGCGCGCCGCAGTACACGGCCGCCTGCAGCAGCGCCTCCTGGATCTCCTCGACGGTGCAGCCGTTGGTGACCGCACCGCGCACGTGCACCCCGAGCTCGTGGTTGCGGTTCAGCGCGGTGAGCATGGCCAGGTTGAGCAGGCTGCGGGTGCGGCGGTCCAGGCCCGGGCGGCTCCAGATCTGGCCCCACGCGGTGGCGGTGACGTACTCCTGCACAGGGCGGGCGAACTCGCTCACGGCGGCCAGGGAGCGGTCCACGTGCGCGTCGCCGAGCACCTCCCGCCGGATCTTCAGGCCACGCTCGTAGCTCTCGTCGGTCACTGTGCCTCCCCCAGTGCGGCCCGGTAGTCCGCGTCGCTGACCTCGTCCAGCCAGTTGGTGCGCCCGATGGAGATGGCCAGGTGCGTCATCACCGTGTCCACGGTGCCGCCGTGCCAGTGGCGCTCCCCCGGCGGCACCCAGACCACGTCCCCGGCCCGGAGGACCTGCGGCTGCTCGCCGTGCGGGCACACCCAGCCCTGGCCGGCGGTGACGATCAGGATCTGGCCGCCGCTGTGCACGTGCCAGTAGGTGCGTGCGCCGGGCGTGAAGGTGACCGAGTTGATGGTGTTGCCCTCGGCGGTGGTGGGCAGCACCGGGTCACCCCACACCGTGCCGGTGAAGGTGTCGGTGCGGGCCTGTGTCGGTGTGCTGCTCGGGGCGCGGCCCCGGACGATCTGCACTGGAACTCATCCCTCCCTGGTCGGGTTGTTGCTTTCGGATACGCGCACGCCGCCGGCCACGTCGCCGATGGCGTCCACCACGCGGTTGCTGATCTGGTCGCCGTAGCCGAGGTTCTCCGCCAGCCCGAAGCTGGCCAGTGGCCCGGCGGCGTTCAGGCTGGGCACGCCGAGGCGCCCGACGAGGTCCAGGTAGAGGGCGACGTCCTTGGTCATCAGCCGGCTGGTCAGCCCGCCCTCGAGGTAGTCCCCCTGGACAATGCGCGGGAAGCGGTTGAGGGTGGCGAAGTTGACGCCGCTGCTGGAGTTGAGCACGTCCAGCAGCTGGGGCAGGTCCAGCCCGGCGCGGTGGCCGGCCACCATCACCTCGGCGGAGGCGGCCAGGCTGACCGCGTTCAGGAAGTTGTTCAGCAGCTTCGCGGTGTGCCCGGCGCCGGGGCCGCCCATGTGGTGCACGTGCGCGGCGATCGGCTCGAACACCCAGGCCAGCTCGGCCAGCACCGCGCCGTCCCCACCGGCCATGATCGTCAAGGTGCCCTTGTCGGCGGCGGCCGCCCCGCCGGAGATGCCGGCGTCCAGGTAGCGCACCCCGACGGCCTCCGCCTCGGCGTGCAGCGCGGTGGTGGAGGCCGGTGAGGCGGTGGACAGGTCGACCACCGTCGCGCCCGGCACGGCCGCCGGCAGCAGAGCCCGGACCACCGGCTCCACCACGTGGCTGTCCGGCAGCGACAGCAGGATCACCTCGGCGCGCCGGGCCACCTCGGCCGGGTCGGCGGCCGGTTCGGCGCCGGCCGCCTCGGCCCGCCCGGGCGCCGGGTCGTGCCCGACGACGGTGAAACCGGCGGCCACCAGCCGCCGGGCCATCCGCCCGCCCATGTTGCCGAGGCCGACAAAGCCGACCGTTCCGCTCGCCATCGGGTTCCCTTCCTCTTCCCTCGCATCACCGCGCCGCTGTCAGGTCCGCCGCTGTCAGGTCCGCCGCTGTCAGGTCCCCGCACCGGTCGCGGGGTGCAGCCGGGCGTCCACCGGGCCGGGGTCCCAGGCGCCGGCGCCGCCGGACGGGCGCACGATGCTCACCGCCGCCGCCCCGCCGTCCACCGAGATGACCTCGCCGGTCAGGTACGCGGCTGCCCCGCAGCGAGGCGATGGACGCGGTGAGCACGATCGCGCCGCCGGCGGTGGCATCGGCTGTGCCGCCGGCTGGGGCATCGGCTGGGGCCTGCCGCTCGTACTGCCGGAACGCGGCGCGCACGCCGGGAACGCGCCACGCAGGTTGATCGCCACGACCCGGTCGAAGTCGGCCACGGACAGCTCGGGCAGCCGGGTCAGCGGGCCGGGCACACCGGCCTTGAGGTGGTGCAGGTCGATCCGGCCGAACGCCCCGACGCCCCCGGCCGCCCCGGTGACCAGTGCGACCTTGCCGGCCAGCGACATCAGCCCGCCTCCTTGCCGGCGATGCGGACGACCAGGTTGTCCAGCCCCGCGGGCAGCCCGGCCAGCCGCTTGGGGAACCGCTTGCCGACCTGGGCATCGTGGCCGGCCACGAGCACCCGGCCGGTGTCCTCGGTCATCTCGCGCAGCAGGTCGAACCCCCGGTACATCTCCAGCAGGTCGGCGACCACGAAGAACGGCCGGTCCCGCTCCAGCTCCTCGTAGAAGTGCAGCGCGTCGGCGGCCAGTACCGCCGCCCCGCCGCCCGGGGTGGCCACCTGGGCGACCAGCTGGCCCGGGGTGTGCCCGCCGACGACCACCAGCTCGAACCCCGGCGCCAGGTCGTGAGTGCCCTCCACCAGCCGCAGCCGGCCCTCCGCCGCGATCTTGGCCAGCTGGTCCAGCTCGTCGGCCTCGGTGGAGTGGGCGAACTGGACACGGCCGGCGTACGGCCCCGTCCAGAACTCGTACTCCCGGCGGGCGATGACCACCTCGGCGGCCGGGAACCGGCGCAGGTTGCCGATGTGGTCGTAGTGCGCGTGGCTGACCACCAGCTGGTCCACCGTCTCCGGTTCGATACCCAGGCCGCGCAGCGCCTCCGCCGGGTCGACCAGCTGCGTCCGCCGCCGGCGCCGCCCCGCCTCGGCACCGAACCCGCAGTCGACCACCACCGTGCGGTGCTCGTCGCGCACGACCCAGAAGAAGTAGTCCATCGGCAGCGAGGTGTCCGGCTCGCCGTAGACGTGGTAGTTCAGGTACGACTCGGACTTGCGCGCGGTCCGGGTTCCGTAGCGGACCGCGAGCACCTCGTACCCCGTCACGCTCCCACCCGTCATGAGTCAGCCGCCGTCTCCGTGGTGAAGTCCACATCCTTCGTCTCAGGGCCGACCGCCGCCCCCACCGTGCCGAGGACCCCACCGACGAACAGCAGCACGATGGACGCCAGCGCGTACGGCATGAACAGGCCCAACCCCTCCAGGTAGAACGCATAGAACGACGGGATGATCACCGACGCGCTGAAGCCGAGCCCGAACCCGGAGGCCCGCACATCGGTGTGGAAGCGCTCGTTGATGTACGGCAGCACCACGCCCCACGGGGCGGTGACCAGCACCGAGAAGACGCAGACCAGGAGCACGACCACACCCAGCGGGAGCTCGGTGCCGGTCACCAGCAGGGCCAGCAGCACCGAGCCGACGGTGGCGATCAGCGGCCCGAGGATCATGAAGAACCGCCGCCGGCCGATCCGCTGGCCGATGATGCCGGACACGATGTAGCTGACCACCAGGCAGGCGTAGGCCACCAGCAGGGTCAGCGTGAGCTGTGTGCTGGTGAGCTTGAGCGTGCTGTGCAGCACGGTGGTCGGCAGGTACAGGGTGACCAGGTTCTGGGTCAGCCAGAAGCCGGTCATCATGGTGAAGACCTGCAGGAAGCTGCGCCCGCTGGCGCCCCGGAAGATCGTGCGCAGCGGGAAGGACGACTTCTTCTCCGACCGCTCCCAGATCTCCGACTCGGACACGCTGCGGACGTAGTAGACGGCCAGCGCGGCGGCCAGCAGCGCGCCGAGCACAAACGGCACCCGCCAGCCCCACACCGCGTAGGGCGAGGCCGGCCCGGCCAGCGGGAAGAGCGCGAAGCACACCAGGCCGACCAGGTTGATCACGAGGTAGGCCAGCGGGAACGCCGCCAGGATCACCCCGCCGAGCAGCCCGCGCTTCTCCTTGGGCGAGTACTCCATGGCCAGCGGCAGCGCGCCGGTGTAACCACCGCCGAGGCAGACGCCGTCCAGGAAGCGCAGCCCGATGAGCAGCCAGTACGACGCGATGCCGAGCGTCGTGTAGCCGGGCACCATCGCGATCAGCAGCGTGATGACACCGAAGCCGGACACCGAGGCGATCGTGGTCTTGCGCCGGCCGATCCGGTCGGCCAGCGCGCCGAAGATCGCGGCCCCCACCGGCCGCCCGACCAGCGTCGTGGCGAAAACCAGCGACGTGAAGATGCCCGTCTGCGCCGGCGAGAGCTGGGCGGGCTGGAAGTACATCAACGCCGGGGTCAGGATGACCGTGGGCAGGTAGATGTCGAACATGTCGACGAACTCGGCGAAGAACGCGCCGCGAGTGGCGGAGCGCCGCTTGGCGGCATAGCCCTTGCCGGCAGGGTCCTTCACGGCAGGGTCCTTCGCTCCATGGTCCGGAGCCTGCGTGCGCTGTTCCCGCTCCACCCGCACAGCCCGGTCGCCGATCGCCATCCGCGCGCCCCATCCGTCGCCGCAACGTTGCCTGGCCGCCTCGATTGTCCGTTCGTCTGACAATCTGGTTCGACGTTAAACTGTCGATTAGCCCCAGTCAACCGTGTGACTCGACTCGTTCTCTGAGGCAGAATCGTCTGACAGTCTTACGACCTTGACGGTCATATTCGACTGGGAGGTACCCCATGGTCCCCTCGTACGACGGGCTCCGCGACCTCGCCGACGACGTCGTCCTGAACGGGTTGCCGGCCTGTCACCCGTGGTCCGCGCTGCTGGAGATCGGCTCGCTGCGGCTCGGGGTGCGGGTCGAACGCGGCCGGCTCACGCTCACCGACGAGGCCACGATCAACGCCAGCTGGGACTTCAGCTTCAGCATCTCCGAGGCCGAGTGGTCGGCGTTCTGCGCGGCGCCGGTGCCACCGGGTCTCACGTCGGCGCAGGCCCTGGTCGCGACCCGGGGCGCGGACCGGATCCGGGGCAGCCGCGAGGTGTGGGCGCGCGCCGCCGCCGCGCTCGACCGGATCGTCGAGGCCATCCGGGCCCGGGTCCGCACCCCTCGGCCGGTGCGCCCCGCGCCACCCCCGGCGCCGCTGGGACTCGGCCCGATCGAGGGCCGCTACCTGCACGTCGAGATCGAGGGCGAGGTCCGGCGGATCCACGTCGAGTCGGCCGGCACCGGGGTGCCGCTGCTGTGCCTGCACACCGCGGGCGCCGACTCCCGCCAGTTCCGCCACCTGCTCGAGGACCCCGGCGTGACCGACCGTTTCCGGGTCGTCGCGTTCGACCTGCCCTGGCACGGGCGCTCCGACCCGCCCGACGACTGGCAGTCCAGGCGCTACGCCCTCACCACCGAGACGTACGCCGCCACGGTCCTCGCGGTCATGGACGCGCTACAGCTGGACCGGCCGGTGCTGCTGGGCTGCTCGATGGGCGGCGCGATCGCGCTGGTGCTGGCCAGTCGCCACGGCGAGCGGTTCACCGGCGTGTGCGCGCTGGAGGGCGGGCTGGGCAACCCGGGGCGCTTCGTGGACTGGACCCACCGCGCGGACGTGGACCACTCGACGTTCCTGACCAGCTGGGTCGGCGGCCTCATCGCCCCGGACAGCCCCGCCGGCCCCCGCGCGCAGACCCTCTGGGGCTACGCCCAGTCGGGCCCGGGCATCTACCGGGGGGACACGCACTTCTACTCCCAGGACCTGCCCCGGCACGCCGCCGAGCTGGGCCCGGCCCGCTGCCCGCTGTTCGTGTTCAGCGGGGAGTACGACTACTCGGCGACGACGGAGATGAGCCGGCAGGCCGCCGCGCGGCTCGGCGGCCAGCTGGTCGAGATGCCCGGCCGGGGCCACTTCCCGATGTCCGAGGACCCCCTCGGCTTCGCCGAGCACCTCTACCCCGTACTGGACGAGCTGCACACCAAACACCAGCCCTGACCGAGCGGGCGTGCGCGTGGCCGTGGCGGGCGCCCAACCCCGACTTGTCGCGGGAAGAAGGCACGACAAGTGGCACTTGTCGTGCCTCATAGCCACGACAGGTCGGGACCGGCGGCGGAGGGTTCGGCGCCGGAGGGACCGGCGCCGCCGGCGCCGTCACCGGGCGCCGGCCGGCGCGAGCGCCGACACGGCGGCGGCGGTCGCGGCGGCGATCGTCGCCTTGCCGGTCTGGTTGGCCGGGTCGGTCGGCGCGGTGTAGACGGCGATCACCAGCGGCGCGCGGCCGGGCGGCCAGACGACGGCGAGGTCGTTGGACTCGCCCTGCGCACCGGAGCCTGTCTTGTCGGCCACCCGCCAGCCGGCGGGCACCCCGGCGCGGATCTGCTGGGCCCCGGTGGTGTTGGCGGTCAGCCAGCCGACCAGCCGGTCGCGCTCGCCGGGGGGCAGCACCGTGCCGAGGGTGACCGACCGCAGGTCGCGGACCAGCCAGGACGGCGTACCGGTATCGCGCTCGTCCCCGGTCGAGGTGACGTTGAGCCGCGGTTCCCAGCGGTCGAACCGGGTCAGCGGATCGCCGAGGCCACGGACGAACCCGGTGAGCGCGGCCGGGCCGCCCAGCACGCCGAGCAGCAGGTTGTGCGCCGTGTTGTCGCTGACCGTGAGCGCGGCCGCGCACAGCTCCGCGACGGTCATGCCGGCGCCGACGTGGAGCCCGGTGACCGGGGAGTAGGAGACCACCTGCGCCGAGGTGTACGTGATCCGCCGCTCGAGCAGGCCCGGCTCCCGGAGACTGAGGTTCAGCACGGCGGACACGCCGAACGCCTTGGACGTCGAGCACAGCAGGAACCGCTCGTCCGCCCGGTGGCCCACGGTCGCCCCCGACCCGGTGTCCAGCGCGAACACCCCGAGCCGACCGCCGAACCGGGCCTCCAGCCCGGCCAGCCGCCGCGTGGCGGTCTCGCCCGCCGCCGACGACGGCCCAGGCGCGGCGGCGCTCGGTGCGGAGGGTGGGCTCGCCGGGCCGGAACATCCCACGAGGGCCGCGCCGAGCCCGGCGAGCCCACCCAGCAGGACACTCCGCCGGTTGATCATCGTGCGGTCCTCCTCGTGATCGGTGCCGTAGCGCCCCGGACCCAACCAACCCCTCGGCCATACCGCAAATATCATCGAACGGTCGTTATCGCTCGTCTCGAATATGACCGCTGGTGATGGGGCCTCATGGATCTACTTCGACACCTCAACTTCTTTGTCACAGTGGCCGAGGAGCGGCATTTCGGGCGGGCGGCGACGCGCCTGGGCATGGCGCAGCCGCCGCTGTCGCAGGGCGTCCGGCGCCTCGAGGCCAGCCTGGAGGTGGTGCTGTTCGACCGGGGCCGGGGCGGCGTGGCGCTGACCTCGGCGGGTCGTGACCTGCTGCCGAGGGCGCGGGCGCTGCTCGAGGACGCGACGGGCATCCGGCGGGCGGCACAGCGGCACGCGCGGGCCGGGCGGACCCGGCGGCTCGGCGTGGTGCCCGAGCTCGGCGCCCGGCTCGTGGCGGCACTGGCCACCGAGCTCGGCACGGTCACCGAGGACCGGGTCGCGGTGTCGACCGCGACGACGGTCCGACTGCTCGACGACCTGGCCGCGGGCGCGCTCGACCTGGCGGCGATCGTGCACCCGGCCCCGCTGGAGGGCCTGGCCGGCGGGCCGGTGGTCGCCCTGCCCACCGACGTGCTGCTGCCCGCCACCCACCGGGCGGCGCGGCACGACGCCTCGGTGCCACTGCGCCAGCTGAGCGATCTCGAGTTCGTCACCGGCCCGCGCTCGGCCGGCCCCGCCGCACACGACCTGCTGCTCGACACCCTCGACACCCGTGGCTGCACCAGCGCTCCCGCCGACGCCGAGACCCTCACGGCGATGCTCGCGCAGGTGGCCACCGGCCGCGCCTTCGCCCTCACCGCCGACCCCGACCTCGCCGCGCACGGGGTCGCCCGCCACCCGATCGCCGGCGAGCCCGTGCCGCTGCGGGTGCAGGTCGTGCACCGGGGCCGCCCGGACACCGATCCGGCCCTGCTCGCCGCCACCGAGGTACTCCGCGCCGCCGCCGGAGCCCGGTAGTGAGCCCGGACCTCGAGGCGGAGCTGCGTGACCTGTTCCGCGACGCCGGCGTCCGGGGTTGGGTGCACGCGACGCTGGTCACCGCCGACTCACCCCGGCAGCGGCAGCGGGAGGTCGGCCTCGGCGCCCGCGAACCGGTGGTGCCGGCTTCGGTCTACAAGCTCGCGGTGCTCGCCGCGTTCTGCCGGGCCGTCGACGCGGCCGAGCTCGACCCGACCGAGCAGGTCACGCTGCGCCCCGCCGACCGCACCGCCGGCCCCACCGGGCTGTCGGTGCTCGCCGACCCGGTCACCATGAGCTGGCGGGACCTGGCGACCTCGATGATCACCGTGAGCGACAACGCCGCCGCCGATGCCGTGCACCGCCGGGTCGGCCAGCACCGCGTCCGGGCCCTGCTCGACGAGCTCGGCCTGACCACCACGCACATCAACGGCGGCACCGCCGAGACCCATCGCGACCTGCTGCGCGACACCCATACCCGAGACATCGCCGAGGCGTTCGCCGTACTGGCCGACAACAACGCACCCTCCTCGACCCACGCCCTCGACCCCGTCTACGGGTCCGTCACCACCCCCGCCGACATGACCCACCTGCTCGCCGCGCTGTGGCGTGGCGAGCTGGCCTCACCGGACCAGACCGCGTTCGCCCGCCGGGTGCTCGGCGCGCAGGTGTGGCCGCACCGGCTGCGCGCCGGCTTCCCCGCCACCGTCCAGGTGGCCGGCAAGACCGGCACGCTGGCCTCGCTGCGCAACGAGGTCGGCATCGTCACATACCCCGACGAACACCCGGTCGCGGTGGCGGTCTTCACCCACGCCGCCCGCGCCGACACCCTGGTCCCCCGCGCCGACGCCGCCATCGCCGCCGCCGCCCACCGCGCCGTCACCGCACTGCGCACCCCCCGGCTCACCCCGAGGTCGTGACGCGGGTTCGCTCAGGTCAGGACCAGGTCGGCGCGGGTCAGGCGTTCGTCACGGCGCGCCGCACGGTCTCCCGGAGCAGGGCGCGCCGACGCTCGTGCAGCTCCTCGGGCTCCCCGGCGGACGCGGCATAGACGTTGCTGACCGGTGACCACGCCATGGACATCGCGATCACCATGGCCATCACGTCGAACGGGTCGCCCGGCCGCACGACGCCCTCGGCCTGCGCGTCGGCGATGGCGCGCAGCTTGTGGTCGTCGAGCCGGTCGGCGTCGGCGACGAGGTGCCCGGTGGGGCGCCGCTCCAGCCGGGCCCAGGTGGCCAGCCGGATCAGGTCGGGCCGGCGGAGGTACTCGTCGTAGAGCCGCACGGCCCAGTCCGCGAGGTCGCCCGCGTCGATCGGCACGACGTTCACGATCCGCTCCAGCGAGCCGGCGAAGATCGCGTCGAACAGCCCCTCCTTGCTGCCGAAGTAGGCGTAGAGCTGGGCCTTGTTGGTACGCGCCTCGGCCACGATCCGCTCGACGCGCGCGCCGGCGATGCCGTGCTCGGCGAACTCCCGCGTCGCCACGTCGAGGATGCGCCCGTGGGTCGCGGCGCCGCGGGCGGTGGGGGGCTGGTCGGCCATGACCACCACCGTATCCAACAGACCAGTCGGTTTGCTCTGCGGCTCGGGCGGCGCTACCGTGAAACAGACTGAATAGTCTGTTTGCTGAATTTGCCCCGAGGAGTTGCCATGCGGACCACACAAGGGTGGCGTGCGAGCGGTCCCACCACCGCGCTGCAGCGGGTGGCCCTCGAACGGCGCGACCTCCGGCCGGACGACCTCGCGGTGCGCGTCGACTACTGCGGGGTCTGCTACACGGACCTGCACGCCATCCGGACCCACACCGGTGACGCGCCCCTGGTGCCGGGCCACGAGTTCACCGGCGTGGTGACGGAGGCCGGGCGGGACGTCACCCGGTTCGGCATCGGTGACCCCGTCGCGGTCGGCAACATCGTGGACTCGTGTGGCCGGTGCCCGATGTGCCGGGCCGGCCAGGAGAACTTCTGCCACGAGTTCCCGACCCTGACCTACGCCGGCACCGACCGCCACGACGGCTCGACCACCCTCGGGGCCTACACCCGCGAGTACGTCGTCCGCGACCGGTTCGCCTACCACCTGCCCGCCGGCCTCGCCCCCGCCGCCGCGGCCCCGCTGCTCTGCGCCGGGATCACCGTCTGGGAGCCGCTGCGGGCGCTCGGCGTGGGACCGGGCACGCGGGTCGCCGTGGCCGGGCTGGGCGGCCTGGGGCATCTCGCGGTGAAGCTGGCCGTGGCACTGGGCGCCGACACCTCCGTGCTCAGCCGATCGGCCGACAAGGCCGGCGACGCGCACCGGCTCGGCGCCGACGACCTCATCGTCACCACGGACCCGGAGCAGCTGGCCGCCGCCCGGGACCGGTTCGACGTCGTCCTCGACACCGTCTCCGCCCCGCACGACCTCGGCCCCTACCTGCGGTTGGTCGCCATGGACGGGACGCTCAGCCAGCTCGGGTACCTCGGGCCGGTCACCGTGCAGACGATGGATCTCCTCGCCGGGCGCAAGAAGCTCAGCTCGTCGGGCAGCGGGGGCCGGCGCGCCACCGCGGCCATGCTGGCCTTCTGCGCCGAGCACGGGGTGGCCGCCGACATCGAGCTGCTGCCCTCGGCGCGCGCCGGCGAGGCCCTCGACCGCCTCGAGCGGGGCGACGTCCGCTACCGCTTCGTGCTCGACCTGTCCGACCTGTCCTGACGAGTCCGCCCGGAGCCGCCCGCACTAGTGTTTCCGGCGACGTCAGCCAACGACCCGCACCCCAGGAGCACCCCGTGAGCGCACCCGCCCTGCAGACCTACCGCATCCACCTGCGCAGCGACGAGTTCCAGTTCGAGCAGGAGATCCACGCCAGCCAGGTCGACCGCGAGGACGGCTGGACCGTGTTCTGGAACGGCAACGACGTCTTCCTCCGCGTCCGCGACGCGCACATCGTCAGCCTGGAGCTGCTCGACTGAACCATGCGGTGCCGCTCACCGCGGTGCCGCACACCGCGCATGACAGAGTGGCGCGGTGCCGTTGCTCTCGGTCCTGACGCCGACCCAGGCCCACAACGCGGACCACATCGGCGCCCTGTGGCGCTCCCTGGTCGGCCAGGTGCTGCCGCCGGGCTGGGACTGGGAGTGGGTGGTCCAGGAGGACGGACCGCGGCCGGCGGTGCGGGACCTGCTGCCCGACGACCCCCGCATCCGGTACGACGCGCTCGGCGTGCAGCTCGGCGGCGCGGCGACCCGCAACGTGGCCATGGCCAGGGCGGCCGGCGACCTCGTCGCGGGCATGGACCACGACGACTGGTACGAGCCGGGCGGGTTGGCCGCGCTGGTCCGGCCGCTGGCCGAGGACCCGGCCATCACGTGGTCCTGCGGCCGGATCCGCTGGCGGAACCCGGACGGCACAAGCTGGGTCAAGCCCGATGTGTTCCCGCCCGGCCGCGTCGAGCCCGCCCTGATCGCCGACACCTTCGTACGCACCGACGACTTCCCGTTCCCCGCCTCGATCACCACCTACCGCCGCGCGCACCTCGTCGCGCACGGCGGCTGGCCCGCGGTGGCCAGGTCGACCGACGCGGTGCTGCTCGCCGCGTTCTCCACCCACTGGCCCGGGGTCTGGGTGGACCGGGTCGTCGCCGTGTACCGCCGCTGGCCAGCCCAGCACACCGTGCAGCCGGCCGACATCGCTATCCGCGACCTGCCCCACGTCCGCGGTGTGATCGCCGACCGGCTCGCCGCCGAGCGCACACTGACCGCCAGCGACAGGTCGCCCTAGTCCCGGCGGATGTTGACCGTCACGTTCATGCCCGGCAGCAGCCGCGCGCCGCCGCTGTCCGCGATGGCGATCTTGACCGGGATGTACTGGTCGACCTTCTGCGGGTTCGTCGGGTCGGAGTCGGGGCTCGGGTAGATGGTGAACTGGCCGGCGGCGGCGGCCTGGATCTGGGTCACGGTGCCTCGGACCGAGGTGTTCGGGTACGCGTCGACGGACGCGTCGACCGCCTGGCCGAGCCGGACGCCGCTGATGTCCTTCTCCTCGACGCGCGCGGTGATGTAGATCGAGCTCGGGTCGTACGCGGTGGCCAGGGTGGTGCCGGCGGTGACGTACTCGCCGTTGTCCACGGTGCTCACCGCGACGGTGCCGTCGCCCGGCGCCCGGACCGCGCGCTTGGGCTGCGCGCCGCCACCGACGCCCTGCACGCGGCCGACGATCTGGTTGTCCCTGACGGTGGACCCATCGGTGACCGACCAGTCCGTGACGATGCCGGTGACCGGTGCGTTGATCTTGATCTGGTCGCCGTCGACCTGGGCGTTGTCGGTCGTGACGTAGTGCCGGGAGTACAGCAGGTAGGTGCCGGTGAACGCGAATGCCTCGAGCACGGACACCACGAGGATGACCACAAACGCGATCTTGATCGACCGCCGCATTCTCGGTCGGGTGGGCGGGCCGGACGGCGGTGGCGGGGCGGTGGTCGTGGCGGTGGTCGTGGCGAAAGCCGCCCCCTCCGCCGGAGGCGCCAGTTCTGTCGTGGTCATGGGTTCCCCCGGGCTCAGTGGGCGACTGGTTTGCTTGCGCCGGCGTTGGGTTTTCCGGAGCGCAGCAGCATGGCCAGCACCACCCCGCCCAGGGTGACGCAGCCGGCGATGAAGAACGCGTTGCTGTAGGTCTGGGCCTGCACCAGCGCGGAGACCTTCTGCCACAGCGGCAGCAGGCCGGCCTCGCCCTGTTGTTGCATGTCCAGCACCTGTGGGTGGACGTCGGCCCCGCTGCCGGCCAGCAGCGCGGACCGGTCGGCCATGAACTGGGCGCGGTTGCTGGTCACCAGCGCGGTGAGCAGTGCCAGCCCCAGCGCGGCGCTGACCCGTTGGAACAGGGTGTTGAACGCGCTGCCGGTGTCGGTGACCTCGGGAGGGAGCATGGACAGCCCCGCCGTCATGATCGGCATCATGCCGAGCGCCAGGCCGCCGGCCATGATGCACATGCCGAGGATCAGCTCACCCTCGGTGATGTCGACGTTGATCCGGGACAACAGCAGGATGCCGCTCCCGGTCATCAGCACGCCCCCGATCGCCGGCCAGCGCGCGCCGAACCGGTCGTAGAGCTGGCCGGCGATCGGCATCAGCACCATCATCACCAGCGCCTGGGGCAGCAGCACCAGACCGGTGTCCCAGGAGCTGAAGCCCCGGACGCCCTGCAGGAACGTCGGGATGTAGAACAGCACCGCGAACAGGCCGACCGACATGACGCTGATCAGCAGCAGCGAGTTCACGTACTGCAGGTTCTTGAACACCCGGATGTCGAGCATGGGGTGCTTCACGTACAGCTCGACCACGACGAACAGGGCCAGCAGGTTGATCGCGGCGGCGAACAGGATCAGGATCGGGTAGCTCGTCCAGCCCCAGCTCGAGCCCTCCTCCAGCGCCAGCAGCAGCGAGAACAGCGCCCCGGCGATGCAGGCGAACCCGGCGAGGTCGAACGGCCGGTTGCGCTCGGCGGGGAACTTGGTCAGCACAACCGCGGCCGCAATCGCGCCCAGGATGCCGACCGGCACATTGATGTAGAAGATCACCCGCCAGCTGACGTGCTCGACGAGGTAGCCGCCCAGGGTCGGGCCGACCCCGGGGGCGACCACGATGCCCAGCCCGTACATGCCCATGGCGACGCCGAGCTTCTGGGTGGGCACGATGCGGTAGAGCATCGTCAGGCAGATCACCGGCAGCACGCCGCCCGGGATCGCCTGCAGGATCCGGAACGCGATCAGCCCGCTCAGCCCGGTCGCCAGGCCGCACAGCATGGACGAGGCGGTGAACAGCACGATCAGCCAGATGTAGAGGCGCTTGAGCCCGAACCGCGCGCCCAGCCATGCGCTGACCGGCACCATCACACCCTCGGTGAGGCTGTACGCGGTGCTGATCCACTGGATGCTCTCGGTGGACACCCCGAAGTCCCTGCGGATGACCGGGATCGCCACGTTCACGATGCTCAGGTCCAGCACGGACATGAACATGCCGACGATCAGCACCAGCAGGGGCAGTCCCCAGCCCTTCGCCCGCGCCGGCGTGACGGCCGGGGCCGGCGCGCCGGGATCCGGCCCGGCGGTGACAACGGCCGGGCCGGCGCCGGCGGCACCGATGTCTTGCGAAGCTGTCACCAGGCTGTCCTTCGGTACGCGGTCGGGGCGAGAGCGTCTCTCGGAGCAAACCGGGGAGCGCAAACCGGGGAGCTCCCCCCAGTTCCTTCGGACAGCCTACCGAAAAAAATGGGGACGCCTCCACGTTTTCTCCGTGACCCCGGATCATGCGGCGACGCCGGCGGTCCAGCGGGAGCGGCCGCGCAGGAGTGGAACGGCACGCGGTCCCGGGGGACAATCGTCGGCGGGGCTCCTGCCCCGGTCGTGTCAACGGAGACCGACGGAAGAGGGATCAGCCATGTCCAGCGGACAACAGGACGAGCGGCACGAGGATCGGGCGCCCGAGCGCGAGCTCGATGCGGTCGTGGTGGGAGCCGGCTTCTCGGGGCTCTACATGCTGCACCGGCTGCGGGACACGCTGGGCCTCTCGGCGCGGGTGTTCGAGGCGGCCGGCGACGTCGGCGGCACCTGGTACTGGAACCGGTACCCGGGCGCCCGGTGCGACTCGGAGAGCTACTTCTACAGCTTCTCCGACCGGCTGTCGGAGGACCTGCTGCGGGAGTGGACCTGGTCCGAGCGGTTCGCCCCGCAGCCGGAGATCCTCAGCTACCTGCAACACGTGGCCGACCGGTACGACCTGCGCCGGGACATCCGGTTCAACACCCGGGTCGTCGCGGCGGAGTACGACGAGCGGACCGGCCGGTGGGTGGTCCGCACCGACGACGGTGGCCAGGTCACGGCGAAGTTCCTGATCACGGCGGTCGGCTGCCTCTCGACGACCAACCTGCCCGACTTCCCCGGCCGGGACAGCTTCCGGGGCGACTGGCACCACACCGGGCTCTGGCCGCACGAGGGTGTGGACTTCACCGGCAAGCGGGTGGCCGTGATCGGCACCGGGGCGACCGCGGTGCAGGCCATCCCAGAGATCGCCGAGCAGGCCGCGCGGGTCTACGTGCTGCAGCGCACCCCGAACTACGACATCGCCGGCGGCAACCGGCCGATGACCGCCGAGGACGGCGACCGGATCAAGGCCGACTACCGGGAGATCTGGCGGGCGACGCGGGAGACCGCCTTCGGCTTCCCCTACGACGTGGCCGACCGTGCCGCGCTCTCGGTCTCGGAGCAGGAGCGGCAGCGGATCTTCGCCGAGGCCTGGGAGCACGGCGGGTTCCGGCTCGGCACGACGTTCAACGACCTGCTCCTGGATCTCGAGGCGAACGAGACGGCGTCAGAGTTCCTCCGGGCCCGGATCCGCGAGCGGGTGAGCGACCCGGCGGTCGCCGAGCTGCTCTCCCCCCGCGACCACCCGTTCTTCACCAAGCGCCCGCCACTGGAGAACGGCTACTACGAGACCTTCAACCGCGACAACGTGACCCTGGTGAACGTGCGCAGCTCACCGATCCGGGAGATCACCCCGACCGGCGTCCGGACGGCCGACGCCGAGTACGAGGTGGACAGCATCGTCTACGCCACCGGGTTCGACGCGATGACCGGCACGCTGTTCAAGCTCGGTATCCGGGGCCGAGGCGGCCTCGACCTGCGGCAGAAGTGGGCGCAGGGGCCGCGCACCTACCTCGGCCTCGCCACCCACGGGTTCCCGAACCTGTTCCTGATCACCGGACCGCAGAGCCCCTCGGTGCTGAGCAACATGCCGGTGTCCATCGAGCAGCACGTGGACTGGGTCACCGACTGCCTGCGCCACCTGCGGGACACCGGGCACGACACGATCGAGGCGCTGCCCGCCGCCGAGGACGACTGGGTGGACCACCACAACGAGATCAGCGAGGCGACGCTGCTGCCGATGGCCAACTCCTGGTGGGTCGGCGCGAACATCCCCGGCAAGCCCCGCAACCTCTATCCCTACGCGGGCGGCGTCGGCACCTACCGGACGATCTGCGCCGAGGTCGCCGCCCGCGACTACGACGGGTTCCGCACCGGCTCCGGCGGCACGACCTCGGCCGGCGAGTTCACCGGAGTGGCGCGGGCCAAGCACGCGGAGCTGACGGCGGCCGCCGCGCGGGTCTGACCCGCGCGGCGGATACCGGGTACCTGGTGTCCGGGCCGGTCAGAGCCCGGGGCTGAGGCCGCCGGGCAGGCCCTTGCCGAACGACTTGCCCTGCCCCGGGGTGTCCGAGTCGCCGCGGTCGGGGTTGGCCGGCCGGTGCGGCGCGGTGATCGAGTCGAGGCTCTTGTCCAGCGGGCTGGTGTCCCGAGGAGCCGTGCGGTTCTCGGCCTTGCGCCGGGGAGGAGTGGTGGGGTTGCCGAACTGGTCCTGGCCCGGGGTGGTCATCGTCGGGTCGGCCCCGGTGGGGGTCGAGTCCAGATCCGGGTCGTACGGCGCCGGGTCCGGCGGCAGCTGGGCGCTCGGCGCCGTCGGGTCGTCAGCCGGCAGGCCCCCCGGAGGCACCGTGGGGTCGGGCGGTACCGCCCCCGCCGCACCGGACGAGGGGAACGCGGCCCCCGGGTCGGAGATGCTCGGCGCGCTCGGATCGGTCGGATAGCCCGGTGTGGTGTTCGGGTACGTCGGCGCCGGGTAGGACCCCCCGGCGGCGGGCGCGGTCGGCGAGCTGTCGCTGGCCTGCTGGACGTCGGCGGTGGAGGTGCTGGACCGCGTCGCGAGCACGATGCTCAGCACCACCAGCGCGAGGGCGACCCCGATAGCGGCGGCAATCCACTTGCCCTTCGGCGTGGCCAGCGCGAGCGAGATGCGGCGCCGGAGCGCGACCAGCGGCGGAACGCTCTCCTCGGCGTCCGAGGGGGCCGGCCCGTCACCGTCCTCCCCCGCTTCGGCGTCGGCCTCGTCCTCGGCGGTGACCGAGGTGGCGGCGGCGAGCGCGGTCACCGGCTCGCCGACCAGGTAGCCGCCGGCCATCCCGCCGACCCGGTACTCCGAGAGCCCGCCGACCCGGTAGTCCGAGTACTCGTCGTCGGCCTGGTCCACCGAGAGCCCGGTCGAGGCCGTGATCAGGGGGATGTCCCGGTAGCTGCGCTCCGGGGCGTCCGAGGGGCCGAAGGGGGCCGAGGGGGCAACAGCGGGAGCCGAGGGAGCAACGGCTTGCGGCGCAACGGCTTGGGGCGCCGGCGCGTTCGGGTTCACGACGGCGATCGGCGTACCGACACCGGGCATGGTGAGGCCGTCGTCCGACCAGTCGCCGATGCCCTCGACCGCGTTGCGGGGCGCCGGGCCACCCACCCGCCGGGAGGCGTCGAGGTAGTCCTCAACCGGAACCGGCGACCGGAACCACGGCTCCCCCTCGGGTGCGGCGCGGTGCCGAGGCTCGCCAGCACCGATGTCCGCGGCCGGAGGCCGCAGCTCTCCGATGGTGTCCGGGTTAGCCATGGATCGAAGTCCCTCCCGTTGTTGGCGCCGACTCCGCGCACACACCCGAAGGGGGCGCCGACGCGATCAGCGGTCTCCCAGATTTAACGAGGGCACTCGCGTAAAGATTTGATATCGACGCGCACACGTCCGCACCGGCCTCGCGCGACTGGGGGACAGCGGGGCTCGGACCGTCGCGTTGCCCCAGGTGAGAGCCGTATCCGCGGCCGGTGAACCGAAGGGCCGGATCGGTGTGTGGATCGACACAGGTCACCCACTCCGACTACCCCGACCGTGGCGCCGGCGGAGCGGGCCCTCCTAGATCGGGTTCAGCACGCGCTGCAGAAACTGCCGGGTGCGGGCCTCGGTGGGCTCGACGAGCACCTGCGCCGGCGGCCCGGACTCGAGCACCACGCCGCCCTCGATGAACAGCACCTGGTCGGCGACCTGCTGGGCGAACCGGATCTCGTGGGTCACGATCACCATCGTCCAGCCTTCGTCGGCCAGGTCCCTGATCACCCGCAGCACGTCGCCGACCAGCTCGGGGTCCAGCGCCGAGGTCGGCTCGTCGAACAGCATCAGCTTCGGCTTCAGCGCCAGCGCCCTGGCGATGCCGACCCGCTGCTGCTGCCCGCCGGACAGCTGGAACGGGTACTGGTCGGCCTTCTCGGCCAGCCCCACCTGGTCCAGCAGCCGCCGGGCGTCCTCGGTCGCCTCGTCCCTCGACCGCTTCTGCACGACCACCGGGCCCTCGATCACGTTCTGCAGGACGGTCTTGTGCGGGAACAGGTTGTGGCTCTGGAACACCATGCCGCTCTGGGCCCGGAAGCGGGCCAGGGTGGCGCGGTCCACGTCGCCGGCGAAGTCCACCGCGAGGTCACCGATCGTGATCACCCCGGCGTCCGCCCGGTCCAGGGCGTTCAACGTGCGCAGCACCGTGGTCTTGCCGGAGCCGGACGGCCCGATCACCGCGGTCACCGAGCCGGCCGGCACGTCGAACGAGATGTCCCGCAGCACCCGCAGCTCACCGAACGCCTTGCCGACGCCCCGGACTGTCAACAGGTCGGTCACTTGGCCACGTACCTCTCGAGCCTTGTCTCCAGGCGGCCCTGCGCGGAGGACAGGGCCAGGCAGATCACCCAGTAGTAGATCGCCGCCACCCCGTAGAGGGCGAAGAAGTCGAACGTCGGCGCGGCGGCCAGCTGGGCGACCCGCAGCAGCTCGGTCACCAGGATGGTCGAGGCCAGCGAGGTGTCCTTGACCAGCGAGATCAGCGTGTTGGACAGCGGCGGGACCGCGGTGCGGGCCGCCTGCGGCAGGACGACGCGCTGCAGCGTGGTCGAGTAGCCCATGCCGATCGTCTGCGCCGCCTCCCACTGCCCCTTCGGGATGCTCAGGATGGCCGCCCGGATCACCTCGGCCGCGTAGCCGCCGACGTTGAGGCTGAAGGCGATCACGGCCGACGGGAACGGGTCGATCACGAGGCCCAGCTGCGGCAGCGCGTAGAACACGATGAACAGCTGGACCAGCAGCGGCGTGCCGCGAATGACCGAGATGTAGACGCGCGCCAGCACCGAGAGCGCGCGGATCTTGGAGATCCGGGCCAGCGCGACGAACAGCGCGAGCACCAGACCGAGCACAAAGCTGATGGCCGTCAGCGGCAGGGTCGCCGTGACGGTGGCCTCCAGCATCGGCCACAGGTTGCGCCAGATCAGGTCCCAGGTCGAACCCACTACGGACCGCTGACGTCGGAACCGAAGTACTTGGCCGAGATCGTCTTCCCCCTCCCTCGTCGGGGCATGTCCGCCTGAGCTCACACACCCGCACGCCGCTATGCTTCGATCAAACGCTCAAACGAACAGCCGGGGCGCGAGCGCAGCCATGAAGGGGCCGAGATGCGAGAGCCGAGCGAGGACCGGCGCCGGCGGATCATGGCGGTCGTCCAGGCGCGGGGGGCAGCCCGGGTGAGTGACCTGGCCAGCGAGCTGGAGGTCTCGGTCGTCACGGTGCGCCGGGACGTCGAGGAGCTCGCGCAGGCGGGCAAGCTCCGGCGCGGGCACGGCGTCGCGCGCTCGATCGGCCAGGCGCGGGCGGTGACGGTACCCAGAGCCGATCCGGCACCCACGCAGGTGTGGGGCGGCGTGGTGGCGCTCGTCGTACCCGAGCGGCACGCGTACCTGAACGAGATCGTGCACGGCGCCCGCCTCGCGCTCGAGGAAGCCGGCATGCGGCCCGCCCTGCACCTCGCGCCGAGGGCCGTCGGAGCGGAGCGGCCCCTCGTCGAACGCGTGCTGGCCGATGGGGCACTCGGCCTGCTGATCGCGCCCCGGTGGCGGACCGTCGAGACCGAGGAGGCCGACTACGCCTGGCTCGCGGGGGTGACCGTGCCGACCGTGCTGATGGAACGGCGGTCGCGGCGGGGCAGCGCGCTGCACGCGGTGGACTCGGCCTGCACCGACCACTGGTACGGGGTGCACCTGGCGGTGGACCACCTGGTGTCGCTGGGGCACCGGCGGATCGTGTTCGCGGCGCGGGACGACAGCCCCACCGCGCGCGCCCTGCGCACGGCGTTCGCCGATATCGCCGCCGGCCGGCCGGAGGTCGAGGACTGGACGGTGGTGCTCAGCGCGCCGGACGCCGGCCCCGACCCGGTCCGCCACCCGGGCCCCGACGTCGAGATGGCGGCGGTGCTGCGGGAACACCGCGCCACCGCCGCGCTGATGCACGGCGACACGAACGCGCTGATGCTGGTCCAGCAGCTCGCCGACGCGGGCGTGCGCGTGCCGGAGGACTGTTCGGTGGTGGCCTACGACGACGTGGTCGCCGCGCTGGGCAGCACCCCGCTGACCGCCGTGGCGCCGCCGAAGGAGGAGGTGGGCCGGGCGGCGGCGGAGCTGGTGCTCGGCCGGCTCGGGGGAAGTGCCCGGCCGCCGAGGCGGGTGGAGCTGCTGCCGACCCTGCAGGTGCGGGGGTCGACCCAGGTCAGATGAGTGTTTGACCGCTTTGGCAGCTCTCAATCGGCCTATTGACCGATAATCGATCAGACGACCAGACTGGGTGCGCTCGCCCGAGTTCTGGAGGCACCGATGCCTGGTCGACTGAGCCGCCGGTCGCTGCTCGCGGCGACCGTGGCGCTCCCCCTCGTAGGCCTGGGCAGCGGCTGCGCCCGCCCGGCCGGCCTGGCGTCGAGCGCGGGCGGCCGGGTCCGCATCACCTTCTGGTCCGCACTGCGCGGCAGCAAACAGGTGGTCGACGCGTTCAACCGGGCCCAGGACCGGATCGAGGTCGTGTTCCAGCAGATCCCGTCCGGTGACCAGGGCGGCTACGCCAAGCTCAGCAACGCGGCCCGCGCCGGCAACGCCCCGGACGTCGCCACCCTCGAGTACCCGCAGGTGCCGGGCTTCGCCATCGACGGGGTCGCCCGCGACATCACCGGCCTGCTCAGTGACGGGTTGCGCGCGAAGCTGCTGCCGCAGGCGCTGGGCCTCACCACCTTCGACAACAGGGTGTTCAGCGTTCCGCTCGACGTGGAACCGATGGTGATGCACTACCGCACGGACCTGTTCGCCCAGTACGGCCTGCCGATCCCGCGCAGCTGGGACGAGTTCGCGGCGGTGGCCGGCACGGTGCGGGACAGGGCACCGGGGCGGCGGCTCGTGCTGTTCCCGACCAACGGCTTCCTGCAGTTCGCCGCGTACGCCTGGCAGGCGGGCGCCCGGTGGTTCGACACCCGGGGCGGCGTGTGGAACGTGTCGCTCGCCGACGCCGCGACCCGCCGGGTCTCGGCGTACTGGCAGCGGCTCTTCGAAGAGGACCTGATCTTCGTCAACGCCTCGCCGGGTAGGCAGAGCGACGCCCAGATCAGCCAGGGTCTCGTCCTGGTCCGGCTCACCGGCGCCTGGGACGCGGGCGCCCAGATGAGCTCGCAGCCGGGCCAGAAGGGCCGGTGGGCCATCGCGCCGCTGCCCCAGTGGGACCCCGCCCGGCCGGTCGTCGGCACGCACGGCGGCTCCACCTTCGCGGTGACCAAGGACAGCGCCCACCCCGAGGCCGCGATGGAGTTCATCGAATGGCAGGTGTCCAGCCCTGACGCCCTGCGCGCCCGGTTGGCCAGCGGGACGAGCAGCCAGTACCCGGCCGCTCCCGCATTGGTCGCCGTCGGCCGCGAGGCCTTCAACCGCTCCTACTACAGCGGCCAGGACATCTACCAGCTCTTCGAGACCGAGGCCGGCAAGATCAGCGACGGCTGGGTCTGGGGCCCCCGGATGACCGCCACCCAACACGTGATGCAGGACGGCTTCGCCCGCGCGAGCGGCGGCGAGGGCACGATCCTCGACGCCGTCCGGGAGGCCCAGAGCGCCACCATGCCCGACCTGGTGGCGCTGGGCCTGGCCACCAGTGAACACAGCACCTGACCAGCTCGCGGACCCAGCCTCGGAAATGCAGCCTCGGAAATGCAGGTGATGCCCATGACCACAACAGCGCTCCCGCCCACCCCGGTGCGCGCGGCGGCCCCGCCCGGCGTGCGCGCGACGACGCGCCGGGGTGAGCACATCGCGTGCGGCGTGCTGATGGCACCGTTCTTCGTCCTGCTCATCGCCGTGTTCCTGATCCCGGTCGGGACCGCCGTCTGGCTGAGCTTCTTCGGCAACGACCGGCCGGGACTCGGCTTCGGCCCAGCGCACACGATCTTCGTCGGACTCCGCGGCTACCTCGCCGTGCTCAGTGACCCGACGTTTCTCGGCGCGCTCGGCACAGTCGTGCTGTACTGCGTGATCTACCTGCCGCTGATCGTCGTCAGTGCGCTCGCCCTGGCCCTGCTGCTCGACTCCGGCGCCGCGCGGCTGCGGTCGTGGGTGCAGCTCGGACTGTTCCTGCCGCACGCGGTGCCCGGCATCATCGCCGCCCTCATCTGGCTCTACCTGTACACCCCCGGCATCAGCCCGGTGGTCGCGCTGCTCCGGCGGGCCGATGTCACCGTCGACTTCCTCGGCGTGCACGCGGTGCTGCCGGCGATCGTCAACATCGCACTGTGGAGCAACCTCGGCTACAACATGGTGATCTTCTACTCCGCGCTGCAGGCCGTGCCCCGGGAGGTGATCGAGGCCGCGACCGTCGACGGGGCGGGGCCGGTCCGCACCGCGCTGCGGATCAAGACGCCGCTGGTCCGGTCCTCGGTCGTGATGGTCGCCCTGTTCAGCCTGATCTGGGCCCTGCAGCTGTTCACCGAGCCGATGCTGCTCAGCCAGTCGACCTCGATGATCAGCTCGCGCTTCTCGCCCAGCATGTACATCTACGACGCCGCCTTCACCCGCAACAACTACGGCTTGGCCGCGGCCGCGTCGGTGATCCTGCTGGCCGCCACGATCGCCCTCTCCTACGGCGTGACCCGGTGGACCAACCGCGCCCCCAGGGAGCTGTCCCGATGAGCGCGCCCGCGCTGCCCGCCGCGCTGCGGCCCCGGCTGTTGGGGCGGACCGTCGTCAACACCGTGGCCGGCATCGCGGTGCTGTACACGCTGCTGCCGGTGCTGTGGCTGGTGCTCGCCTCGGCGAAGGACCAGGACGCGCTGTCCGGCAGCGACATCCTGTCCCTGCGCGGCTTCTCGTTCCTGCCGAACCTGCGCGAGCTGTTCGCCACGGACCACGGGATCTTCGGCCGCTGGTACGTGAACAGCCTGCTCTACGCCGTGCTGGGCGGAGCGTTGAGCGCGCTGATCAGCATCGCCTGCGGCTACGCCTTCGACAAGTACCGCTTCCGGCACAAGGAGAAGCTGTTCGGCCTGGTCCTCGCGGCGGTGATGGTGCCGCAGACCGTGCTCGCGCTGCCCCTGTACCTGCTCGCGTCGAGCGCCGGGCTGGTCAACACGTTCTGGGCCGTGTTCATCCCCGTGCTGTTCAACCCGTTCGGCGTGTACCTCGGGCGGATCTTCAGCGAGGGCTACGTGCCGGGCGAGGTGTTGGAGGCCGCCCGGATCGACGGGGCGAGCGAGCTGACCGCGTACGTGCGGGTCGCGCTGCGGATGCTCGGGCCCGGCCTGGTCACTGTCTTCCTGTTCCAGCTCACCGCGATCTGGAACAACTTCTTCCTGCCGATGGTGATGCTGTCGGACCAGAAGCTGTACCCGGTCAGCCTCGGCCTCTACACATGGAACAGCTCGGCGACGGTCTCGCCCGAGTACTACCCGATTGTGATCATGGGCTCGCTGCTGGCGGTACTGCCGCTGATCGTCGCGTTCATCCTGCTGCAGCGGTTCTGGCGGTCGGGGCTCACCGCGGGTGCCGTCAAGTGACCGGCCCCCGGCAGTCCCGGCCCAGGGCCGCGCTCGCCATGGCACCGGAGGCCGCGGCGGCGGTGCTCACCTCGGACGCGCGCGCCGAGCTCGACCGGGTCTGCCAGCTCGCGCCGGGCCCCGTGCTCGACGACTTCGGCACCGACCGGGCCCGCGCCGTGCTCCGGGACGTGGAGGTGCTGGTCACCGGCTGGGGCTGTCCGCCACTGGACGCCGAGGCCCTGCGCGCCGCGCCCCGGCTGCGCGCCGTCGTGCACACCGCCGGGTCGGTGCGCGCACACGTGACCCAGGAGTGCTGGGACCGGGGCATCGAGGTGTCCTCCGCCGCGGCGGCCAACGCGCTGCCCGTCGCGGAGTACACGCTGGCCATGATCCTGCTGACCGGCAAGCGGGTACTGGAACGCGCGCGGGACTACCGCGCCACCCGGTCCCGCGCCAACGCGCTGCACACCCCGCACGATGTCGGCAACTTCGGCCGCACGGTGGGCATTCTCTCGGCGTCGCTGATCGGGCGGCGGGTGATCGAGCTGCTGCGCCCGCACGACCTGCGCGTGCTGCTGCACGACCCGTACGTCAGCGCGTCCGAGGCGGCGCGGCTCGGGGTGGCGGCGGTCGGCCTCGGTGAGCTGTTCGCCCGCAGCGACGTCGTCAGCGTCCACACGCCCCTGCTGCCCGCCACCCGGGGCCTGGTCAACGCCGAGCTGATCGCGGCGATGCGGCCGGACGCCGTGCTCATCAACACCGCGCGGGGGGCCGTCGTCGACCAGGACGCGCTCGCCGAGGCCGCGGCGGCCGGCCGGGTCCGGGCCGTCCTGGACGTCACCGACCCCGAGGTCCTGCCACCCTGGCACCCGCTGTGGGACAGCGACAACGTGTTGATCACCCCGCACCTCGCGGGTTCGCAGGGCAACGAGTGGCGCCGCCTCGCGGACCTCGCCGTCGTCGAGGTCGCCCGCTGGGCCGCCGGCGCCGGGTTCGCCCACCAGGTACGAAGAGAAAGGCTCGGCCGCACCGCATGACCGCCTTCCCACTCCCCGACCAGGACCGCCGACTCAGCCCGTACACCGGCTACACCCGGGCGCACTGGGAGGCCGTCGCCGACGGTCTGCTGACCGCCGCGTGGCGCTGGGCCACCCCTCGGGGCGCACTGCTCAACCTGCCGGGGCGGCCGTCCGCCAGTGGGGTCCGCTCCGACGGCCTGGAGGGGTTCGCCCGCACGTTCCTCGCCGCCGCGTGCCGCGTGGCGGGCGGCGAGGGCAAGGACCCGGGCGGCTTGCTCGGCCGCTACGCCGACGGACTCGAGGCGGGCACGCGCACCCCCGGCCGCGACGACGCGGAGTCGTGGCCACCCGTCCTCGGCCGGGGCACCGGGCGCCAGCCCATGGTGGAGTCCGCATCGGTCGCCCTCGGCCTGCGGCTGACCCGGCCCTGGCTGTGGGACCACCTGGACCCCGCGACTCAGGACCGGGCGGAGGCGTGGCTGCGCGGTTCGCTGCGCCACACGCCGGCGCCCAACAACTGGTACCTCTTCCCGTACACCGTGGCGGGCTTTCTCGAGTCGGTGGGCCGGGGCGACCGGGAGACGGCCCGGGCCCGGGAACGCGCGCTGGAGCTGCTGAGCACCTGGTACCGGGGCCAGGGGTGGTACTCCGACGGCGACGGCCGCGCCTTCGACCACTACAACGGCTGGGCGCTGCACCTGTACCCGGTGCTGGACGGCCATCTCGCCGGCGGCGGGACCGGGGACGCGCCACACGGGCCCCGGTTGCGGGAGCACCTGGAGAGCTTCGCGCTGCTGTTCGGGGCCGACGGCGCACCTATCCACTTCGGGCGTTCGCTGACCTACCGCTTCGCCGCGACCTCGGCGGTGGCGCTGGGCGCGGTCACCGGCCACACGCCGCTCGCGCCGGGGGTGTCGCGGCGGCTGCTCAGCGGCTCGCTGGCCCACTTCGTCGACCGGGGCGCCCTCGGTGCGGACGGGCTGCTCAGCCTGGGCTGGCACGGTCCGCACGAGCCGACGCTGCAGCCCTACTCGGGGCCGGCCTCCCCGTACTGGGCGTCGAAGGCCTTCGTCTGCCTGCTGGCGCCGAGCAACCATCCACTGTGGACCTCGACCGAGGAGCCGGCGCCGGCCGAGGGCCCGGACCGAGTGCTGGCCCTGCCCGCGCCGGGCCTGCTCGTCCAGTCCACCCGGGCGGACGGGATCGTGCGGCTGCACAACCACGGCAGCGACCACGTCCGGCCGCACGAGGGCGAGTCGGCCGGCGACGACGACCCGCACTACGGCCGGCAGGCCTACTCCACCCGGACCGGCCCGACCGCGGCCACCAACCTCGCCGACAACCACTTCGGCGTCGTGGTCGGCGGCGTGCGCAGCGTGCGCCGGCGGATCCATCCCCTGGGGGCGGCACACGGCGACGGCTGGGGCTGGGCAGCCTCGTGGCACCGGCCGGTCTTCGGCTCCGCGCAGCCCATGGTCCCGGGGCTGACGGTGCAGAGCATCACCGTGGCGCGCGGCCGGTACGAGCTCCGGGTGCACCGGGTGGTCGGCGCACCGGACGACGCCGTGGTCGAGCAGACCGGCTGGGCGACCGGACCCGACGAACCCGTGACCTCCGCGCTGCATCCGGTGCACGGCTGGACCGGCGCCGACGAGCCCGCCGCCCCCTACGGCACCGCCTACACCCGGTGGGCGTCGCTGCCGAGGCTCACCGCGCCGGCGTCCGGCACCGCCCTGTACGCGGCGCTGGCGGTGCTCACCGAGGTTCCGGTGGAGTTGGCGGACGTGCTCACCGCGGTGACCGCCGACGCGGACGGCCTCGAGGTGCGGTGGGCCGACGACGGCTCACTGACCCGGATCACCTTCACCCCGCTCGACGTCGCGCTGCTCCCCGGTACGAAGAGCTGACCGTGCGGCGTAGCCACCCCCACGAGGAGCCCGGATGAGCTGGCAGTTCGCCGTGAGCACGCTCGGTATGCCCGGCGTGCCGATCGAGGAGGCCGTCCAGGTGGCCGCCCGGCACGGCTGCGACGGCCTGGAGATCCGCACCCACCAGGACGAGGAGGTCCACCTCGGGCTGACCGACCGTCAGGCCGAGGGCGTGCGGACCCGGATCGCGGACGGCGGCCTCGAGATCGCCTCTCTGGCCGGTTACGCGAAGGTGTGCGCGCCCGGGCCGGACGGACCGGTCGTCGCCGAGCTCCGGGCCCTGGTCGACCTGGCCCACCACCTCGGCGCCCCGTCGGTGCGGGTCTTCCCCGGTGGCGGTGCTGGCAGCAGTGGCGGTGCCGGTGCTGCCAGCAGCGGCGGTGCCGGTGCTGTCGATGCCGGTGCCGGCGGGGATGGCCGCGCCGGCTCCCGGATCGGCGCGGTGCTCGACGACCTGCGTGCGTCCGGGGTGCGGCTGCTCGTCGAGACCCACGACTCGCACCCGACCGCGGAGTCGGCCCTGCGCCTGGTTGCCCCGTTCGCGGCGCCCGAGCTGGTCGCGGTGCTCTGGGACGCGCAGCATCCGTGGCGGCACGGCGAGCCACCCGAGCGGACCCGGGCCGTACTCGGCGACTATCTCGGCTACTTCCAGGTCAAGGACGCGGCGAGCAAGGAGGACCGGACACCGGTCCTGCCGGGGACGGGCGCGGTCCCCCTCGACGAGTGCGGCGAGCTCCTGCGCCCCTGGTCGGGCTGGGTGTCCCTGGAGTGGGAGAAGGCGTGGTACCCGGCGATCCCCTCGATCGACGCCCCGCTGCGCGCGGCCGCCGACTGGTTCCGCCGCTGGTGAGGGCTCACGACCGTTGACCTGCCCGAGCCCGGGTCAGTGGAGGCGGGCGAGCGCCAGGGACAGTCGGTGCACTCCCTCTCCGACCTGGTCTCGGTGGGCCGGTGCCGCGTAGCTGAGGCGGACGTGCGGCGCCGGCACGTCGGCGGCGAAGTACACCCTGCCCGGCATGACGGCGACCCCACCGCGCAGTGCCTCCGCCACCAGCCGCGCCTCGTCGATCCGGTCAGGCAGCCGCAGCCACAGGTGGTAGCCGCCCTGGGGCACGGTGGGCACCACGACCTCCGGCAGGTGCTCCCGGACGGCGGACAGCGCGGTGTCGCGGCGGTCGCGCAGCTCGGCGGACAGCGCGCGCAGATGCCGCGGCCAGGCCGGCGAGGTGACCAGCTCCAGGCAGGCCTCCTGCAGCGGGCGAGGCACGAAGAACTGTTCCACGGCGTGCAGGCCTCGGATCCGCTCCAGCGCCGGCCCCTGGGCGGACACCGCGGCGACCCGCATCGTCGGCGACGTGGGCTTGCTCAGCGACCGGAGGTGCACCACAACGCCGTCGCGATCGTCGGCGACGAGCGGGGGCGGCAGGGGCGGGGTGTCGGCGTGCGCGAGCAGCCGGGCGAAGTCGTCCTCGAGCAGGAACGAGCCGGCCTGCCGCACGGTGGTGAGCACGTCGAGGCGCCGCTGCCGGGGCCAGGTGGTGCCGGTGGGGTTCTGGAACGTCGGCTGGCAGACCAGCAGCCGGGCGCGGGTGCCCCGGAACGCCTCGGCAAGCAGGTCCGGGCGCAGGCCGTGCTCGTCCATGGGCACCGGCACCGGCCGCAGCCCCGCGGTGCGCAGGATCGCCAGCAGGCCGGCGTACGTCGGTGACTCCACCAGCACGGGGCCGCCGGGCCCGGTCAGCGCGCGAGCCACGATGCCCAGTGCGCTCTGGCCGCCACCGGTGATCACGATGTTGTCGGCGGTGATCGGGCCGGCGGCACCGACGATGTGCCGGGCGAACCAGCTCCGCAGCTCCGGCAGCCCGTGCACCGGCGGCCGGCTCCACACCCCCGGCCGGCGTCCGGCCCGCGCCAGGGCGGCGGCCAGCGGGGCCTCCGGTTGCAGCGTCGAGTTCAGGTAGCCACCGTTGAGGTCGATCACCTCGTCCGGCGGGTCGGTGAGCGCCGCGAGCACGGCCGTCGCGTCGATCGCGCGCGGTCCCGTGTCGTCACCGGCGCTGAGCGCGACCTCCTGCCAGGACGTGTCACCGGCGTCGACGGAGGCGCGCCGGGTCGCCGCCCGGAACACACCGGCGCCGGGGCGGACGGTCACCAACCCTTCCTCGGCGAGGACGGCGATGGCCCTGGACATGGTCACGGGGCCGACCTGGTACCGGCCGATCAGGTCACGGCTCGACGGCAGCTGCGCACCGACCGAGTAGCACTTCACTTCGTCGCGCAAAAGTTCGACAACGCGGTGAGCACTGCTACCATCGGACATGAGGGATAATGGTAGCGCTACCAGAACCAGCCGAGAAGCGGTTCGCCCCGGCACCCTGCTCGCCCTCGCCGGCGTACTGAGCTTCTCCTTCACCCTGCCCGCGACCACGCTGGCCCTCGGCGGTTTCGGCCCCTGGACGGTAGCGAGCGGCCGGTGCCTCGTCGCGGGTGTCCTCGCGGGGTGTTGCCTCGCCGCCCGGCGGGTGCCGGTGCCGGCCCGCCGGCACTGGCCCGCGCTGGCCGTGGTCGCCGGCGGCTGCGTGCTGGGCTTCCCCATCCTGACCACGCTGGCGCTGCGCCTCACCACCACGGGCCACTCCGCCGTCGTGATCGGCCTGCTGCCGTTGGCCACGGCGGTGGTCGGCGCGAGCCGCGCCCGGCGGCGCGAGTCCCGGGGCCAGTCCCGGCGGTTCTGGCTCGCGGCCTCCGTCGGTGCCGCCGCTGTGCTCGCGTTCACCGTTGCGCAGAGCCACGGTGCCCCGTCGGTGGCGGATCTGCTGCTGTTCGCCGCGCTCGTGGTGTGCGCGTTCGGCTACGCCGAGGGTGGGCGGCTGGCCGCCGCGATGCCAGGCTGGCAGGTGATCGCCTGGGCGCTCGTGATCGCGCTGCCGGTCACCGCGCCACTGACCGCGCTGGCCGTGGCCACCGAGCCGATGCACCCGGACGGCGCCGCGGTGCTCGGCCTGGCCTACGTCGCGCTGATCTCCCAGTTCGGCGGCTTCGTGGTCTGGTACCGGGGTATGGCCGAGCTGGGCGTCGCCCGCGCCAGCCAGCTACAGCTCGCGCAGCCGCTGCTCACCCTGATCTGGTCGGTCGTCCTGCTGGGCGAGCACCTGCCGACGCTCGCTCCGGTCACGGCGGTGGTTGTCTTGCTCTGCATCACCGTGACCCAACGCGACCGGGCCGACCGGCCCCGCGCCACGCAGCGCGCCTGACCCCCGTAGCCGACCGAAGCAATCCGACCCCGGGAGCCACCATGACCACACCGCAACTGCCCGCCGAGGACCTCGGCCGCGACTGGGCCGCGCGGCGCGGCGAACGCGCACTGCTGCACGTCGACACGGCCGCCTGCGGCCGCATGAGCAACGCCGTCCGCGCCAGGATCGCCGAACACCTCGCCGAGGAGTCCGACCGGGGCGGCTACATCGCGGAGGGCGCCACCGAGGACGAGCTGGCCACGTTGCGCCAGCGGCTCGGCGGCCTGCTCGGCTTCGCCGCCGACGAGGTCGCGTTCGTGGAGAGCGCGTCGACGGCGAGCGCGCAGCTGATCGACGCCTGGCCGCTGCGGCTCGGCGACACGGTGTGGGCGGTGCGCAGCGAGTGGGGCCCGAACCTCGCCGCGTTCGCCGACCGTGGCCTGCGCGTCGAGTGGCTGGCCACCGACGGGATCGGCACCCTGGACGTCGATGCGCTGGCCGCCCGGCTGCGCACCGACCGGCCCGCCGCGGTCCACCTGACCGCGGCCGCGTCGCACCGCGCGCTGCTGCAGCCCGTCGCCGCCGCGGTGGCCGTGTGCGACCCGGTCGAGGTCCCGGTGATCGTGGACGCCGCGCAGGCACTCGGCCAGGTCGAGATCGATCCGGGCGCTGCCGCCATCTACGGCACCGGGCGCAAGTGGATGTGCGGGCCGAGGGGCGTCGGCTACCTGGCCGTGCGCGAACCGTGGCAGTCCCGGCTGCGGCCGGTCGCACCCGCGATCGCCGTGGCGAACTGGTCGGCCGGCGGCGACCGACCCGTGGGCCGGCTGGGCAGCCGGGAGGCCTACGCGGCGGGCCGGCTGGGGCTCGGCATCGCCGTCGCCGAGCACCTCCAGCTCGGGCCGGAGCGCATCCGGGAGCGCCTGCACTGCATCGCGGTCGCACTGCGCACCGCCGTCGCCGACCTGCCCGCCTGGCGGCTGCGCGACCCCGTCGACGCCCCGGGCGCGATCGTCGCCCTCACCCCGCGCTCCCCCGAGCTCGACGTGCCCGCCGCGCGCGCCGCGCTGCTCGGCCGCGGTGTGCTGACCACCGCCTGCCCCCGCGAACGCGCGCCCGAGGACATGTCCGGGTACCTGCTCCGGCTGAGCCCGCACCTGGAGACGACCGCCGAGGACATCGACACGATCGCCAAGCACCTGCGCGAGGTCTCCTGAGCCGGGTCAGTGGGCGGCGTAGGCCCCCTGCACGTACCGCTTCAGCTCGTCGGGCACCGCGGCCCGGTCACCGCCGATGAGCAGCGGGCTGGGCAGGAAGCCGTTCGCCGCCAGCAGGTGCTGGCCGTCCGCCGAGAACAGGTAGTCCAGCACCGAGGTGGCGTCGGCGGCGTGCGCGGACCTCGCGATGGGGGCGATGCTGGCGTTGATCACCCCACCTCGGTAGGTGGTCCCCGCGGCGTTGGTGAAGCTGGCCGAGTTGTAGTCGGCGGCGTGGGCCGGGTCGCTCAGGTTCGCCTCCGGCGGCAGGGGCACGTACGGCACTCCCGCCGAGGCTGCGCCGGTGACGTACATGAACATGGCGTCGACCTCGCCGGTGGCCAGCTTGGCGGGGTCCGCCTTGCCCACCTGCGCGGGGTTGCGGTCGTCACCGAGGAGCCGGTGGGCGAGGCCCGCCTGGCCGGTCGACCTCTCGGTGAGCTGGGCGACGAAGAGGTCGTAGTAGCCGAGCGGGTCGGTGTCGGGGTTGTCCCGGCCCAGGGTGATGCCGGGGTTCTCCAGCGGCCGGTACCACGGCAGCTCGCCCCGCCTGGCCTGTTCGAACTCGGCGAAGTGGCTGCTCTTCGGGCTGTAGGCCAGCACGACCGCGTTGCGCGCGAAGACCGCGAACCAGCGCACCTTGTCGCCGTGCGCGGCCCCGCTGAGCAGCTGGTTGGCGTTGGCGTCCGCGCTGCCGAACAGGTCCGCCGGCAGCGACCCGCTGTCGATGTTGCCGGCCACCGTCAGCGAGTTGCCCTTGACGCCGCGGATCGTGATCCCCCGCGAGGCGAGCGCCGGCGTCAACCCGTTCTGCACCAGCGCGCTGAGCATGCCGGCATGCCCGATCGTCACCACGCGGCCGGCCGGCGCCTGAGCTGGCGAGGAGGCCGGGGCTGAAGCGGGGGCCGCCGGTCGGGCGGGACCGCCACAGGCCGCCGTGAGCACCGCGGCGGCCACGGCCGGCAGCACGAGCACCCACGACCCGCGCCGGAATCGACTCCCAGCCACACCCACACCCGCCCCCCGACCGGCAGCGAACCCCGCTGCTCAGAAGACGCGGATGGCGATCTCCGCGGGCTCCCCGAGCAGGCTGTCGATCTCATCGTCCAGGCGGACCAGCGTAATCGAGGCCCCCGCCATGTCCAGGGACGTGCAGTACTCACCGACGTAGCTGCGCCGCACCGAGATCCCACGGTCGGCGAGCTGGTTGTGCGCGCGGCGGTAGAGCAGGTAGAGCTCGCTGACCGGCGTCCCGCCCAGCCCGTTGACCATCAGCGCGACCCCGTCGCCGGAGTTGAACGGCAGGTCGCTGACCACCGCCTCGAGCAGCTCGTCGACGATCGCGTCGGCGGCCATCATCTTCTCCCGCCGGCGCCCGGGCTCGCCGTGGATGCCGACCCCCATCTCGATCTCGTCGGCGGGCAGGTCGAACAGCGGCGAGCCCTTCGCGGGCGGGGTGCACGCGGTCAGCGCCATGCCCATCGTGCGGGTCACGCTGTTGACCTTCTCGCCGATGCGGACGATCTCGTCGAGGTCCGCGCCGCGTTCGGCGGCCGCGCCGACGGCCTTCATCACGAAGAAGTTGCCGGCCACGCCGCGCCGCCCGACGGTGTACGTGGAGTCCTGCACCGACACGTCGTCGTCGATGAACAGGGTGCGGACGTTGACGTCCTCGGCCTCGGCGAGCTCCTGCGCCATCTCGAAGGCCATCCGGTCGCCGGTGTAGTTGTTCACCAGCAGCAGCACGCCCTTGGCCGACGCCAGCAGCTTGATCGTCTCGTAGACGTAGTCCGTGGGCGGCGCCGAGAACACGTCACCCGGACAGGCCGCGTCGAGCATGCCCTTGCCGACGGTCATCACGTGGGCCGGCTCGTGGCCGGACCCGGACCCCTGGACGATCGAGACCTTGGCGTCGCTCGGGCTGTCCGCCCGCATGATCAGGTTGTACTCGGGGACGTAGCGCAGCGTGTCCGGGTTGGCCAGCGCCAAGCCCTCCAGCATCTCGGGCACGAAGTTCTTCGGGTCGTTGACGAACTTCTTCATCCGGCACTCCATCGGTCTCGTCGGTGAGTTGCGGGCTGGGAGGGACTGGCTGGTCGGGCGGCGGTGTTGATCGGGCGGCGGTGTTGATCGGTCGGCGGTGTGGGTCAGGCCGGCCAGGTGTCGGCGATGCGCTCGGCCATCACCGCGACGGCGACCGCACCGGCGTCCGGGGAGCCGATGCTGCGCTCGCCCGTGTAGCTGGCCCGGCCGCGCATCGCCTGCATCCGGCTCGTGGCGTCGGCGGTGGCGCGCGCGGTCGCGGCCGCCGCCTTGGCGATCTCCGCGGCCGTGCTGGCGGGTTGGGCGGCCAGCGTCTCTTCGATCGTGTCGGTCATCGGGATCAGCGAGTCGAGCAGCGTCTTGTCGCCGAGGTCGGACTTGCCCCGGGCCTTGATGCCCTCCGCCGCCGCCCGCAGCATCGCGACGACGTCGTCGCCGGTCAGCTCCTCCTTGCCCTTCACCGCGCCGGCCGCGCGCAGGAACGCGGTGCCCCAGATCGGGCCGGACGTGCCGCCGACCCGTTTGGTGATCACCAGGGCGATCTTCTGCAGGAACGTGCCCGGGGTGCCGCGGTCGAACGTGTCCCAGTCCGCGAGGACGATCTCGAAGCCCCGGGCCAGGGAGTAGCCGAAGTCGCCGTCGCCGACCACCGAGTCGAGGTCGCAGAACTCCCGTTCGTTGTCCACCGCGGTCTGGGCGATGGTGCGCACGACGAACTCCAGGTCGCTGCCGGTCGACGATGACATGATCACTCCTGCTGGGGGGTCAGGCCGGGCTCTGGGCGGTGTCCGCGGTATCAGCACCGGTATCAGCACCGGTATCAGCACCGGTGTCGGCACTGGTGTCGGCACTGTTCAGAAGGGCCCGGAGGTCGGAAAGGTGGACGCTGGGGGTGGGGTCGAGCCCGGCCGGGTCGTTGAGCACCTCGGTGGGGGTGCCGGGGTCACCGAGTGAGGAGACCACCAGCGCGGCGCCGGTGAAGTCCTCGCCACCGGTGTAGCTGCTGACGGTCACCACGCAGGTCAGGCCGGCGCCGAGTGCCGCGAGCAGGCCGTTGCGGCTGTCCTCGATCACCACGGTCCCGGCGGTGCTGAGCCCGAGCTCGGTGACGGCGAGCTGGTAGATGTCCGGCGCGGGCTTCTTGTGCGCGACGACGTCACCGGCGAACACGGCGAACCGGCCGGCGAGCTCGGGGCCCACCGCGTGTTCCAGCACGCTGCGCACCGACGGCTCGGCCGAGGTCGACGCCACCGCGAGTGTCCAGCCCGCGTCGGCGGCCTCCTCGACGATCCGGCGGATGCCCGGGCGCCCCGGGATGGTGCCGCCGGCGATGATGCCCGTGTAGATCTCCGTCTTGCGCCGGTGCCACCGGGCGAGGAGCCCGGCGAGCTCGTCCCGGTCCTCCGGCAGGCCGGCGGCCGCCACGAACTCCGGGGTGAGCAGGGTGGCCATCCGTTCCTTGCCGCCCCCGACGAGCACCTTCTCCGCGTACTCGGTGTCACTCCACACCACCGGCAGGCCGAACTCGGCGAAGGTCTGGTTGAACGCCGGCAGGTGGCCGTAGCGCTCGGTGTCGGCGAGCACGCCGTCGCAGTCGAAGACGAGTGCGGGCACCTGGCTACGCCGCCCGCCCGGCACTGCCGAACAGCTCCATCAGTGACCTGGCCAGGTCGATGACGTCCTGGCGGACCGCGCCGAACAGCGACGGCGGATCCCACTTGCCCTTCGCCTCCGTGTCGCGCAGGAAGGCGAGGTTCGACTTCATGAACGTCTCCTTGAGCGCCGTGGAGATGTTCACCTTCGCGCAGCCCCGGTCGATCAGCTCGTGGAACTGCTGCTCGGAAAGGCCGCTGCCGCCGTGCAGCGCGATCGGCACCGGGTGCGCCGCGACGATGTCGGACACCCGCTGGAAGTCCAGCTCGGGCGCGGCCTTGTAGGTGCCGTGCGCGTTTCCGATGGACGGCGCGAACACATCCACCTGGGTGCGCTCGAGGAAGTCCAGCGCGACCCGCAGGTCCTGGCGCCTGGCCACGGTGTCCGAGCCGATCCCGTCCTCGACCCCGGTGATGGACTCGATCTCACCCTCGACGTGCGCGCCGTACCGCCGGGCCTCCGCCACGACCTCGACCGTCTGCCGGGTGTTCTCCTCCACGGACAGGTGCGAGGCGTCGAAGAGCACGGAGTTCCAGCCGCGCTCCAGGCACTCGGTGATCACCGCCCGCTCCGGGCAGTGATCCAGGTGCAGGGCCACCGGCACCTCGATGCCCTCGGTCATCGACGTCCACATGTCGAAGAGCACGGCGCTGCCGATCGACTTCACCGTCTTCACCGACGTCTGCACGATCAGCGGCGAGGAGCTCTGTACCGCGGCGGCCAGTACGGCCTCGAGCGTCAGGTCGTTGAAAACATTGATGGCCGGTACGCCGTAGCGCTTGTCGAAGGCATCGGAAAGGATCTTGTCCAGCGACACGACGGGCACATCAGCTCCTGGGACAGCGGGTTCGTTGCCCCACCGACGCTAACCATCGGCACCCCCCTTTCCAGCCCCGATACCACCCATCCCGAGGTAGGGATACCACTACCTAACGCAGGGCGCCGGAGCCCGGCCGGCTCGCCGCCCGGTGTGCGAGCGCGGTGCGGTTCGCCGATCCCGTCTTGCGCAGCGCGGCCCCGACGTGCTTCTCGACCGTCTTCACCGAGATCCCCAGCCGGCCCGCGATCTGCTTGTCCCGCAGACCCACCTCGACCAGCGCGCAGACCTCGCGCTCCCGCGCGGTGAGCGCCTCACCCAGCCCCGCGCCCCGCGGCCGGACGAAGCCGCTGAACACCGTGTCGGTCAGCAGCACGTCACCGCGGGCGGCGGCCAGCACGGCCCTGGCCAGCGCGGACCCGTCCAGGTCGGGGCCGATGCAGCCCCGGGCGCCCGCATGCACGGCGTCGCGGAGCAGGTCGTGGGAGTGGTCCTCGGTCATCACCAGCACGGACACCCCCGGAGCGGCGGCCCGGATGTACGAGGTCAGCCGCGCGCCGTCCAGCTCCGGCATGTGCAGGTCGACCAGCACGACGTTCGGCTCGAGCACCCGCACCGCGTCGACGACGTCGCGCGCCACGCCGATCTCCCCGACCACCTGGATCTCCGGCTCGGCCTGGGCGAGCAGCCGGACCAGCCCGGCGCGCACCACGGGCCGGGGGTCGACGACCAGCACCCGCCACTGCGCCGCGGCCCGGGTCGTGCTGTCCGGCCCGGTCCCCTCGTACGGGATCCTCGCCCGGACCCGGGTGCCCCAGCCGGGGGTCGACTCGATCTGCAGGTCGGCGCCGAGCCGGTGCGCCCGCGCCACGATCCCGTGCAGGCCCAGGCCGGGCCGGCGCCGGTCACTGAGCTCGGCCGGGTCGAACCCCGCGCCGTCGTCCTCGACCACGACCGAGACGCCGTCGGCCCCGTACATCACCCCGACCCGCACCAGGCCGGCCTTGGCGTGGGTGACCACGTTCGTCAGCGCCTCCTGGACCAGCCGCAGCACCTGCTGGCCGACCTCGGGGGCCAGCCGGGGCGGCTCGCCCGTCACGACCAGGTCGGTCCGGAGGGCGGTGGTGGACCGGGCCCACGCCAGCTCCATGGCGATCGCGTCGTCCAGGGAGTGCGCCTCGAGCAGGCTGGGGCCGAGCCCGAGGACGGTGCGCCTGGTCTCCGTCAAGGCTTTACCCGCCGCCTCCCGCGCGGCGACCAGGTGCGCGGCGGCACTGCCCCGCTCGTCGCAGGCATCGAGGTGCAGCAGGATCGAGCCGAGCGCCCTGGCCACCGTGTCGTGCACATCGCGGACGACCCGCTCCCGCTCCGCGCTGACCGCCACCCGCCGGGCCCGTTCGGCCGCCTCGGCATGCAGGCGCGCGTTGATGATGGCGATCGCGGCGTGCTTGGCGAACAGGCCGAGCAGCTCGGCGTCCTCCCCGCCGAAGCGCACCGCCGGGTCGGTGCTGAACACCACGCAGGCCCCGATGATCTCCCCGGCCCACTCGATGGGCACCGCGATCGTGGCGTGCAGCCGGTCCCGGTCCTCGGCCGCCACGTGCCCGCCGCGCACCTCGCTGTAGCTGTCGAACAGCACCGGGGCCCGGTTGGCAACCACCGCGCCGGTGGCCCCCTCGGTCAGCGAGAAGACCTTGCCCTCCTGGCAGCCGACCCCGAGGTCGGCCTCCTTCCGGTACGTCCCCGCCGCCTCGTCGACGGTGGAGATCGACCCGGCTCCGCCGCCGAGCAGGATGACCGCGCGGCGCAGGATCCGCTGCAACAGCGGCTGCAGGCTGAACTGGCCGGCCAGGTCCTCGACGGCGCCGGTCAGCGCGTCGACCTGTTCGTGCGGGGTGACCCGAGTCCGCATCAACACCCCACCCCGACCGGCCGCACAGTCTCGGCGCGCCCGGTCGCGACGGAACCCCCGGCTACGCGGCGACGAGCAGCACCCACCCCGGAATCGTAGCCGCGACCGCCGGCCCGTGACCGCCGCCGACCGGCACCAGCTGGTGCCGCCGCGCACAGGGCCGCCACGGCTGGACGGGCTCAGACGGCGGCGGGCTGGGCGAGGAGGCCCGCCAGCGCGGCGTCGGCGATGGCCTGCAGGGTGGGCCGGCCGGGGCGTGTCTTGGCCAGCACGTTCATGCCCTGCACGACGGCTACCAGGAGGTGCGCCGACTCGGGCCCGACGCCCGGGCGCAGCCCGCCCTCGGCGCGCGCCCGCGCCAGCGCGCCGGCGAAGCTGGTCCGCAGGTTGGCCAGGTGCTGCTGGAACAGCGCGGCCAGCTCGGCGTCGCGCTCGGTGAGCTCGACCAGCGAGTTGGTCACGAGGCAGCCCCAGCGGCGCCGGCCGTCGACCATGGCGTCCACCAGATGACCGAAGTAGTCGCGCAGGCCCCGCACCCCGCTGGGCGCGCTGTTGATCCGCTCGACGGCCTCCGCCGACACGGTCTCCATGTAGCGGCGCACGGCGGCGACGAACAGGCCACGCTTGCTGCCGAAGGCGGCGTACACGCTGCCCGGCTGGACGTCCATCGCCACGCACAGGTCCTGGACCGACGTGGCGTCGAATCCGCGCTGCCAGAACCGTTCCAGCGCCACGTCGAGAGCGTCCTCGACATCGAAGCCCCGCCGCCGCCCCACCTTACGGATTCTAGATCAGTCGTTCAGGAATCTCGCCACATCAGGCCACGAGTGGTAAGAAAATCGTCGACACCAAGTTGTATGGACGTTCAACAAAGGAGGCCACGTGCGGATCGCGGTGATGGGGACCGGCGGCGTCGGCGGGTACTTCGGCGCCCGGCTGGCCCGGGGTGGCCATGACGTCGCCTTCGTGGCCAGGGGCCGCCAGCTCGAGGCGCTGCGCGCGCACGGGCTCCGGGTGGAGAGCCCGCTGGGCGACCTGCACCTGCCCGACATCGAGGCCACCGACAACCCGAAGGAGCTGGGCCCGGCCGACCTGGTGCTGTTCGGGGTCAAGCTCTGGGACACCGAGGCGTCGGCCGAGCTGATCAAGCCGCTGCTCGCCGGGCGAACGGGGGTGGTGTCGTTCCAGAACGGGGTCGTGAAGGACGACATCCTGCGCGGGGCGCTCGGCGCCGAGCACGTCCTGGGCGGCGTCTGCTACATCGCCGCCACGATCGCCGAGCCGGGGGTGATCCGGCACTCCGGCACGTTGCAGAAGCTGGTGTTCGGCGAGTACGACGGCAGCACCTCGCCGCGGGTACGGGAGCTCTACGAGGCCTGCGCCGGCAGCGGGATCGACGTCGAGCTCAGCGACCGGATCGAGCGGACCATCTGGGAGAAGTTCGTCTTCCTCGTCGGGCTCTCCGGTACGACCAGCACCGCGCGCACGCCGATCGGGCCGATCCGGAGCCACCCGCGCGCCCGCGCCTTCCTCCACGATGTGCTGGACGAGGTGGTGCAGGTCGCGCGCGCCCAGGGAGTGCAGCTGCCCGCCGACTACGCCGAAGACCGGCTCGCCTTCGTCGACCAGATACCCGAGGGCATGACCTCGTCGATGCACCACGACCTCGAGAGCGGCAACCGGCTGGAGGTCGCCTGGCTCAGCGGTGACGTGGTCCGGCGCGGGGCCGCACTCGGCATCCCGACGCCCTGCAATCGGGCGATCATGGACATCCTCTCCGTGCACAGCGAAGGACGGGCCGGATGACCGAGGGCTCGGCCCAGGAGGTCGGGCTGACCGTCCGGTCCCTCGAGGCCACCCTCGTGCGCGTGCCGATGCGCCGCGCCCTCGGCACCAGCGCCACCCGGATCGCCGAGGCCCCGCTGCTGCTGATCGATCTGCACACCGAGCAGGGGGTCACCGGTCGCACGTACCTGTTCTGCTACCTCGAGTCCGCCGGGCACGCGACGGTCGCGCTGCTGCGCGAGGTCAACGCGGTGCTGGCCGGGACTCCGGCGGCTCCGGCGAGCGTCCGGCGGGCACTGGAGTCGCGGTTCAAGCTGCTGGGGGTGCGCGGCCTCGTCTCGGCGGCGCTGGCCGGGGTCGACTCCGCCTGCTGGGACGCACTGGCCAGCGCCGCCGGGCTGCCCCTCACCCGGCTCCTCGGCGCGATCCCACGACCGATCCCCGCGTACAACAGCAACGGCCTCGGACTCGTCGCGCCGGCGGCCGCCGCCGACGAGGCCCAGGAGCTGGTGGCCGAGGGCTTCCGCGCCATCAAGATGCGGCTCGGGCGCCCCTCGGCACGTGACGACCTGGCGGCGGTCCGGGCCGTCCGCGCGGCGATCGCGCCGGAGGTCGCGCTCATGGCGGACTACAACCAGGCGCTGGACCTGCTCACCGCCCGGGACCGCTGCGGCGCACTCGACGACGAGGGCCTGTCCTGGATCGAGGAGCCGGTGCGCCACGACGACTACGCGGCGAGCGCCCAGCTGGCCGCCGAGCTCCGCACACCGGTGCAGATCGGGGAGAACTTCGCGGGTCCGCGCGCGATGGCCGAGGCCCTGCACCGGGGTGCCAGCGACCTGGTCATGCCGGACCTGGACCGCATCGGCGGCGTCAGCGGCTGGCTGGAAGCGGCCGCGCTGGCGGACGTGGCCGCGATGCCGCTCTCGTCCCAGCTGTTCCCCGAGGTCAGCGTGCACCTACTGGCCGCCACCCCTACCGCGCACTGGCTCGAGTACGTCGACTGGGCCGCGCTGCTCCTGCTCGAACCGCTGCGCATCGTCGACGGCCACGCGACGCCGCCGGACCGTCCCGGCAACGGCCTGGACTGGGACACCGAGGCCGTCACGCGGTACCGGATCGGCTGAGGTCCGACCGAACGCCTGCCCCCGCCGGCCGAAGCGGGCGGGGGCGGGCGTTCGGTCGGGATGTCGGGCAGTGGGTCAGGACTTCGGGTCGAGCACGAAGACGGGGATCTGCCGGTCCGTCTTCGTCTGGTACTCGGCGTAGGACGGGAAGGCCGCGACGGCGCGCTCCCACCACTCGGCGCGCTCGGTACCATCGACCTCGCGGGCCGCGTAGTCCTTGGCCACGGTGCCGTCCTGCAGCCGGAACTCCGGGTGCGCCTTGATGTTGTAGTACCAGACGGGGTGCTCGGGGGCTCCGCCCTTGGAGGCGACCACGGCGTAGCTGCCGTCGTGCTCCACCCGCATCACCGGCGTGTAGCGCAGCTTGCCGGACTTCGCGCCCCGCAGGGTGAGCAGCACGATCGGCGAGCCGAGGATCTCGATGCCCTCGGTCGTACCGGTGTCGAGAATTCGCTTCGTTTGGTCCTGTACCCACTCGCTGGGACTGAGTTCCACGGTTTCTTCGGCCATGACCGTATTGAACCGCACACTCAGGCCCTACATTCCGTCCGCGGGCGCCTTCGTGGCGTTGGCTGAGCCCGCGGTTCCACTAGGAGGACACCATGGGCATACGAATCCGCCGGCGGGCCGAGGTCGAGTGGATGGGTGGCTGATGGGGTCGCGCTATGTCGTGTACCGGGCGGACGTCGAGCCGCGATCGGTGCCGGGCACCCCGGTGCGGGCCCGGCCGGTGCTGACCGAGTCCTTCGGCTGCACGTACCTCACCGAGACCGTGCTCTCCCTCGAACCGGGAACGACCCCGCCGCTCGGGTCGGGTGACCACGAGGAGCTGCTGTTCGTGCTGCGCGGGCACGGCCGCCTGCTGCTCGACGGCACGGCGCGGGAGTTCGGGCCGGAGAGCGGGATCTACCTCGGGCCCGGTGAGACCTACCAGCTGGAGGTCACCGACACCGACGGCGCTGAGGTCGTCAGCGTCCAGGTGACCGAACCGGCCGGCGACGACCTCCCCGTCGGCGAGCGGCGGACGGTCTCCCCGCTGGACGCGCAGGACATCGGCCACGCCACGGCCGGGCGCGAGTACCGGATCCTGGCCGACCCCTCCACCGGGTTCCGGTCCGGCACACACTTTGTCGGCGAAGTGCCGACCGGGGAACCCGCGCCGCTGCACTACCACCTCTACAACGAGGTCATCTACGTGCTGCAGGGCACCGGGATCCTGCACATCGACGGCGAGCACAACCCGCTCCACCCGGGCGCGTGCATCCATCTGCCGGCGCGGACGCTGCACCAGGTCGAGAACACCGGTGATGTCCCGCTCCGCGAGGTGGCCGTGTTCGTCCCGGCCGGGTCGCCCGCCGCGGCCTACCTACCGGACGGGACCAGCGCATACCCCACTCAGCCCGACGACCCGACCGGCGGAGTCCTCTAAGGGCGAGGATGCACCCGGTCCGCCGGGCGCGGCAGGTCGCCGCGCTGGCGGGCGCGAACCGCCTCTGTGAACGGGCGTTCGGCGACGGCCGCGGAATCCAGCGACTCGGCCCGCATTATCTAGCGACTCGCCGGCGCTGTCACAGGCTGGCCAGCAGCTGACGGGCGGCGGCCGCCACCTCGGCCGGCTTCTGCTCCATCAGCGCGACGGTGCCGCCCTCGATGAGCGTCGTGTCGATCCGGCGCGCGGCGGTGAGCCGGGTACGGAGTCGCTCGACGTCGGGCAGGGCGAACGGGTCCGCCGTCGCGCCGATGAGATGGACCGGCGCGGTGACCAGCGGAAGCCGGTCCTCCATGACGTAGCGCGCGCAGGCGCGGTGCCCCTCGGCGGGGTCGACCCCGGGGGCCAGGGCATCGCGGATGAAGCGGTCGAGCAGGTCCGGCCGCGACGGCGGGTAGTACGGGTGCCGCTTATGCCACAGGGTGCCCAGGTGCGAGCCGTCGTCCTGGATCTCCGCGTCGTCGACGACCACCCCGTCCGCGTGCGCGCGGCGGTAGGCGGCGTCGGTCAGCGGGGCCGAGGAGAGCACGAGGCCGTCGATCCGCGCCGGGTCGGCCGCGGCCAGCTCGATCGCCACCGCTCCCCCGGTGTGGTGGCCGAGCACAACGACCGAGTCGATCCCGAGGGCGTCCAGCAGCGCAAAGGCGCTCTCCGCCATGCGCTCGATCGTCTGCGGGGGAGGGCTGCTCGGGCTGAGGCCGAACCCGATCATGTCCATCGCGACGGCCCGTGCCCCGGTCGCCAGGAGCGGCTGCACCTCACGGAACTCGTCCCACGAGCGCGGCGTCTGATGCAGCAGCAGGACCGGGCGACCGGCGCCCTGCTCCGCGTAGTGCAACTGGCCGAGGGGCGTGTCGGCGTAGCCGCGCGTCGCGACGTGGTCGGTCGTCATACACCGGATCCTGCCCCCTGCGCGGGAGGGGACCGGGGGCATCGGTCCGGTCAGCGAACCGGACCGAGGTCTCGCGGCGATTCCCGGCTGTCTCGCGCTCGGCCCAGTGGGGCTGACCACGGGTTAGGGTGTGGCGTTGTCCCCGCGCGGAGGGCTGGGCCGCGGTGTCTGAGCTGGTACAGCGACTGGCGGAGGATCTGGCCGAGCGCCTCGGCCGATCGGTGGAGGTCGACGACCGCGCGTTGCGGCCGCTCGGGATCACCGCCCAGCTGGGGGCGATCGACCAGGTCCGGATCGACGCCGTGCTGCGGCGGCGCTCCGGGCCGGAGATGGTCACGCACGTCGAGTCCTTCGCGCCGCCGTCGGCACCTTCCTGCTACCGATCGGGATGGCGGCGTACGGCGTCCACACCGTGACCCTGGTCGCCGCCGCCGTCGTGGCCGCCGGCCTGTGGACCAGCTTCGCCTGGGCGCCGGAAACTCGGGGCCTCACGCTCGCCGCCGCCGGCGCCGGGCCCGCCAGCCAGCCGACTCCGGCACCTGATGGCGGTGCCTCGAGCCACACCTCACACTGACCTGGCGTGGTCCCGCCGCGCCGACCCCCCACTGGAAAGGAACTCCTCTACGTGAGTAGCGCTCGCCTGGTTCTGAGCAACGCCCGCCTCGCCGACGGCACGACCGACTTCGGGTCGGACCTCCACACCGTGGTCGTCGAGGACGGCGTGATCACCTCGATCGACCCGGCCGAGGCAGCCGGGTCGGAGGGCGCCCTCGATCTCGCGGGCGCGACGGTCGTGCCGGGGCTCATCGACGCGCACATGCACGTGCTGAGCAGCGAGATCGTCCGCAATCCCGGGTTCGGGCCGCCGCCGGGGCTCAAGGGGGGCGAACCCCGCACGCGGGAGCTCGGCTATTTTGTGCTCGCCGCGATGGCCAAGGCGGTGCTGGAGGCCGGGATCACCACGGTCCGCGATGTCGGCTGCGACAACTACGAGGCCATCGCGCTGCGGCAGGCGGTGAACCTGGGCATCGTGCCCGGCCCGCAGGTGCTCTCCTGCGGCCGGATCGTCTCCGCCACCTCGCCGGGCGGGGTGCTGTTCGAGGCGATGTACCGGCAGGCCGACGGCCCGGACGAACTGCGCAAGGCCGTCCGCGAACAGCTGCGGGCCGGCGCCGACTTCATCAAGTTCATGGCCACCGGGGCCCGGTCGGTCGAGCTGGAGAACCCGGAGCCGGCGCAGCTGACCCGCGAGGAGATGCACGCGATCATCGACGAGGCGCACCGGATGGGCTTCCGGGTGGCGGCGCACGCCGAGGGGCTGGCGGGTGCCCGGGTGGCCATCGAGGAGGGCGTCGACACCATCGAGCACGGCCTTTCCCTGCACCGCGAGCCGGCGCTGCTCGACCTGATGGCCGCCCGGGGCAGCGTGCTCGTGCCGACCCTGTCCACCTTCCACGACCTGGCCGAGCGCTTCACCGAGAAGTTCGCCCCGCCGCTGGTCGATCAGGCCAAGCGCCAGCTCGAGGAGGCCTACGCGACGCTGCTCGCCGCCCGGAAGGCCGGTGTCACGATCGCGCTGGGGCACGACAGCGGTCCGCCGGGGGATGCGGCGATCGAGCTGGTCCGGATGGTCGACGGCGGGCTCAGCACGGCCGAGGCACTCGCGGCCGGCACCGCCGGTTCGGCGACGGCCCTCGGCCTGACCGACCGCGGCACGCTGCGGGTCGGCCAGCGGGCCGACCTGCTGGCCGTCGACGGCGACCCACTGGCCGACATCAGGGTGCTCAACAACCGCGCGGCGGTCCGGCTCGTGGTCAAGCAGGGCGACCTGGTGCTCGACCGGCGCTAGCTGTACTCGGCCAGGACGTTGGCCCCGGCCGACCGGGCCCGTCATCGGCCCGGTCGGCCGTCTCGCTGTCTCGTCTTCGAACTCCCAGTTGTTCCGGACGGTCGCCGCCTCTGTACCTGGTGCTGGCGGGACCGAACCCGGCTCAGCCGGCCAGCTCGGCCCGATGCAGCTCCACGAACCGGCGGAAGGTGACGGGGGTGCGGCCGGTCAGCTCGGCGACGCGGTCGGCCAGTGCGGGTATCGGGTTCGCCCGCAGCGCGCGCGACTGGGCGACGAGGTGATCGGCGCCGCGCACGTTGGCCTCACCACCGGCGGCGGACCGGGCGACCAGTTCGCCGTGCCAAGCGTCCGGGGTGAGCTCCTCGTAGTGCACCGGCCGGCCGGCGACCTCGGAGATGATGCGCGCCAGCTCGGGGTACGCCAACCGCTCCGCACCGCCGGCCACCAGTACCCGCTCGGTCACCGCCCCGGGGTCGAGCAGCAGGGCGGCGGCCAGCGCGCCGACGTCCGCCCCGGACAGCCAGGGCAGCTCCAGCGAGCCGAAGCTGTTGGCCAGCCGGCCTTCAGTTCGGATCACCGCCGCGTCGATGGCCAGCAGGTTCTCCATGAAGAACGCGGCGATGCGCAGGTGCACCCCACCGAACCCGGCCCACTCGAAGATCTGCTCGGCCACCCACTGGGCGCGCGCCTGCGGGCTGGGGTGGTCCGGGCGGGTGGCCGCCAACGACAGGTCCACCACCCGCCGCAGCCCCCGCTCCCGGCCCGCTGTGGCGAACAGGCCGGCGGCCTCGACGATCCCCGGCGCCACCGGGTAGCAGAAGTAGGCGGACTCGACGCCCTCCAGTGCGGCGAGCAGGCTGGGGTAGTCCGCGAAGTCGCCGACGACCACCTCGGCCCCCAGCTCCCGCAGCGCCGTCGCGCGCTCGTCGAGGGTGCGGACCAGCGCCCGCACGGGCTGGCCGGCCTCGGCGAGCCGGCGCACCACCGCGCGCCCCGAACCACCCTGGCGCCCGGTGGCACCGGTCACCAGGATCGGCGGTCGGTCGGCGCGGAAACTGGTCTGATCGGGCTGCCCTGACTCCATGCTTTCACCGTATAGCAGCTAAGTTGGACTTTCATACTCAAGCAGCTGAGACCGGCGATTCGACTCCGTCGTCGACGGACGCCCGCAGCGCCCGGCCGGCCGTCGACCGGTAGGCGATGAGGATGCAGCCGACCGCCAGGAGCTGCGCGGCGGTGATGACCAGGAATGCGAGCGACGTCGATCCGGACGGGCTGGCCTGTTTGAGCCAGCCGAAGGAGTAGGGACCGGCGAAACCACCGATGTTGTTCACCGAGTTGATCAGCGCGATGCCGCCCGCGGCAGCGGCGCCACGCATGTACGCCGTCGGCATCGTCCAGAACTGCGGCTGAGCAGCCAGGGCCCCGGTGAGGGCGACACAGAGCATCACGATTGCCAGCACCCGGTGGCCGCCGAGCAACCAGGCCGCGCCGAAACCGAGCACCGAGAGAAGCACCGGCGCCAGCATGTTCCACAGTCGAGCTCGGGTGCGCTCGGCGATCCGGCCGACCAGATAGATGCCCACACCGGCGCAGGCGAATGGAATTGCCGAGATCAGACCGACCTGAAGCGGCGGGGCGTGCACCGTGGCGGCACTGACAATGGAAGGCATCCAGTAAACGAGCGCATTGGTCCCGTAGCCCAGCAATAGGTACGTGACGGCGAACAGCCAGACCTGTTTGTCGATCAGTGATCGGCGGAACGAGGAGACACTGTGTCCGGCGCGGTGGGTGTCCTCGTTGGCGAGTGCGCTCTCGAGCCAGTCGCGCTCGTGTTGCGTCAACCAGTTGGCCGCGCTGGGACGGTCGGAGAGCCGGCGCAGCACAACCGGGGCAACCGCGATCGCGGCGACGCCTTCGATCACGAGCACCCACCGCCAGCCGGCAATCCCGACGGCGCCGTGCATGATTTCGAGCAACCAGCCGGTGAGCGGACTGCCACACGCCAGGGCGATCGGGACCGAAAGATAGAACGCGCTCAGTGCCCGTGCTCGATGCCGGCCGGGGAACCATTGCGCCAGGAAGAGGAACACCGCCGGCGCCATGCCGGCTTCGGCGAGGCCGAGCATGATGCGCATCAGGTAGAGCTGCCCCGGGGTCTGGATCAGCGATCCGGCAATGACCACGACGCCCCAGCTCAGCATGACCCGGACGATCCATCGCCGGGCACCGAACCGCCACGCCAGGCTGTTGCTGGGGATCTCGAAGAAGATGAGGCCGATGAAGATCAGTCCGCTGGCCAGGCCGAAGGTGATATCGGTGAGGCCTATGTCGGCCGACAGTTCCGGCTTCATCATTCCGATGTTGACCCGGTCGATGTAGGCCACAAAGTACGCGAGAATGATGACCGGCATGAACCGCCGGGATATTTTCCGGATAGTGGCTTGCTCAATGCTGTTCGTGACTGCGCTCTGATCGATGGTGGCCATGACCTTCTCCTCGCGTGCGCTCAGAGCCTGCTCGAGGCAGTCAGCTCCAGGTGGCCAAGCAACTGGTAACACGATCCATCGCCTGGTGGATTGTGGCGATATCGGAGGCGAACGAGAAGCGGATGTGCCCTTCGCCGCTGCACCCGTACTCGATCCCGGCGCGCACCTGCACCCCGGCAACCCGAAGTCGATCCGCGAACTCGGTCGACGACACCTGTCGGTGGTACCGGGCGAATGCGTAGAAGGTGCCGTCCGGCAGCCGCGCCGCCAGGTCGGGAATCTCGGCCAAGCGTTCGAAGAACACGGCACGCCGCTTGCGGTACTCCTCGAGCATGGGCGCCGCCAACGCCTCGCCGTGAGACAGCGCGGCCAGGCCGGCGCGCTGCACCGCGGCGTTCAGTGATCCGTTGAACGTGCGGTGGATGCGGCTCGCGGCGGCAATCACCTCTGCCGGCCCGGCGACGTAGCCGATCCGCCACCCGGTCATCGCGTAGGTCTTCGACAAGGTCTGGACGTACACGGTGCGGTCGCGCAGCGACTCGACGGACAGCGAGGACGTGAACGTGTCCCTGTCATAGACGATCGCGTGGTAGGCCTCGTCGGCGATCACCACCGTCCCGGTGCCGGCCAGCATCTCGCCGAGCGCGGCCAACTCCGCCGCATTGTGCACGATGCCGGTCGGGTTGCACGGGTTGGAGTAGATCACCAACCGCGCGCCCCGCGTGGCCATCCGCAGCGCGTCGAGGTCCCAGTGCAGGTCGTCGCGGGCGGGCACAAAGATCGGTACTCCGCCCGCCAGATGCACGAGGTCGCCGTAGAGGGAGTAGCACGGCTCGGGGATGACAACGCGGTCACCGGGGTTGACCACCGCCAGCACGCTGGCCGCCAGCGCCGCGGTGGCCCCGTGCGTGACCGCGACCTGATCCGGCTGGTAGGCGGCTCCGGCAAGCGCCGTCAGCTGACTCGCCAGTGCCGTGCGCAGCTCGGGCAAGCCGTTCTGGTCGACGTAGTGCGTCTCGCCGGAGCGCAGCGCCTCGACCGCCGCGGCCACGATGACATCCGGGGTGTCGAAGTCGGGTTCGCCGATCGCCAGTGACACCGTCCCGGCCGGCGGCTGCGCGACGACGGGCCGCAGGGAGTGGCGGGCCAACCTCTCCGCCACCTCCGAAGGCCGAGTCATTGTCATGACGCCGCCACCCGTGTCGCCCGGATACGCTCGCGCAGCCCTTCCTCGAAGCTTTCGATCTTGGCCAACCGGTCGAGCGTTTCGCCGGCCCGCTCGCGAGGCACCACCGCGACGCCGTCCGTGTCGCCGACGACGATGTCGCCCGGGTTCACCACCACACCGCCGATCGCCACGGGCACGCCGATGCGCCCGGGCCCCGTCTTGGTCGGCCCGGCGGCGGTACTCCCGCGCGCCCACACCGGCAGGCCGAGCTCGGCGATCGCCGCCACGTCACGCGTCACTCCGTCGAGGACCACCCCGGTGACACCCCTGACCAGGCATACCTCGGCGAGCAGGTCCCCGAACAGCGCCCGAGTCTCGTCACCGAGGCCGCTGACGACCAGCACGTCCCCCGACCGCGCCTCGTCCAACGCGCGATGGATGGCCAGGTTGTCACCTTCCCTCGTGAGCACGGTCAACGCGGACCCGACACAACGGGCGCCCGCCGACTGCGCGCGGATCGCCGAGTGCACCAACCCGAACCGGTCCTGGGCGTCGCCCACGTTCGCCGAGGGGAACGGACGAAAGGCCGCCACTGTCTGCGTGCTCGCGCGACACCACGCCTCGACGGAACAGTTGTCGGTCGCTAGATCGAGGAACATCCCACTCCCTCACGGCATCGGGCCGACCGGCCCGCAAAACTGAGGGCCTTCTCTTAAGTAAGAGAACTGTCTCGTTTTTTCGGAGACGTGTCAACACCGGCCGACGACTCGACCGTCGACGGCGACCGCCCTGCGACGGGACTCAGTCGGTGAGCTGCCAGGCGCGCAGGGCACCCAGATAACAGGCGGTGAGCCGAGCCTGGACCTTCGCACTCGTCCAGCCGGACCGGGCGGTGAGATCGAGGATCTCCCGCGGATCGAAGATCATGTTGTAGAGGAACAACGCGTACGGCAGCTCGGCGTCCGACATGTCCAGGTCGCGAAGCAACTGCCGCACCGGCCGCCGCCACACGTCGGCCACGGCGGCGATCAGCGCGTCCTCGGCGTGCAGGCGTTCCAGGAAGCCTCGGCGTGATCGCAGCTGCACCAGGGCCGGACCGTGCATCCCGATGAGCCGGATCCACTCCCCGACCAGGTCCTCGAACAGCGCCCGACCCTGACCGATCGCGTGGTCGCCGTACTCCTGCAGCTGACCGATCACGTTGACCATGTAGGCCGCGAGCAGCTCATCCACCGACGAGAAGTAGCGATAGGCCGTCGCCACCGCGATCTCCGCGCGCGCCGCGATCTTCTGCATCGTCACCTCGTCCGGCGACTCACGCACGACCTCGCTGGCCGCCTCGAGCAGGCGGCGCTGGTTGCGGCGGGTGTCGCTGCGCATGCGACCACCTTGGTTGGTGATCACGCCGGCCACCCCTCCATCGGAACGTGAATCTCAATCGAGAACGACGTCCAGGTTAGCGGTTCCGCCCCTGCGGGCGCGAGCCGACGGGCCCGGGGCTCGCCGACTTCGACGTATTCTCCGGCAACATCACTGGCACCGGGGGTCGCGCGTGACCGCTGACGCGGACCTGCCGGGGTTGGACGCTACCGCGATCTCGGCCATGGTCGTTCGGCGCGACGTGTCGGCCGTCGAGGTCGTTCGTGCCGCGCTCGACCGGCTGGCGGAGCTCGACGATCAGCTCCGCGCCTTCCAGGTCGTCTCGCCGGAGCAGGCGCTCGCGGACGCTCGTGACGTGGATCGTGCGGTCGCCCGTGGGGCGCGGCCGCGGTTGGCCGGCGTGCCGATCGGGCTCAAGGCATGGCAGCGCAGCCAGGTGGCGCACACGCGGCGGCTGCGGGCACAGGGCGCCGTCCCCCTCGGCCTGACCTCGGTGCCGTTACCCACGACGGAGTGGCAGACCTGGGGCCACACCGCGCGCGGCACCACTGCCAACCCCTGGCGGCTGGACCGTTCCCCGGGCGGTTCGTCGGCCGGTTCCGCCGCGGCCGTGGCCGCCCGCATGGTGCCGTTGGCGACCGGCAGCGACGGGGCCGGCTCGCTGCGGATCCCCGCTGCCTGGTGCGGCGTACTCGGCCTCAAACCCACCAACCCGACCGCTGACCTCGCCGTCGTCGGCGCGATCGTCCGCTCCGCCCGCGACATGGCGCTGCACCTGTCGGTGCTGCTCGGCCGGGAGGTACTCCCCAACCGCCGACGGCTGCGTGCGGCCTGGTCGGCCACGCTGGGGTTCGCCGACGTCGACCCCGAACAGGCGTCCGTCGTGCGGGCCGCCGTCGAGCGGCTGGCGAGCGCCGGTGTGGTCACCGTGAGCCCGGAGCCGGTCGGTCTGTGCGCCCCGGCCGAGGTCTGGCAGGCGGTTCGAGCGGGCCGCGAGCACCCCGACCGAAGCGAGAACGACCGCCGGCTGGACCAGCTCTTCCGGCACGTCGACGTCCTCCTCACGCCGACCACGCCGAACCCGCCCCACGGACCCGAGGGCCCGGGCGCCACCCTCTCCCCGAACCTGACCTGGGCGTTCAACCTCAGCGGCCATCCCGCCCTCACAATGCCGGCGGGGCTGCGCGGCGACGGGCTACCGGTCGGGCTCCAGTCAGTCGCGCCACGCGGCCGCGAGGACACCCTCCTCGGCATCGCCGAGCACGCCACGGACCTGGGGCCACCCCGGATCGCTCAGCGTTGAGCGCGCGCGGGGGATGTTTGTCGCCGCCGGCGCCGGGAACGCAACCGGGGAGCCGGGCCGTGTCACCGCGGCACCGAGGCGGCAAGCGTTCCCACTCCGGGTCACGCGGGCGCACCAGGGCCCAGCTGCACGAGGACGCGAAGCGCCACGGCGTACACGGGCGCTCCCGGATGACGAAGGCCGAGCTCGAGCGCGCCCTCGCCGACTGACCGGACCCCCGCCGACTGACCGAACCCCCCGGCGGCCGGCGGCCCAGCTCAGGTAGCTCAGCTCAGGTATGGGAACCGCCGTGCGGGGTACCCCCGGGTATGGCTGACCAAGACTCGGGTGCGGGGCCCAGTACGCGCCGCACCGATCCCGACGACATCACCGAGGTCATCGCCGGTGACCACGAGTCCTTCCGGCGGTCGTTCGCCGAACTGGACGAGCTGCGGTCATCGGCGGTGCCGACCGAGCTGGCGAAGACGTGGGACCCACTCGCCGAACTGCTCGACGTGCACGCCATCGCGGAAGAGGAGATCTTCTACCCGCACCTTCTGCGCAAGGGCGACGACGCGCGGGACGAGACGCTCGACGCGATCGGTGACCACAACGACATCCGGGACTGCGTGCACGAGGCGGAACGGCTCCCGGTGGGCAGCGCGGCCTGGTGGGACGCCGTCGGCCGGGCCCGCGAGGCGAACGACGAGCACATGGCCGAGGAGGAGCGGGACGGCCTGCCCGATTTCCGGCGCAACGCCACCCTCGGGCTGAGGGTCTCGCTCGGCCGCCGGTTCCGCGCGTTCAAGGCCGAGCACGAGGGCGCCGGCGACCTGGACACCTCCGACAAGGACCCCGAGCGCTACGTCGAGACCGAGCAGGCCGAGATCGACCGCGCCGACAACTCACTCGGCATCGGCAGCCTGAAAGGACGTTGATCATGGATCATCTGCTGCGCGAGATCGCCCCGATTCCCGAGGCCGCGTGGGCGCGGATCGACGAGGAGGCCCGCGAGCGGTTGACCCCGCTGCTCGGGGCCCGCCGCGTGGTCGACTGGGCCGGGCCGAGCGGCTGGGAGCAGTCCTCGGTGAGCCTCGGGCGCACCGAGGCACTGGCCGGCCCACCCGGCGTGAGCGGAAAGTCGGCGCAGGCCAGGCAGCGGCGCGTGCTGCGACTGGCCGAGGTCCGGGTGCCCTTCGTCGTCGACCGCGACGAGATCGACGACTCCGTGCGCGGCGCCCGGGACCTGGAGTTCTCCGACCTGGACCGGGCCGTGCGGGAGGCCGCCGAGATCGAGAACCTCGCGGTGTTCCACGGCTGGCCCGACGCCGGTATCGAGGGCATCATCTCCTCCGCTCCGGAGCGCGGCCAGGCACTGGGCGTGACCGCCCGCGACTACCCGGGCATCGTCGCCGCCGCGGTGGAACAGCTCCGCTGCGCCGGGGTGGAGGGCCCGTACGCGCTGGCCGTCGGGCCGGACACCCACACCCAGATCATGGAGACCACCGAGTCCGGCTACCTGCTGGCCGACCACCTCCGCAAGATCCTCGGCGGGGAGCTGGTGCCCACCCACGGGCTGGACGGCGCGGTGGTGCTCAGCCAGCGCGGCGGCGACTTCAAGCTGGAGGTCGGCCAGGACCTGTCCGTCGGGTACCGGCACCACGAGGCGGACACCGTCCACCTCTACCTGGAGGAAACCTTCACCTTCCACGTCACCGAACCGGACGCGGCCATAGCGCTCACCAGCTGACCGCGCCGCCGCACTGACCGCCGCGGCACTGACCAGCGCGCGACCGCACCCTCAGCCGGAGAGGGTGCGGTGGACGGCGTCCGCGACGACATCCCGCAGCTGACCGGTCCGCCGGTAGGTCGCCCGCTGCAGCGCGGCCCCGTTGCCCCACGCCAGCAGCTCGGCGCACAGCTCCTCGACCTCGGCCAGGTCGCCGCTGTCGGCCAGGTCGTCCCGGAGGTGGTCGAGCAGGGTGCGCACGGCCTCGCGGGCAGACACCGGCCGGTGGGCGAGCGGGTCGAGCAGGTCGCCCTCGAGGCCGTCCCGGGCGGCCTGCCACGCCGCCAGCCGGAGCAGCTCCACCCGGGCCCCGACGGGCTCCTGGCCCGCGCGCCACTCGCGCGCGGCGGTGTTCACCAACGCCCGGCTCAGCGCGGCCAGCAACACCGCGTCGTCGGCGCGACCGCAGACGTCGGCCACCCGGATCTCCACCGTGGGGTAGTGCTCGGAGAGCCGGGCGTCGAAGTAGACCATGCCGCTGTCCAGCACGGTCCGGCTGCTGGTCATGGCGCGCACGACGTCGTGGTAGCCGGCCGCCGACCCGAACGTCTCGGTCGGGCCGGCGGAGGGCCACCGCGACCACACCTCGGCGCGGTAGCTGGCGTACCCGGAGTCCTCGCCCTGCCAGAACGGCGAGTTCGCCGCCAGCGCCACCAACGGCGCCAGCCACACCCGGATCCGGTCCAGCACGGCCACGCCCTCGTCGTCGGAGTCCACCGCGACATGGACGTGACAGCCGCAGGTCAGCTGGTCCTCGGCGAGGAGGCGGAACTGGTCGCGGATGCGGTGGTACCGCTGGCCCGGGGTGATCGCCGAGTCCCAGGGCAGCGGTGAGCTACCCAGCGCGGCGATCTCCACCCCGGCCGCGCGGGCGGCCTCCGAGGCCCGCTGCCGGGCCTTGCGCAGCTGTTGCCGCAGTTCCGGCAGGGTCGTACACGGGTCCGTGTTCGTCTCGACCTGTTGCAGCTGCAGCTCGGAGTCGAGATCGGTGTGCCCGGTCAGCGCGCTGCCGTAGCCCAGTGTCGCCGCCCCGGCCGCCCTGACCCGCCCGTCGCGCGCGTCCACGAGGAGGAACTCCTCCTCCACACCCACGGTGCGCTGCCCCATCGTCCGGCCTCCTCGCGTTCGCCGCCGGGCATCAGCTCGCGCTCGGCTGCGAGGTCATACCCCCGGAACACCCGGGCCAACCGGACCCGCTCGCCGGTGAGGTTAGGAACCCGCGCGGCGGGTATCTGACGGCTGTGGTCCGCATCGTCGAGACGCTCGCGTGGTGGCCGCCGCTGTGTGGGCTGTGGCTGCTCACGCTGTCGACGTTCCCGCGCCCGGAGCTCGTCGCGGCGGTGGTGCTCTCACTGCCCTGCGCGGCGGCCGCGACCGTCGCGCGGCGGGCGGTCGGGGCGTCCTGGCGGCCGCGCGCGAGGTGGCTGCGCTGGCTTCCGCCGCTGCCGGGCGCCGTGCTGGCCGACACCGGGCGCGTGCTGCCGCGGGTACTCCGCCGGCCGGTGACGGGGGCGGCGGGGGGTCGGTTGCGCCAGGTGACGCTGCCCGAGGAGCCGGACGCGGCCCACGCCGCCGCCCAGCGGGCCCTGGCCGTGATCGCCCTGTCGTTGCCGCCCGGCTCGGTGGTGATCGGGGCCGGCGACGGGTCGGCCGGGGACGAGCTGACACTGCACGTCCTCGCCGAGGGGCCGCCCCACCTCCGGGAGGTGATCGAGCGATGACGCCCTGGCTGCTCGGCGCGATCGTCCTGATGGTCGGCGGGCTCGGACCGGCGCTGTGGCTGGGCTCGCGGGGTGACCCGGTGCACCGGCTGGTCGGGCTCGAGCTCGGCAGCTCGCTCACGGTGCTGGTCCTGTTGCTGCTGTGCCAGGTCGCCGGCCAGGCCCAGTTCCTGATCGTGCCGCTGGTGCTCGTGTTGCTGTCCTTCGCCGGCACGCTCGTGTTCACCCGGCTGCTGGCACCACGCCGATGACCGCGGCCCAGCTCGCCTCGGAGCTGCTGCTGGGAGCCGGTGTGCTGGTCGCGGTGGCGGCTTCGGTCGCGGCGCTGCTGGTGCGGTCGCTCTACGACCGGATGCATTTCCTGACGCCGATCACCTCGCTGGCCGGGCCGCTGGTGGGCGCGGCGCTCGCCGTCGAGAACGGCTGGGGCACGACCACCGGGCAGATCCTGCTCATCGTGCTCCTGCTCGCGGTGACCGGACCCGTGCTCGGCGCCGCGACCGGTCGGCTGGCCCGGCGCGCCGGCGAACCCGGATCGGGGCCGGCCCGGTGACGTTCGCGCTCGCCGTCGCGCTCGGCCTCGTCGCGGTCGCCGGCACCGCGGTGGTGTGCACCGCCGCCCCCGAGCGCCAGGCCGTGACGCTGTCGGTCTACGGGCTCATGCTGACCGTGCTGTTCATGCTGCTGCAGGCGCCGGACGTGGCGCTGGCGCAGCTCGCGGTCGGCGCCGCCGTCGTGCCGCTGATGGTGATGCTCGCCCTGCGTGCGATCAGCAGGCACCGATGAGCCGGCCGGTGCGGATCGTCCTGTTCCTCGTCGCGGCCGCGGGGGTGGCCGGCTGCTACCTGCTCGCGGTGTTCGGCCTGCCGGCGCTGGGTACCGACGTGCACCCGTACCGCGACCGGGCAGTGGCGGCGGCGGCGGCGCGGTCGACCGCGAACGTGGTGTCCGCGATCAACTACGACCAGCGGGCGCTGGACACACTGGGCGAGGAGACGATCGTGCTCGGCTCGGTGATCGGCGCCGCGGCCCTGCTGCGACCGGCGGGCAAGGAGCGCAAGGCCACCGTGCGCGACACCGACGAGTCGCTGCCGGCGGTGGCCCTGCTCGGGTACCTGCTACTGCCGGTGACCCTGCTGGTCGGCGCGAACCTGGTACTGCACGGGCAGCTCACCCCGGGCGGTGGCTTCCAGGGCGGGGTCGTACTGGGCACCGCCATCCACCTGGTCTATCTGACCGGCCGGTACCAGGCGCTGGAGAAGGTGCGCCCGCTGATGCTGTTCACCGCCGGCGAGGCGGTCGGCACCACGCTGTTCGCCGTCATCGGGCTGCTGGGGGTCGCCACCGGCGCCGGGTTCCTGGCGAACGTGCTGCCGGCCGGGGTGTGGGGCTCGCTGCTCTCGGCCGGCACGGTGCCACTGCTCAATATCGCGGTCGGCATCGAGGTCGCCTCCGGGGTGATCGTGCTGCTCAGCCGGTTCCTCGACCAGGCGCTGCGGATCGACGGTCCGCGATGACCGTGTTCGCCTACGGGGTCGCCGGCTGGCTGCTACTGCTCGGCGCGTACGGGATCGCGGTCAGCCGGGACACCGTGCGGTCCGTGGTGTGCCTGTCGGTGGCGCAGTCGGGCACGTACGTGCTGCTGATCGCCATCGGCTACCAGAAGGGTGCGGCGGCGCCGGTGTTCGGCAGCACGGAGCCGCCGAGCCGGAACGTCGTCGACCCCGTGGTGCAGGCGCTGACCCTGACCGACGTCGTGGTGTCGGCGACGGTCACCGCGCTGCTGCTGGCGCTGGCCATCCAGGTCGCCAGAACGCACGGGACCACCGATCCCGACGAGCTGACCTCGCTGCGCGGTTGACGTGCCCGACCGCACGGACCTAGCCCCGCTGGCCATCGCGCTGCCCATCCTGGTTGCCTGCCTGCTGCTCGTCGGCGGCGCCCGGCTGCCCCGCCGCGCGGTGGACGCGGCGGCGACCTCGGCCGCCGCCCTGGTGGCGATCCTCGATGTGGCGCTGCTGCTGGCGACCCTGTCCGGGCGGGTCGTCACGTGGTCCGGCGGGTGGGCGCCGACGAACGGCCCGCGCGTGGGCATCGTCCTGGTCGTCGACCCGGTCGGCGCCGGCGCGGCGGTCACGGCGGCCGTCCTGACGGTGCTCGCCCTCGTGTTCAGCTGGAGCTACTTCGACTCCGTGCAGGGGCACCTGCACGCGCTGATGCTGCTGTTCCTGGCCGGCATGACCGGCTTCGCGCTGTCCGGCGACCTGTTCAACATGTTCGTGTTCTTCGAGCTGATGGGGGCGGTCGCGTACGCGCTGACCGGCCACAAGATCGAGGACCCGACGTCGGTGCAGGGTGCGCTGTCCTTCGGGCTGATCAACTCGTTCGGCGCCTATGTGACTTTGTTCGGCATCGGCCTGCTCTACGCCCGCACCGGGGAGCTCGGGCTCGCGCAGCTCGGGGTCGCCCTGTCCTCGCGACCGCCCGATGCACTCGTCGCCGTCGCGTTCTGCCTGGTCGCCACGGGGTTCCTGGTGAAGGCGGCGATCGTCCCGTTCCACCTGTGGCTCGACGACGCGCACGCCGTGGCGCCCACGCCGGTGTGTGTGCTGTTCTCCGGGATCATGGTCGAGCTGGGCCTCTACGGGCTCATGCGGGTGTACACCGTCGCGTTCGCCGGCACCCTGCCGGAGGCGGACGTGTACCGCGTGCTGGTCGTCCTCGGCACGCTGAGTGCGCTGGTCGGCGCGGTGATGTGCTTCGCCCAGCGGCACCTCAAACGCCTGCTGGCCTACTCCACGATCGCGCACCTCGGCCTGTTCCTGATCGCCTTCGCCACGCCCGGTACCGGGGGCAGCCAGGGCGCGTTGCTCTACGCGGCCGGCCACACCGCGGTCAAGGCGGCGCTGTTCCTGATCGCCGGGGTGATCCTGAACCGGTACGGCAGCGTCGACGAGCTGGACCTGTACGGGCGGGGCCGCGGCGCCACCCTGCTGCCCTGGCTGATGCTGCTGGGCGGGTTCGCGCTCGCCGGGCTGCCCCCGTTCGGGCCGGCATTGGGCAAGGGCGTCGCCGAGGACGCGGTCGAGGGGGCCGGGCTGTGGTGGGGCCCGGCGGTGTTCGTGCTGGTCTCCGCACTCACCGGGGCGGCCGTCGTGCGCGCGGCGCTGCGCATCTACTTCGGTGCCGGCCCGGACCCCGCGAGGTCCCACTCGGCCGTGGAGACGACCGGCGCGGAGGAGGAGACCGAGGTCGGCGGGCTGCTGCGGCGGGTACCGCTCACCATGCTCGCGCCGATCGTGGTGCTGATCGCGGCGGCGCTGGCGCTCGGCGTGGTCCCCGGGGTGGCCGATGCCGTCGGAGCCGCGGCCGGCCGGTTCGGCGACCGCGCGGGTTACCTGGCGCAGACGCTCGGCTCGGTACCGGGGGCGGTAGGTCCGGCTGTGGCTCCGGCTGTGGGTCCTACCGCTGGGTACGGCGGGTGGACCGTGTCCAGCGTGGGATTGGGGTTGCTGTCCTCGGCGCTCGCCGCGCTGTTCGCGGTGACGGCCCTACAGCGGAGCCGGCTGCCCGCCGCGGTCGCCACACTCGCCCGTCGGGTGTCCCCCGCACTGACCGGCCTGCGCCGGCTGCACTCCGGGCACATCGGCGACTACATCACGTGGCTGCTCGTCGGGGTCACGGTGCTCTGCGCGTTCGTGGTGCTGCCCGTGCTGGCCTGAGCGCGCACGTGGCGCCCGCGTCCCGCTGATGGTTCCGGCCGACCGATCACGGGTAACCGGGTTCGCGGACGGCCGACCCGGCCGCTCGACAGCCGACGCGGACCATCACCCGCGCTGTCACACCGACGGGAGCGGGATCGCATGGGCAACCTCACGGGCCCCGAGCAACCGAGCCAGCACCAGAACCGTAAGCCGCGCGACATCGCGGCCGAGGTCGCCGAGAGCGGAGCGCTCCCGCTGCGCGCCGGGGCTTCACCGGCCGACCAGGTCAGGCCGCGATGACCGGGGTGGACACCGCGGTGGTCGACGTCGACGGCACCCTGATCGACTCGAACTACCAGCACGCCCTCGCGTGGTTCCGGTCCTTCCAGCACCACGACATCACGCTGCCCGTGTGGCGGCTGCATCGGGCGATCGGCATGGGCGGCGACCAGCTCGTGGCCGCGGTCGCCGGGGACCAGGTCGAGGAACGGCTCGGCGACGAGCTGCGGGAGCGGTGGTCGGTCGAGTTCGACCCGATGCTGGACGAGGTACAGCCGTTCGAAGGAGCCCGGGAGCTCCTGGCCGAGCTGAGCGACCGCGGCGTCCCGGTGGTGCTGGCCAGCTCGGGCAAGCCGGAGCACGTGGACCACTACCTGGACCTCATCGACGGCAAGTCACTGGCGCACAGCTGGACCACGTCCGGCGACGTGGATCGCACCAAACCCGCCCCCGACCTGCTCCAGATCGCCCTGCGCAAGGCGGGCGGTGAGGCGCCGGTGATGATCGGCGACTCGGTGTGGGACTTCGCGGCGGCGGACCGGGCGGGCTACCCCGGCTACGCACTGCGCACCGGCGGGTTCTCCGAGCAGGAGCTGCTCGACTCGGGCGCGCTGGCGGTCTACGACTCACTGGTCGAGCTGCGCGAGGCGCTGGACAGGGTCCTCGGGTCTTCCGAGTGACCCGACAGCTCGAATAACCCGGTCACCTCAGGACGGCTGTGCCGTTCGGCCCGACACCGGGTTGGTGATGACGCCGACCGTGGCGTCGGCTTGACGCATGCCGATATGGGAATACGATGGCGGCATGGCACGAGCCGCGACGACGTCGGATGTCTTCAACGCGATCGCCGAGCCACAGCGCCGGGAGATCCTGGTACTGCTGCGGGCGGGTGAGCGGCCGGTGACCGAGTTGGCCCGGGAGCTGGGGATGACCCAGCCGGGGGCGTCCAAACACCTGCGGGTGCTTCGGGAGGTCGGGCTGGTGCGGGACCGCAAGGCGGGCAAGCAGCGCCTGTACGGCCTCGACGCCCGCGGGCTGCGACCGGTCCACGAGTGGGCCGGCGGGTTCGAGCGGTTCTGGAACGAGAGCTTCGACCGGCTGGACGCGTACGTGCAGGACCTCAAGCAGGCAAAGCAGGAGGAGTGACCGATGGCAGCGACAGGACGGGCAGCGACAGGACAGGACGCGACAGGACAGGACGCGCCGGCGCAGTCAGCGACGGCCGACCGCGAGATCGTGATCACCCGGGCCATCAGTGCCCCGCGGGAGCTGGTGTTCGAGGCGTTCACCGAGGTCCGGCACCTGTCGCGGTGGTGGGGACCTGAGGGGTTCACCACCACCACGCGGGCGTTCGAGTTCCGCGTCGGCGGGGAGTGGGACTTCGTGATGCACGGACCGGACGGGACGGACTACCAGGAGTGGATCTCCTGGACCGAGATCGCCCCGCCGGAGCGGATCTCGCTGCGCCACGGTGAGTCCCGCGGCGACCCGAACGCCTTCGAGTCGGTCCTCACGTTCGCGCCCGACGGCTCGGCGACCCGGATCGAGATGCGCACGGTGTTCCCCACCAAGGCGCTGCGCGACGAGGCGGTCGAGAAGTACCACGCGATCGAGGGAGGCCAGCAGACCCTGAGCAACCTGGCCGCCTACGTCACCGAGATCGTTCGGACGGGAGTTGAGGGCTGATGGCCGGGAAGGTGTTCTTCAGCGTGTCGATGTCGCTGGACGGGTTCATCGCGCCCGGGTCCAGCGAGGACTTGATGGGACAGCAGTGGATGGAACTGCAGCAGTGGATATTCCCGACGCGGTTCTTCCGGGAGAACCTGGGGCTCGGCGAGGGCGGCGAGGAAGGGCGCGACAACGACATCGTGCGGGAGACGCATCTGCGCACCGGCGCGAGCGTGATGGGCAAGCGCATGTTCGACGCCGGCGAGCGGATGTGGCCGGAGGAGGCGCCGTTCCACACGCCGGTCCTCGTCGTGACGCACGAGAAGCGTGACCCCTGGGAGCGGCCGGGCGGGACCACCTTCCACTTCGTCAACGACGGTATAGAGCCCGCGCTCGACCAGGCCCGCGAGGCCGCCGGCGACCGGGACGTCCGCATCTCGGGCGGCGGCGCAACGATCCTGGAGTACGTGAACGCCGGCCTGATCGACGAGTTCACGATCGCGCTCTCACCCGTGCTGTTCAGCTCCGGAATCCGCCTGTTCGAAGGCGTCGACGCGGGCCGCGTGGCCCTGGAGCCGGTCCGTGCGGAGCCG
>DATAZG010000029.1:0-21695 GCA_036272155.1 Pseudonocardia sp.
GACTTGTGCAGGTTGCGCACCTCCATGCTGTGCGCGGCGTGCTTACCCGAACCGTCCGGAGCCGTGTCCCGACTGCCCACGGTCGAATTGAAGGACATGACACCCCCGCGTGACTGGCCCGGCCGGCACCGACCGGTGTGACCAGCGTGACAGCTGAGCACGCCGGATACGAACGTGACACCGGTCTCAATGTAACCCAGACGCGGTCTGGGTAAACCCGCGAGGTTCCGCCCACCCAACCGGGTCCCGCCTCGAAACGCCTGGCCAGACCCCGTGAGTGGCGAGTTGGGTCAGGACCCAACTCGCCACTTACGGGTCTCGAACCGAGGGGTCAGCGGTTCTGTTCGGCGACGGCGGCGGCGGTCCGGACCAGCAGCTCGGGCAGGTCGAGCCGGTCCAGCACCACCTCGACGAAGGCGAGCTTGCCGGCGTGCTCGGCGCAGTCCGCGAGCGCCCGGTCGAGCTCGGCCCCGGTGGCCGCGCGGCGGACGAGGGTGTCGGGGGCCGCGCCGAGCGCCTCGGGCACGCGGGACCAGTTCCAGTGCGCGATGTCGTTGTACCGGGCGGTTGGCCCGTTGATCGCCCGCTCCACCGTGTAGCCGTCGTTGTTGACCAGGAAGACGATCGGGTCGAGGCCGTGCCGGATGAACGTGCCCAGCTCCTGGACGGTCATCTGAGCCGACCCGTCCCCGATCACCAGGATGGACCGGCGCCGGCCCGCCGAGGCCAGCTGCGCGCCGAGCAGCGCGGGCAGCGCGTACCCGATGGACGCCCACAGCGGCTGCGCCACCACGTCCACCCCGGCCGGCAGCGGCAGCGTGGCGACGCCGTAGAACGGGGTGCCCTGGTCGGCGGCGAGGATGTCGTGCGGCCGCAGGAAGCCGGCCAGGCGCGCCCAGAAGGCCCGCTGGGTGAGGGGTCCGCCGGCCGTCCGCTCGCCGGTGACCGGGGTGGGCCCGGCGACCGGTTCAGCCCCCGGGGGCGGCTCGGTTGCGGGCGGCCGGGTTGCGGTGATCAGCGGGCGCAGGGCGCGCAGTGCCTCGGCCATGCCGACGCCGGGGAATGGCTCGCCGGCCAGCACGGCGTGGCGGCCCCGCAGGTCGATCAGCCGGGCCGGGTCCAGCCGCGCGGTGAACCCGCCGGAGCTGAGGTCGGCCAGGCGCAGCCCGGCGCCAACGATCACGTCGGCGTCCTCCACCTCGGCCCGGACCGGCTCCTCGCTCAGCGCGCCGATGTAGAGGCCGAGGAAGCCGGGCGCGGTCTCGTCCAGCGCGCCCTTGCCCGGCGCGGTAACCGCCGAGACGACACCCGCGATGCCGGCCAGCTCGGCGAGCTCGGCGCGCACCCCCTGGCGCTGGGCGAGGTGGTCGACGAGCAGCGCGACGCGGTTCGCCCCGGTCAGGAGGGCGGCGGCCCGGGTCCGGAACGCCTCGAGCTGGGAGTGGGTGGTCGGTTCGGGGCTCGGGGCGGCGGGCGGCTCCGGCAGGGCGGCGATCAGCCGGTCCACCAGGTCGGAGGGCAGGCTGAGGGTGCCCGGCCGCTTGTCGGTGAGGACGGCGGTGAGCACCCGGTCGATCTCGGTGGCGGCGTTCTCGGCGGTGAGCACGGCGCCGGCGCAGGTGACCTCGCTGAGCGCGCGGGTGAAGTGTTCGGCGTCGCCGTCGAGCAGGCTGTGGTGCACCGGCAGGCCGGCGCGCGCCACGGCGGTGGCCGGCGAGCCGACGATGTGCAGTACGGGCACCGACTCGGCGAACGCGCCGGCCAGCCCGTTCATCGCCGACAGCTCGCCGACCCCGTACGTGGTGACCAGCACCCCGAGGCCGGCGATCCGGGCGTGGCCGTCGGCGGCGTAGGCCGCGTTCAGCTCGTTCGCGTTGCCGACCCAGTCCAGCTCGGGGCTGGCCTCGATGACGTCCAGCAGGCGCAGGTTGTAGTCGCCGGGCACCCCGAACACGGCGCGCACGCCGGCCGCGGCGAGGCGGGACACCAGGTACTCGGCGATGGTGGGAACGGAGCCGGTCACGCTTACCCCCTCGAGTGTGGAGCGAACGACGTACGTTCACTGACTCGAAGATAAGGAGGAATCACGGCCTGATCGTCGTCCACCGAAGATGATTCGGATCGGCCCTCAGCCTGCTGGATGGATTCGGACGTTGTGCGGGTGCCGGCCCCGACCCCGGAACATCGCGCGACCGCGCCCCCGGCCGGCCAATGTTCCACAAGCGGGGGAAAACGATTACCGGATCATCGCTTTCCCTTAGGATCAGAGCCGAGGTCGCCGGTGCACCACGTACGGTCCTCGGGGAGGTCTGAAGGATGGGCGGTCGCGCCACCCTGCACGATGTCGCGTCGGCGGCCGGGGTATCCCGGTCGACCGCATCGCGCGTACTCGCCGGTACCGACCGCAACGTCGACCCCGACCTGGCCCGGCGCGTGCTGGCCGCCAGCGAGGAGCTCGGCTACCGGGCCAACCCGGTGGCCCGCGCGCTGCGCCGGCAGTCCACCGGCAACTTCGGCATCCTGGTGCCGTCCATCCGCAACCCGTACTTCGTGCACCTGGTGGACGCGTTCACCCAGGTGGCGAGCCGGTCCGGGCTGGGGGTGGTGCTCGCCGACTCGGGCGACGACCCCGACGTCGAGGCCACCCGGATCGAGGCGTTCCACCACGCGTTCGTCGACGGGCTCGCCGTGGTCCCCACCTCACTGTCCCGCAGCGGGGCGGCCATCCGGCGCGCCGGCGAGCGCTCCCGGGTGGTCCAGGTGGACCGCTGGGCGACCGACGCCGGCTGCGGCTTCGTGGGTGTGGACAACGACCAGGGCATCGGCACGGTGATCGACTTCCTGCGTGGCTCCGGCCGGCAGCGGATCGTGTTCGTCGGCGCCGAGCAGGAGACCTCGGCCGGCAGGGAGCGGCTCGCGGCGTTCCGGGCGCGGGCGCGGGCAGGCGACAGCGAGATCCTGCTCCCCCACTTCTCCACCTCGGGCGGGCGGGACGCCGCCACCGAGCTGCTGCGCGCCGGCAACCTGCCCGACGCGGCGCTCTGCTCGGCGGACGTGCTGGCCGTCGGCCTGCTCAGCACGCTGCTGAAGGAGGGCGTGCGGGTGCCCGACGACATCGCCATCACCGGCTTCGACGGCACCGACCTGCTGGAGCTCATCGACCCGCCGATCAGCGCGCTGCATCACCCCGTCGAGGCGATCGCGTCGCGGGCGCTGGCCATGCTGCTCGGCACCGAGAGCCCGAGCATGGTCCGGCTGCCGGCGGACATGGTGCTGCGCGCCACCACCTGAGCACGGTTCAGCGGCGGTAGCGGGCGCCGGGGTGGTCGGCGGCGAGCAGGGGGCCGGGGGCGGTGCCGAGGTTCTGCCGGAGGGTGGGGGCGGCGTAGTCGGTCTGGGCGCGGCCCCGTGCACGCAGCTCCGGCACGACGTGCTCGACGAAGTCGACGAACGTGCCCGGGGTGACCGCGTAGGCCAGGTTGAACCCGTCCACCCCCGCCTCGTCGACCCAGCGCTCCAGCTCGTCGGCCACCGTGGCGCCGGAGCCGACCACGACCGGGCCTCGGCCGCCGATCGCGATGAACCGGCCCACCTCGCCGACCGTCCAGTCCCGGTCCGGGTCGGCGGTGGTGAAGCTGGCCAGCGCGGAGCGGGTGGCGTCGGTCTCGACGTACTCCAGCCGCTGCTCCGGCCGCGCCTCGGAGAGGTCGACCCCGGTCCAGCCGCCGAACAGCGCCATCGCGCCCTCGTGGCTGGCGTACTCGAGGTAGGAGTCCCGCTTGGCCAGCGCCTCGGCGTCGGTGGCCCCGGCGATAGCGGTGAGCATGGCGAACACCTTCACCGCGGCGGGGTCCCGGCCGGCGGCCTCGGCGGCGGCCCTCACCCCGGCCACCGAGCGGCGCACCACGCCCGGGTTCGGGCCGCTGACGAACACCGCCTCGGCGTGCGTACCCGCGAAGCGGCTCCCCCTCGGCGAGGCCCCGGCCTGGAAGATCACCGGGGTGCGCTGCGGCGACGGCTCGGACAGGAACGGCCCCGGCACGTCGAAGTAGCGGCCCTTGTGCTCGATGTCGCGCACCTTGGCCGGGTCGGTGAAGATTCCCCGCTCGGCGTCGCGGACCACCGCGTCGGACTCCCAGGAGCCCTCCCAGAGCTTGTAGCAGACCTCGAGGTACTCCTCGGCCAGCTCGTAGCGCTGGTCGTGCGGGATCTGCTCGCCGAGGCCCAGGTTGCGCGCCGCGCTGTCCAGGTACGAGGTGACCACGTTCCAGGCGACCCGGCCCTTGGTGAGGTGGTCCAGCGTGGCGAACCGGCGGGCCAGCGCGTACGGGTGCTCGTAGGCGACCGACACGGTGACCCCGAAGCCCAGTCGCTCGGTGACCGCCGCCATCGCCGGCACCGCCATCACCGGGTCGTTCACCGGCACCTGGGCGGCCTGGCGCACCGCCGCGTCCCGCGAGCCGCCGTACACGTCGTACACCCCGAGCACATCGGCCAGGAACAGCGCGTCGAACCCGCCGCCCTCCAGCAGCCGGGCCAGCTCCAGCCAGTAGTCCAGGTCGCGGTAGCGGTAGCCCTGGTCATCGGGGTGGCGCCACAGCCCGGCCGACTGGTGTCCGACGCAGGCCATGTCGAAGGCGTTCAGCAGGATCCGGCTCACTCGGCGATCTTCCCCCGCGCCGCGCCCAACTCGCCGATCGACGTGCGGAAGGTCTCCGGGGCGCGCAGCGCGGCCACGATGGTCAGCGCGGACAGCACCAGGAAGTACGCCCAGATCAGCCACGGCCGCCCACCGCCGGCCAGCAGCAGCGCGGCGGCGATCAGCGGCGCCGTGCCGCCGGAGAGCACGGAGCCGAACTGGTAGCCGATCGAGGCGCCGCTGTAGCGCACCCCGGTCGGGAACAGCTCGGTGAACCAGGCGCCCTGCGGGCCGTACATGGCGTCGTGGAACACGTTCACGGTGATCACCATGGCCAGCACGATCAGCACCGTGGACCCGGTGTCCAGCAGCAGGAAGAAGCCGAGGCTGGCCACCGTCGCGCCGATCGCGCCCCACAGGTACACCGGCCGCCGGCCGACCCGGTCCGACAGCACCGCCCAGGCCGGCGTGCTGACCAGCCCGATCGCCGACGCAATGATCACCGCGGTGAGCCCGGCGCCGGGGTCGGCGGAGCGGCCCTGCGCCAGATAGGTCAGCGCGAACGTCGTACACAACACGTACAGCGCATTCTGCGACATGCGCAGCCCGATGGTCAGCCACAGGTTGCGGCGGTAGTCGCGGGCCACCTCGACCAGCGGCTGGCGGGCCACCTCGCCGCGCTGCTTGGCCTGTTCGTAGAGCGGCGCGTCCCGCAGGCTCAGCCGGATCGCCAGGCCGATCGCGACCAGCACCAGGCTGAGCAGGAACGGGATCCGCCAGCCCCAGGCCAGGAACGTCGCCCGGTCCATCGAGCCCCGGACCACCGCGAAGATGCCCGACGCCAGCAGCATGCCGGCCGGCGAGCCGATCTGCGGGAAGCTGCCGAACAGGCCGCGCCGGCGGGCCCCGCCACTGGGCTCGGCGTGCTCGACCGACATCAGCACCGCGCCGCCCCACTCCGCGCCGACCGCCACCCCCTGCAGCAGCCGCATCAGCACCAGCAGCGTCGGCGCCAGGAGACCTACCTGAGGATAGGTCGGCAGTGCCCCGATCGCCGCCGTCGCCACGCCCATCAGCAGCAGCGCCGCGACCAGCATGGTGCGCCGGCCGACCCGGTCGCCCAGGTGCCCGGCGACCAGCGCCCCGACCGGCCTGGCCCCGAAGCCGGCCGCGTACGTGGCGAACGAGGCCAGCACCCCGGTCGACGGGTCCGCCGAGCTGAAGAACAGCGGCCCGAAGACCAGCGCCGCGGCGGTGGCGTAGAGGTAGAAGTCGTACCACTCGATGGTGGTGCCGACGAGGCCGGCGATCGCCGCCCGGCGCGGGCGGGCCCGGGCCGACGTGTCGGACTCGAGAACCATCGGCCGAAGCTAGCCAGCGCCCCGCACAATCTCAACCGAATGAGTCAGGTTTCACGTCCGGGTGACTATCCCAGCTCAGGCGCTGGTCAGACCCCGTGAGTGGTATTGGTCGCTATGGCGACCAATACCACTCACGGGTCTTGAGCTGGGATTATGGGGTGGGTTGGGTGAGGTCGCGGATGCGGTCGGCGACCTTGATCTTGGCGCGGAGGACGCCGTAGTTCAGGTAGTTGTCCGCGATCTGCTGCAGTTCGGCGACCACCGGCGGGGTGAGCGGCGTGGCGTCGCGCAGTGCGCGGTCGGCGACCAGCGCGGCCACCGACGGGGACCGCTTGGTCAGCTCGGTGTAGATCTGCGTGTTGCGCTGCGGGTTGGCCTTCGCCCAGCTCAGCGCGCCGTTGAAGCGCCGCACGAAGTCGGCCATCGCCGCCCTGGTCGAGGCGTTGGCCAGCGAGTCGTTGTTCGCGTCCAGGAAGCTCAGCCCCGAGGCCAGCCCGGACGCGTCCCGCAGCACCCGGTCGCCCTGCTCGTTCTGCGCGACGGCGGTGTAGGGGTCCCAGGTCGACCACGCGTCGATCGCCCCGGAGCGCAGCGCCGCCGCCGCGTCCACCGGCTGCAGGAAGCTGATCTTGACGTCGTTCGCGGTCAGCCCGGCCTCGCCGAGCGCGCGCAGCAGCAGGTAGTGCCCGATGCTGCCCTGGGTGGTCGGTGACACGGCGTGCCCGCGCAGGTCGGCCACGGTGTGGATCGGCGAGTCCTTCGGCACCACGATGGCCAGGCCGCCCTGCTTCGGCGACCGGTTGGCCGCCACGACGGTGATGTCCGAGGTGGCGGCCAGTGCGTTCAGCGTCGGCGCGTCGCCGGCCACCCCGAGGTCGATCGCGCCGCCCTGCAGCGCCTGCAACACCGGCGCGGCGGCCGGGAACTCCGCCCAGCTGACCTTGTACGGGGTGCCGTCCAGTGCGCCCGCCGCGGTGAGCAACGCCTGCTGGATGCCGGCCTGGTCACCCACGCGCAGGGTCACCGAGGCCAGGTCGACCGGCCCGTCCGCCTTCGGCGCGCCGGAACACGCCGCGATGGCGAACAGCACGGTGGCGGCCAGCGCGGGCAGGAGTCGGCGTGGGCTGGGCATGGGTCTCCTCGTACAGCGTGACAAACCCGCTGGTCAGGACCCGTGAGTGGCGAGTTGGGCTAGAACCCAACTCGCCACTCACGGGGTCTGAGCTGGGGTTTCCAGGGGGTAGAGCTCGGGCAGGTTGACCACGATGGCCTCCTGGGTGCTGCGCGAGATCACCACGACGGCCGGGTCGTCCGTGTCGGGGTTCTCCTCGCGGTGCGGCACGAAGGGCGGCACGAAGATGTAGTCGCCGGGGCCGGGCTTGATCCGGACCTCGTCGGTGCCATCGTGGAAGACGAACTCGGGGCGGCCGCTGACCACGTAGATCGCGGTCTCCGACTCGCCGTGGTGGTGGTTGTCTGACGCGGTGGACGGCGCCACGTGCGTCTCGCCCATCCAGATCCGCTCGGAGCCGACCCGGGCACCGCTGATCGCGGCCAGCCGGGTCATACCGCCGCTCTGGGCGGTGTTGCCGTCCAGCTCGCCGGCGCGCACGTGGTGCAGCCGGGTGCGCAGCGGGGCATGACTCGGCGGCACGCGCTCGGTCAGGTCGGGATGGAATGCGTCGGTCACCGCACTGCCTCTCTCGGGCGCGCCGGCTGAGCGGCCGCCCCGGTCCGGCTGGCCTCGACACCCTCGACGGTCCATCCCTCGAGGAACTTGGCGACGGTCTGGCCGAGCTGATGCCACAGCCAGGAGTCCGGGCCATCGGCGTGCAGGGAGACGACCTCGCCCTCCACCGCACGCACCACGTCGGCGACCGTGATCGCGGACGAGGGTCGGGCCAACCAGTAGCCACCCTCGCAGCCCCGCTGGCTGCGCACCAGTCCGGCACGCCGCAGCTCGACCATGAGGTTGACCAGCGAGTTCAGCGGGATGCCCCGAGCGCGGGAGATCGCCTCGCACCGCACCGGCCCGGCGCCGCCCGCGCTGACCAGCTCCGCGATCGCCCGCAGCGCGTAGTCCAGCCGGGCGGACACGTGCAGCGGCGCGGCCCGGCGGGCCCGCACGGGACGGACCGCGCCGGTGCTCGGCACCGGGGCTGTCTCGCCATCGGCGCCCGCCGCCGGGGCCGCCTCGCCGCGTTCCGGGCCCCGCGCCGGGGCGGGGCTGGCGGGCAGCACCACAGCCCCCTTGCCGACCTCCTCCAGGAACAGCACCAACCGGGCGGCCGCGCTGCGGTGGAACTGGTCGTTGAGCACGTCGTGCAGGCCGTCCTTGACGACGGCGAGGCTGACGTGCGGGTGGGCGGCGGCGAGCGCTCGGACGGGCTCGACCGGCGCGATCGCGTCGACCTCACCGTGCAGCACCAGGGTGGGCAGCGCGGGTGGCGGCGCGGTCGGGGGTGCGGGCGCCGGCCCGGCCAGCGCGCCCCAGCCGAAGTGCGGGTCGTCGGTGAGCAGGGCACGGTGCACCGGGCAGGCGGTGCGGGCGGCCAGCTCGGCCTCCCTGGTCAGTTCGGGGACAGCCGTGCCGGGGTGGTCGGCGCCCAGGTCGGCGCCCGGGTCGGCGCCCGGGTCGGCGCCCGGGTCGGCCAGTGGGAGGCCGGCCAGCACCAGCGCGTCCAGTGCCGTGCTCACCCCGGTCGTGGTTGCCCCGGTCGTAGTTGCCCCGCTCGTGGTGGCCGCGAGTGCCCAGGCCCGCAGCGCGCCGGTGTCCGCGCCGAGCAGCACACGCGCCCCGCCGGGGTATGCCTCGAACAGCTCCGCCAACCCGTCGGCCGTCGCGCGCTCCGCCACGGCGACCGTGTAGCCGTCGGCGGCCAGCCGCCGCCCCAGTCGGCCGTACACCCCGGCGTGCTCGCCCCGGCCGGCCAGCACCACCACGGTGCCCCGCGACCGGGCCGCGCCGCCCTCGGGCGACCAGACCGTCTCGCTCACCCGCCCGCCCCGGCCGACACCGGAGCACCGGGCGCCGACCGCTCGCGCCGGGCCAGCTCCTGGCGGACCAGCGGCAGCAGCTCGCGGCCGTAGTCGATGGCGTCGTCCAGCGGGTCGTAGCCGCGGATGAGCAGCGTGCTCACGCCGATGTCCACGTAGTCGAGCAGCGCCGCCGCCACCGTCTCCGGGGTGCCGACGAGCGCGGTCGAGTTGCCGGCCGCCCCGGAGGCCGCCGCGGTCGGCGTCCACAGTGCCCGGTCGTGCCGCTCGCCCTTGGCCGCCGCCGCGAGCAGCCGCTGCGAGCCGACGTTCGCCGGGGTGCGCTGGTGCATCCGGGACCCGGTGAACGACGCGTGACCACCCTTCGCGGCGTTGATCTCGTCCAGGATCCGGTGCGCCCGCTGCCAGGCCAGCTCCTCGGTCGGACCCAGGATCGGCCGGAAGGACACGCTGATCCGGGGTGGCTCGGTACGCCCGGCGGCCTCGGCGGCGGCGCGCACCGCCGCGATCTGCTCGGCGGTCTCGGCCAGCGGCTCACCCCACAGCGCGAACACGTCGGCGTGCCGACCGCCGACCCGGTAGGCCGCCGGCGAGGAGCCGCCGAAGTACACCGGGATCCTCGGCCGCTGCAGCGGGCGGATCTCCGCGTGCACGTCCGCCACCTGGTAGTAGCGGCCGTGGTGGCTGAACGGGCCGTCCTCGGTCCAGGTCCGGGTCAGTACATCGAGGTACTCGTCGGTGCGGTCGTAGCGTTCGTCCTTGCTCAGCCAGTCGCCGTCGCGGCGCTGCTCGGCATCGTTGCCGCCGCTGATCACGTGGATCGCGACGCGGCCGGCGGAGAAGTGGTCCAGGCTGGCGAAGCTCCGGGCGGCCAGCGTCGGCGCCACGAAGCCGGGCCGGTGCGCGACCAGGAACCCGAGCCGCTCGCTGTGCGCCGCCGCGTAGGCGGCCACCTGCAGCCCGTCCGGCGTGCTCGAGCTGTGCCCGACCAGCACCTTGTCGAACCCGCCGTCCTCATGCGCCCGAGTGAAGCGCCGGACGAACTCGCGGTCGATCGGCGGCCCGGCCGCCCGGTGGATCTCCGACACGTGCTGCGTGCCGATCATGCCGATGAACTCGACGCTCACGGTTGTCCTCCCTGGCCGCCCCCGACCCCGACCGGGTCCTCGGGCTGGCGGCCTTCGCCGGGGTCATGACCCCGTTCGAGCTACTGGGCCGGCGGCGGAAGCGCTGCCTCGGCCGGCGAGCGGACGCGCCGCGGTGCGGCGGGCCCCTGCTGAGGTGGTGCGGTCAGCGCGGACAGAGGGCGGACGACACCCGGAGCAGGTCGATGTGCTCCCGCTTCGTCAGCAGAGTCAGCACCAGGGGTCCGGCCACGGCGGTGACGCTAATCGGGCGCCTTCCCCAATCTCAACCATGAAGGTTGGATTTGTGCACCAGGTCACAGCGCTGGTCACGCGGCCGGTCACAGTGGCTCGGGCCCACCGACGGAACCGCGACCGCGCTCCCCGGCCTCCAGGATGGCCGCGGCCGCGGTGTTCGAGCGAGTTTTGCCCCGAATCCGTGGGTTAGGGTCGTGCTCGGGTACACGGCTGGGAGGTCAGGGGTGCACAACGGGATCCGCGCGGCGCGTCCGAGGTCGGTGCTGCTCGCGGGGCTGGGCGCGATGCTGCTCGCACTGACCGGTTGCGGCGGGCCGGCGCCGGCCGGCAACGACGCCGCCGCCTGCCCGAACGGCGGCACCGTGCGGATGGGCGTGCAGCCGTTCCTGGCCGCCACGAAGCTCACCCCCGCCTACCAGGAGCTGGCCAAGGCGCTGTCCACCGCACTGGGCTGCACCGTGCAGGTCAACGTGACCACCGACTACGCCGCCGAGACGGAGGCGATGCGCGCCAAGCAGCTGGAGATCGGCGAGTTCCCGCCGTTCGGCTACGTGCTGGCGAAGGACCGCGCGGGGCTGGTGCCGGTGGCGACCTTCGGCAATACCGACGGCAAGGTGAGCACCGCGGTCGCCGGTATCGCGGTGCTGGCGACCTCTCCGGTGACCGACCTGAAGGGCCTGGCCGGGCGCTCCGTGGCGTTCACCGCGCCGACCGCCACCTCGGGGCACCTGCTGCCGGCGGCCGGGCTGAAGCAGGCCGGGATCGACCCGAACACCGGCGTCAAACCCGTCTACCTGGGCACCCACACGGCCGTCTACCAGGCGCTGCTGAACAACCGGGTGGACGCCGCCGAGCTGGCCTCCACACAGATCTCCGCCGCGAAGGCCGCCGGGGTCTACGACCCGAGCAAGATCCGGATGCTGTGGAACTCGGCCCCCTCGCCGTCCGACCCGATCGTCGTGCGCGCCGACCTCACACCGGAGTTCCGGCAGCGGCTGACCCAGGCGCTGCTGCACCTCAACTTCGCCAGCCTGCCGCCCGACGCGCGGGACTTCTTCGCCAACACCGTGCAGGCCAGGGCGTTCGTGCCGGCCGACGACAGCACCTACGCCAGTGTCCGCGAGGTGGTCGCCACACTGGGGCTGACCACCTCGTCGATCAACTGAACGGCCCGGCGGCGGCGATGCGACCCGCCCGCCGAGCCCGCACGTGACCCACCCGGCGAGCCGTCCTCCTCCCGAGGCCGCGCGGCGGCCGCTGCTGGCCATCAGCGGGCTGAGCAAGCGCTACCCGAACGGCACCCAGGCCCTGGACAGGGTGGACCTCCGGGTGTCGGCCGGTGAGCTGGTTGCGCTGCTCGGCGCCAACGGCAGTGGCAAGTCCACCCTGCTGCGCTGCGCGGTGCGGCTGGTCGAGCCGGACGAGGGCAGCGTGCGGGTCGGCGACACCGAGCTGACCGGCCTGCGCGGGGCGGCGCTGCGGCGGGCCCGGGGCCAGCTCGCGTTGATCTTCCAGCAGTCCCGGCTGGTGCGCAGGCGCAGCGCGCTGGACAACGTGGCCGCCGGCGCGCTGGCCCACCACCCCGGGCTGCGCACCGCGCTGGGCGGGCTGCCGGCCGCCGAGCGGGCCCGCGCCGCCGAGCTGCTGGACCGGGTCGGCCTCGGCGAGCTCGCCGGGCAGCGCGCCGACACGCTGTCCGGCGGCCAGGCCCAGCGCACCGCGATCGCCCGGGCGCTGGCCCAGCGGCCCTCGGTGCTGCTCGCCGACGAGCCGGTGGCCAGCCTCGATCCCGACGCGACCTCGGCCACCATGGCGCTGCTGTGCGACCTGGCGCACTCCGACCGGCTCGCCGTGCTCTGCGTGCTGCACCAGCCGGCGCTCGCGCTGGAGTTCGCCAACCGGGTGGTCGCGCTGCACCGGGGCCACGTGGTGCTGGACCGGGCGGCCTCGGAGGTGTCGCCGGCGGACCTGGCGGCCGCGCAGGTGGCGAGCCGGTGAGCCGGGCTACGCGGCCCCCGGAGGGCCCGGAACGGCCTCGGGTTGGCGGGACGCGGCTGGGCGGGGCTCGGTCGGTGGGGCGGCGGGTCGCGGTCGGGGCGGCGGGGCTGGTCGGGCTGCTGGTGTTCGGCCAGGCGCTGCTGGTCGCCGAGGTGGACCCCCGCAAGCTGGTCGAGGGCCTCGGCGGGCTGTTCCGGCTGGTCGCCGACGGGTGGCCGCCGGACCCGGCCGCGCTGCCCACAGCCGGCCTCGCGGTGCTGCAGACGGTGGACATCGCGCTGGTCGCCACCGTGGCCGCCACGCTGCTGGCGATCCCGTTCGGGGCGGCCGCCGCGCGCCCACGCTCCGGTGGGCGCTACCTGGCCACGCCGGTCCGGGCGGTGGCCGCGTTCCTGCGCGCGATCCCGGACCTCGTCTGGGCGCTGGTCTTCGTGGCCGCCGTCGGCCTCGGCCCGTTCGCCGGTGTGCTCGCGCTGACCGTGCACTCCGTCGGCATGCTGGTCCGGCTGTTCGCCGAGGCGATCGACGAGATGGACGTCGGCCCGGCGGACGCGCTGCTCACCGCCGGCGCCTCCCGCGTTCAGGTGTTCAGCCACGCGGTGCTGCCGGAGCTGCTGCCGACGCTCGGCTCGCTGGCGCTCTACCGGTTCGAGCAGAACGTGCGCTCGTCGCTGGTGCTCGGCTTCGTCGGCGCCGGCGGGATCGGGTTCCAGCTGCTCAGCGCCATGGAGGAGTTCCAGTACCGGCAGGCGAGCATGCTGCTGCTCGTGCTGTTCGCGCTGGTCACGGTGTTCGAGCTGGGTTCGGCCAGGGTGCGCCGGGCGCTGCGCTGAGCCTGGCGCCATGGCAGCCCGGTGGCGGGGTCAGCCGGCGAGCAGCACCGCGACCAGTGCGAGCACCCCGGGCAGTACCTGGACGACCAGGATCCGCCGGCCGGCCGTCGCCGCCCCGTACAGCCCGGCCACGATCACGCAGAGCAGCCCGTAGAGCTTGAACTGGTAACCGACCGGGTCGGCCGCAACCAGCCCCCAGATCAGCGCGGCGGCCAGGAAGCCGTTGTAGAGCCCCTGGTTGGCGATCAGCGTGGCGCTCTCCTTGGCGAACTCCTCGGTGGTGCCGAACAGCGCCCGCACCCGGGGGGTCTTCCAGAGCACCATCTCCAGCACGACGATGTAGATGTGGATCAGGGCGACGAGCCCGACCAGGATGTTCGCCACGGCGGTCATGGAGTGTCCACTCTCCTCGGAAGGCCACAGTGTCCCCGCTGGCCCCGGCGATACGCCGACGCCACTCTGGTCCCGTCGGCCGAGCTGGCGTGCATGTTCCCATGCCGGCCGGGGTCGCTACGCGGTCTCTTCCATCTCCGGTGGGGTGGTGACGGCCGGCTCCGGCGGCGTGGTCGGGTCCGGCTCCGGCAGTGCGGTCAGGCCGGTGACCGCGCGGCGGGGCTGTGAGGTGACCCGCTGGACGAACGCCCCCGCCTCGATCAGCGCGGCCATCGCCTCCGGCAGCAGCCCGGCCAGCACCGGGAACGCGTGCACCTGACCGGCCCAGATCTGCAGCGTGGCGTCGACCCCGGCGGCGGCAAGCCGGCGCACCATCACCTCGGCGTCACAGCGCAGCACCTCCGACGCGGCGACCTGCAGCAACACCGGCGGCAGCCCGGCCAGCTCCCGGTTCACCGGGGACAGCGCGGGGTCGACCGGCCCGGCCAGCGGCGCGACCAGCCGGTACAGCGCCGGCAGCCGACCGCCGGGCAGATAGGCGTCGCGGCGCAGGTTGGCGTGTGTGGCGCGCTCGGTGCAGTCCCAGTCCAGCAGGGGCGAGATGCCCACGATGCCGGCCGGCGCGGGCAGCCCGGCAGCCACCGCGTCCAACGCGACGCTGAAGGACAGGTAACCACCGGCCGAGTCGCCGGCCAGCACGATCCGCTCCGCCGGGTAGCCGTGCGCCAGCAGCCACCGGTAGGCGAACACCCCGTCGCGCACCGAGCCGGCCACGTGGGTCTTCGGGTACTGCCCGTAGGCCACCGAGAGCACCGGCTTGCGCGAGGTGCGGGACAGGGCGGACACACAGCGCCGGTGGGTGCCGATGCCGCCGCCGATGAACGCGCCGCCGTGGAAGTAGAGCACCGCGCCGGCGGCCGGGTCGGGCAGGCCTGGTGCCACCCCGTCGGCCTTGACCCACTCGGCGACAAAACCGGCGATCCGCAGCAGCTCGGTGCGGGTGCCGACGGGCGCCTTGCGCAGCCCGGCGACCAGCTCCAACAGCGGCGCCGCCCGCAGGGCCGTCGGTGTGAGCGGCCAGAGACTCAGCACCGGCCGGGCGACCCAGCGGGCCATCCCGTCGATCACCCGCGCCCTCGCGCTGAACCGGACCCGGTGCTCGATCCTCGGCGCACCCATGGCTGGCCCCCTTCGGCGGAGCGGCTCACCCCCGCCAGCCGCGGTACCGGCCCGCGAACTGCCCGGCGGCAATGCTCGGCAGCGTCACGGAAAACGGTACCCGCCGCCGCCCCGCCCGGCACCCCGAAACCAGCCACCCAGCCAAGGTCGCCCAGCCAAGGTCGCCCAGCCAAGGTCGCCGAGCTCAACCACACGGGCCCGCCGATCATGATCCAAAGCCGGTGCGGTTGGGCTCGGCGGAACACCGGCGGCCCGGCGGCGGCGGTCGCCCGGCAGCGGCGGTCGCGCGGCGGCGGCGCGGTCAGGCGAGCTCGCGGACCGGGGCGCCGGCCAGGTACGCGGCGATGTCCTCGACGATCTCGCGGTAGAAGATCTCGTAGCCGGCCTGGGTCACGTAGCCGAGGTGCGGCAGCGCCAGGACGTTGGGCAGCGTGCGGAAGGGGTGGTCGGCCGGCAGCGGCTCGACGTCGAAGACGTCCAGCCCGGCGCCCGCGAGCCGGCCCGCGCGCAGCGCCTCGACCAGCGCGGACTCGTCCACGATCGGGCCCCGCGAGGTGTTGACCAGGTACGCCGTCGGGCGGAGCAGCGCCAGGTCGGAGGCGCCGAGCAGGCCCCGCGACCGGTCCGAGAGCACCAGGTGGATGCTCACCACGTCGCTGGTCGCCAGCAGCTCCGCCTTGGACGCCGCCCGCCGCACCCCGACCTCGGCCGCCCGCTCCTCGGTCAGGTTCTCGCTCCACGCCGAGACCCGCATGCCGAACGCGTGCCCGATCCGGGCCACGCCCGCGCCGAGCCGGCCGAGCCCGAGCAGGCCCAGCGAAGCGCCGGCGAGGTCCAGACCGACCGTCCGCTGCCACGGCCCGCCGGCACGCAACCCGGCGCTCTCCTCGGTGACGTGGCGCGCCAGGCCCAGGATCAGCGCCCAGGTCAGCTCCGCCGTGCCGCCGCCCACGCCGCCCGTGCCGCAGACCAGCACACCGCGCTCCACCGCCGCCGCCACGTCCACCGATGCGTTCCGCATCCCCGTCGTGACCAGCAGCTTCAGCGCGGGCAGCCGCTCCAGCAGACTCCGCCGAACCGGGGTCCGCTCACGCATCAGCACCACGATCTCGAAGTCCGCCAGCCGCCGCGCCAGGGCGTCCTCGTCGTCGAGGTGGTCGCGGAACACGGTCACCTCGACCCCGTCCAGCACCGGAGCCCAGTCGGCCATGTCCAGGGCCACCCCCTGGTAGTCGTCCAGCACCGCGCACCTGCGCTTCACACAACCTCCTCGGTCGGCCCCGCACATGATCTCCCCGCCATCGCCCGGCGGCTCACCGGAACGGGTTGTCGCTGAGAGTTTCCGGCTATCCGAGGATCGGCGTCGGCGGTTAGATGGTCGGATGGTCACGGTCGCCCCACCTCCGTTGCGGGCGGGCCCCTCTCCCCGGGCGCGCCGGGCACTCGCCCACCTGCGCAGCGGCGTCGAGCTGGCCACCGATCCGCACCGCGCACTGCCCAACCTGTACCGCCGGTTCGGCCCGGTGTGCACCCTCGGCGCCGGGCCGACCCGCAATGTCTTCCTACTGGGCCCCGAGGCGAACCGGTTCGTGCTCGGCCACTCGGAGCTGTTCCGCTGGCGGGAGGCCTTCGACGGGCTGGTTGTGGTGGACGGGGAGACGGCGCTGATCGTCAGCGACGGCGCCGACCACCAGCGCAGGCGGCGATTGGTGCAACCCGCGTTCGGCCGCCGGCAGGTCGAGGGCTACGCGCGGACCATGCGGAACATCGCCGACGCCACCATCGACGGCTGGCGGCCGGGCCAGCGCGTCGACCTCTACCAGGAGTTCCGCCGCATCATCCGGCGCGCGACGATCGAGGTGCTGTTCGGGCCGAGGCTGGCCGGCGACGAGCCCGAGCTGGGCCGGCTGCTGCAGCACGCGCTCGCGGTCGTCGACCGGCCGCCGCCGTGGCAGCGGCTGCAGCGGTTCGGCGCGCCGTCCTGGCGCCGGGCGGTCGCGTCCCGGGCCACCGTGGCCGGCCGGGTGCTCGCCGAGGTCGAGCTGCGCCGCCGCGCGAGCGTCGAAGGCGGCGATCCCGGCCGGCCGGACGTGCTCAGCCGACTGGTCGAGGCGCGGGACGAGGACGGCACCGGGCTGTCCGACCAGGAGATCGTCGACCAGGTGATCAGCCTGATCGCGGCCGGCTACGAGACCACGAGCGCCGCGATGGCCTGGGCCTGCCGCGCGCTGCTCACCGACCGCTCGGTCTGGCGCCAGGCCAGGGCGAGCCTGGACCGCGCGGTCGGCTGGCGCTACCTGGACGGCGTGGTCAGCGAGACGCTGCGGCTCTACCCGCCGGCGGCGATCAGCGTCCGGATGGTGGCCGAGCCGTTCCGCTTCGCCGGCGTCGACGTACCGCTCGGCAGCCAGCTGATCTTCAGTCCGCTGGTCACCCACCGGCTGCCCGAGGTGTTCGACGACCCGCTGCGGTTCGAGCCGACGCGCTGGGACCCGGACCGCCCCGACCACCGCAAACCCGGGCCGCACGAGTTCCTGCCGTTCGGCGGCGGGCCCCACCGCTGCCTCGGCTCGGGCTTCGCCACGACCGAGCTGTCCGTGCTGCTGGAGCGGCTGCTGCGGCGGGTGTCGGCCCGGCTGGAGCCGTCGGACGCCAGCCCGGTCGGGCTCGCCGCGATGCGCCCCCGGTCCGGCCCGTTCGCCCGGATCCTCGCCGTCAGCTGACCGTGGCGACGCGGCGTCGGAGCTCGCGCACCGTCGGGGCGGAGCGCGCCCCTGATCAGGGCCTCGGCGCACTCAGGCCCCGGCGCACTCAGAAGGTTGTGGTCAGACCGCCGTCCACGGCCAGGGTCTGACCGGTGACGAACGACGCCGCATCGCTGGCCAGGAAGACCACCGCGCCGGCGATCTCCTCGGGCCGTCCCCACCGGCCGAGCGCGGTGCGCCGGCCCAGCCACGCGTGCCACTCCGGGTCGGCGGCCAGCTGCTTGTTGACCTCGGTCGCGAAGGTGCCCGGCGCAATCGCGTTGACGGTGATCGCGTGCGGGCCCAGGTCGTTGGCCAGGGCCCGGGTCATGCCGTCCAGGCCGGACTTGGCGACCGCGTAGGCGGCGTCGCCCCGACGGCCCAGCTGACCGATCACCGACGAGACGTTGATGATGCGCCCGGCCACACCGCGAGCCAGCAACTCCCGCGCGACGGCGCGGCTGAGCGCATACGCCGAGACCACGTGCACCCGCAGCATCTCGGTCAGATCGGCCGGGGTGAGCTCGTCCATGCCGCGCCGGTCGCGCTGCCCCACATTGTTGACCAGCACATCCACCGGCCCCAGCGCGGACAGCGCCCGCCGGGTCGCGTCCAGGTCGGTGACGTCGAAGCAGGCCGCGCCGACGTCGAGGCCGGCCCCGCGCAACCTGGCGGCGGCCGCCTGCAGCGTCTGCTCGTCACGGCCGTTGAGCGTGACCCGTGCGCCCGCATCGGCCAGGCCCCGGGCCATCTCCAGCCCCAACCCCCGTACCGAGCCGGTGACCAATGCGCAGCGCCCGGTCAGGTCGAACACGCGGACCACCCCTCCCCGCCAACGCACTGAAACGAGTGTTTCAGTCTAGGGTAGCGGGTGACGCGTCGCCCGAGGAGGAATTCGCTGACCAGCTCCGATGCCGTGAAGGCCTCACCCCGGCGGGCGGAGCTACTCGATCGGGCGTACCAGTTCGTGCTCGACAACGGCCTCACCGGGTTGTCACTGCGGCCGCTCGCCGCCGCGACCGGCACCAGCCCCCGGGTGCTGCTGTACCTGTTCGGCAGCAAGGAGGGCCTGGTGCGCGAGTTGCTCGAACGGATGCGCCGCGAGCAGCTGGCGCTGCTCGTCAGCGGGCTCGGCGCTCGCCCCGACCCGGCGGGCGATCAGCTCGGTACGACCGAGTTGGTCGAACGCATGTGGAGCGTGCTCGGCGCGCCCGAGCAGCGGCGCGCCGTTCGGCTGACCTACGAGGCGTTCCTGGCCTCGTTGGCGCCCGATCCGGGACCGTGGCGGGGATTTGCCGCCGAGCAGCTCGGGGACTGGCTGGAGGTGTTGCGCGCGGCGCAACGGGACACCCCGGCCGCGCTGGCCGACGCGCGCGCGACCCGCGCGCTCGCGCTCGTCCGCGGCCTGCTGCTCGACCTGCTCATCCGCGACGAGCCCGACCGGGTCGGCTCGGCGCTGCGACCCAGCTGAATCGCTCGGGCCGAACGCCGGCGTGCTCGACAGCGGTGGTCAGCCGGGTAGGTCGCGATGGCTACGGACGAACTGGCCGACGCCGTCGAGCACCCGGGCCAGGCCGAACTCGAACCGGTGCGCCCGGCTGGCCGGTCCCTCCGGCCCGCTCGCCTGCGCCAGCACACCGGCTAACATCGGGTAGCGCTCGAGCAGGCCGAGCCGGCGCAGCATCTCGGGCCCGGGCACGACCGGGCCGCCGGCGAGGTCCACCACCGCGCCCCGCACGTAGCTGTTGACCAGGATCAGCACGTCGAGCAGCGCGGCGGTCGGCAGGCCGGTCGCGGACGCCACCCGCAGCGCCGCCTCGGTCCAGGCCAGCTCGTTCGGACCCATCGTGCGCGAGCCGGTGACCAGCGGCAAAGTCCATCGGTGGCGGACGAAGACGTCCCGGTTGGCGCGGGCCCAGGCGGCCAGCGCGGTCCGCCAGCCGGTGCCTTCCGGCAGTTCGGGCGGCTCGCCGATCGCGGCGTCGAGCATCAGCGCGATCAGCTCGGCCTTGCCGGGCACGTGCCGGTACAGCGCCATCGTGGCCGCGTCCAGCTTCGCGGCCACCCGCTGCATGGACAGCGCGTCCAGTCCGTCGGCGTCGGCGATCTCGATGCCGGCGCGCACGATCCGGCCCCGGTCCAGCAGCGGTTTGGGACCCCGGCGCGGCGCGGGCCGCTCGTCCCACAGCAGGGCCTCGCTGTCCACCGCACCTCCTCCGAGTTCGGGCGAAGCCGCCGGCCGGACTCCTTGGCGGCGGCTCGGCAGCGATTATTGCGTATCTCGTACGCAGCGGCTGAAGCATACTCACTCACTGCGTATCTCATACGCAGTAGACATCCCCGTACAGACAAGGTCGGCCATGACCACAGCACCCGCCCCCGCCCCCGCCCCCGCCCCCACGACCCAGCCGGCCCGGCGTCGGCGCGGCTCACGGCAACGGGCCTGGCTGCCGCCGCTGATCGTGGTGACCGTGCTGTTCCTGGTCTTCTCACTGCCGCCGTACCTGGGCCTGGACCCGGCGAAGGCGCGGCTGCCGATCCGGGCGGACTACCCGCTGCACTATCCGCTGATGGTCGGCCACATCTTCTTCGGCTCGGTGGCGCTGCTGGCCGGCTGCCTGCAGATCTGGCCATGGCTGCGCACGCGGTTCCCGGTGCTGCACCGCTGGGTCGGTCGGGCGTACCTGTTCGGCGGCGTGTTCCCGGCCGGGGTCCTGGTGCTCGGCGTGGCGCCGGTCAGCAGCACCGGGTTCGCCTCGGCGGTCGGCAACACGGTGCTGGGCGTGCTCTGGCTGGCCACCGCTGTCGCCGGGTACCGGGCGGCCCGCCGGCGCCGCTACGCCGACCACCGCGCGTGGATGGTCCGCAACTTCGCGCTGACGCTGTCCATCGTGGCCAACCGGGTGTGGCTGGTGCTGTTCCTGGTGCTGGTCGAGACGCCGCCGGTGGCGGCCGTGTTCGGCGGTGACGAGGTCAGCCGGATCCAGACGGCGGCGGCCGCCTCGGTCTGGCTCAGCTGGGTGGCCAACCTGCTGTTCGTCGAGTGGTACGTCCTCCGCCGCCGCCCTCGGACCACCACCGCCCCACAACCCGCCCCCACCCCGCCGAGCTCAACCAGACCGGTCCCCACTCCGTGATCAGACGCCGGTGTGGTTGAGCTCGGCGAGAAAGCCGGTCAGGACGGGCGTTCGCTGAGGGTTGCCCAGGCGAACGCCACGTCGTCCTCGGTCGTGTGCAGGTAGCCGACCGCGAGCCGGAGCACGATCCGGCCGGCCAGCCGAGTGTGGGTGATGAAGATGTCGCCGCCGCGGTTCACCCGCTCCACGATGGCCAGGTTCTGCTCGTCGGTACCGTTGAACCGGAAGCAGACCAGCGACAGCGATTGGTGCACCAGCTCCCAGTCCTGGTCGGCGGCCACCCAGGCGGCGAACAGCTCGGCCAGCCGGACCGAGCGCCGGATGAACTCCTGAATGCCCTCCCGCCCGAAGCAGCGCATCGTGGCCCACAGCTTCAGCGAGCGGAACCGGCGGCCCAGCGCCGGGCCGTAGTCGGACAGGTTCGCGGCCTCGTCGTCGGTCCGCAGGTACTCCGGCACGATCGTGAACGCCTCGCGCAGTGCCTCCGGGCGGCGGGTGAACAGCGCCGAGCAGTCCGAGGGCACGAGCAGCCACTTGTGCGGGTTCATCACCAGGGAGTCCGCGCGGTGCACGCCGGCCTGCGAGTCACGCAGCTCGGGGCAGGCCCAGGCGCTGCCGGCGTAGGCGGCGTCCACGTGCAGCCAGACGCCGTGCCGGGCGCACAGGTCGGCGATCTCCGGGATCGGGTCGACCGAGGCGGCCGACGTCGTGCCGGCGGTGGCCACCACCGCGGCCACGTCCCCGCGCTCGAGCTGCTCGGCCACCCCGGACAGCCGCATCCGGAACGCGTCGTCGGTGGCCACCTTGCGGGACTTCATGCCGAGGATCCGGGCGTCCTTCTCGACCGAGGAGTGGGCGTGCTCGGAGAACACCACCGCGTCGCGCCCACTGCCGTGCCGCGCCGCGACCAGTGCGGCCAGCGTCGACGTCGATGCGGTGTCCTCGATGTGCCCGTGCCAGCCGTCGGGGAGGCCGAGCAGCTGGCGTACCCAGTCGACGGTGCGCAGCTCGAGCTCGGTCGACGCGGGCGAG
>DATAZG010000030.1:0-33799 GCA_036272155.1 Pseudonocardia sp.
GATCGACGGGGTGCTGCACGAGTTCACCACCGTCCCCGGGGTCAAGGAAGACGTCACCGACATCATCCTGAACCTCAAGGAGCTGGTCATCAGCTCCGAGGAGGACGAGCCGGTCACCATGTACCTGCGCAAGCAGGGCCCCGGTTCGGTCACCGCCGGCGACATCGTGCCTCCGGCCGGTGTCACCGTGCACAACCCTGACCTGCACATCGCCACCCTGAACGACAAGGGCAAGCTCGAGGTCGAGCTGGTGGTCGAGCGCGGCCGGGGCTACGTCCCGGCGGTGCAGAACAAGGTCAGCGGCGCGGAGATCGGCCGGATCCCGGTCGACTCGATCTACTCGCCGGTGCTGAAGGTGACCTACAAGGTCGAGGCGACCCGGGTCGAGCAGCGCACGGACTTCGACAAGCTGGTGCTGGACGTCGAGACCAAGCCGTCCATGACACCGCGCGACGCGCTGGCCTCGGCCGGAAAGACACTGGTCGAGCTGTTCGGCCTGGCGCGCGAGCTCAACGTCGACGCCGAGGGCATCGAGATCGGCCCGTCGCCGCAGGAGGCCGACACCATCGCGGCCTTCGCGATGCCGATCGAGGAGCTGGACCTCACCGTCCGCTCGTACAACTGCCTCAAGCGCGAGGGCATCCACACCGTCGGCGAGCTCGTGGGGCGCAGCGAGGCCGACCTGCTCGACATCCGCAACTTCGGGGCCAAGTCGATCGACGAGGTCAAGATGAAGCTGGTCGGGCTGGGTCTCGCACTGAAGGACAGCCCCCCTGGCTTCGACCCGTCGGTGGCCGCTGTGGACTACGACAGCGAGGGTTTCGACCCGGACCACCTCGGCGACGACGGCCAGGACTACGCCGAAACCGAGCAGCTGTAGCCCGGTGGCTACCCGTGGGTGGCGGGTGTCGCGGTAGCGGCACTCGCCACTCACTCCCGTATCGAAGGAGTGCAAGATGCCTGCCCCGACCAAGGGTCCCCGCCTCGGCGGGTCGCCGTCGCATCAGCGGTTGATCTTGGCCAACCTGGCCACCTCGCTGTTCACCTACGGCAAGATCACCACCACTGAGGCCAAGGCGAAGCGGCTGCGGCCGTACGCCGAGCGCCTGATCACCAAGGCGAAGCGGGGTGACCTGCACAACCGCCGCGAGATCCAGAAGGTGATCCGCGACAAGGAGATCGTGCACCGCCTGCTGACCGAGATCGGTCCGCTGTTCGCGGCCCGCGAGGGTGGCTACACCCGGATCACCAAGACGCTGCCGCGCAAGGGCGACAACGCCCCCATGGCCGTGATCGAGCTGATCACCTCGCAGACCGTGACCAACGAGGCCGACCGCGCGCGCCGCGTGGCCGCCTCGCAGGCCACCACCCCGGCGACCGGGACCCCGGCCACCGAGGCGTCCGCCGCGGCGGCCCCGGCGGAGCAGACCGCTCCGGCCGAGGTCGAGGAGAGCCCGTCCACCGAGGACGCCCCCTACGGCGAGGGCAGCCACGCCCCGCTGGCGGACGGCGGCGAGCCGGACGGCTTCCCGGTCAAGGGCAACGACGACTCGAAGCTGTACCACCTGCCCGGGACGTCGCACTACGACCGCACCGTCGCCGAGGTCTGGTTCGCCAGCGCCGACGCGGCCGAGGCCGCCGGCTTCGCGCTGCCGCCCTCGCAGCGGGAGGACGCCGAGTCGGGCGACAAGGCCGACTCCTGAGCTCTGCCGAGATCGGTCCGGCCGCGCTCGAGCGAGTGCGGCTGGACATCAGCTATGACGGCACCGACTTCTCCGGTTGGGCCGTACAACCCGGCCGGCGCACCGTGTGCGGCGTTCTCACCGAGACGCTGAGCACCCTGGTGCGCCGGCCGGTTCTGTTGACGGTGGCGGGGCGTACCGACGCCGGCGTGCACGCCACCGGCCAGGTCGCGCACGTCGACCTGCCGGCCGAGCTGGAGCTGCCGCCGCTGGTCCGCCGGCTGGCCCGGATGCTGCCGCCGGACGTGCGGGTCCGCGAGCTGACGCCCGTGCCGGCGGAGTTCGACGCCCGGTTCTCCGCGCTGCGCCGGCACTACCGCTACCGCATCGCGGTCACCCCGTACGGCGCCGAGCCGCTGCGCGCCCGCGACACGGTGTCCTGGCCGCACGGCGCCGACGTGGCCACGCTGAACGCCGCGTCCGCCCTGCTGCTCGGTGAGCACGACTTCGTCGCGTTCTGCCGCCGCCGGGAGGGTGCCACCACGATCCGCGCGCTGCAGCGGTTCGAGTGGCTGCCGCTGGACGACGGTGTGGTGGTCGCCGAGGTCAGCGCCGACGCGTTCTGCCACTCGATGGTGCGCTCGCTGGTCGGCGCGCTGCTCGCGGTCGGCCGGGGCCAGCGCCCGGTTGACTGGCCGGCCTCGCTGCTGCGCCGCCCGGAGCGGGCCAGCGAGGTCACCGTCGCCCCCGCGCAGGGCCTCACCCTCACCGCCGTGGACTACCCGCCGCCGGCCGAACTGGCCGCCCGCGCCGCCGTCACCCGCCGCCTCAGGGTCGCCGCCGAAACCCCCGCCCAGCCCCTCTGAGCCGCGCCGGCCGTGGTGGCTCGGCCGTCGAGAGGTGAGCCCGCGCCGCGCGCCCTACGATCGCGGCATGTCCCGGCTGACCCGAGTTCCCGAGTTCATCGCGCTGGTCACATTCGGCGCCGGCGCCGCGCTGACCGTCGCGCCCGGCAAGGTCGGCCCGGCCGCCGGGTTCGGCAGCCAGCGGTCGGTCGCGCTGACGATCGGGCTGATGGACCTGGTGCTGGTGCCCGGCCTGCTGCGGGGGCGCCCCCGGTGGCCGTGGATGCTGGCCAGGGCCGCGTTCAACCTGCCGGTGGCCGGTGCGTTCCGGGCCGAAGCCAAGCGCCCGGCCGGCAACCCGATCGCCCGCCCCGGCATGTACGCGATGCTCGCGCTCACCACCATGGACACCGTCGTCGCGCTGGCCCTGCGCAACGCGGAGCGTGCCGCCGAGCCCGCCTGAGCGGTCACGGGCTGAGCGGTCCCGGGGCTAGGAGTGCTGGTGGGCGGGGTCGGTCTCGCGCGGGGCCAGGGCGGGCAGCTGGTCGATGCTGTGCCGGTGGTCGTCGGCCCGTGCCTCCCGGCGGGCCAGCGTGTCCGGGCGCCGGGACCAGCGGTCCAGCAGGTCCCGGTCGGCGGCGTCGGTCATCGTCGGCACGCTGTAGCCGCAGGAGTCCGCGATCAGGTCCAGCTCGACGACGATCACCGAGCGCACCCCGGGATGCGGGCCGAACCGCGCCAGCAGCCGCGCCCAGCCCGGGTCCGCCGGCACCACCACCCTGCCCCGCCCGTACAGCCGCAGAATCTTCGCGGTGCGCCCGAACGAGCAGAACATGATCGTGACCCGGCCGTTCTGGCGAAGGTGGGCGATGGTCTCCACCCCGCTGCCGTCCAGGTCGAGGTAGGCCACCGTGGTGTCGCCGAGCACCGCGAACGTGTCCGCGTAGCCCTTGGGCGACACGTTGACGTGCCCGTCCGGCCCGGTCGGCGCGGTGGCCACGAAGTACATGGGCTGCGCCGCGATGAACCGCCGCCACCGGTCGTCCAGCCGTTCGAAGACCTTGCCCACCACCTGACCGTAGGACGGCGCGCGGCTCCACGCGAGGGGCTTTTGCCGCTGGTCGCGGACGGCCGCGGTTCGGTGACAGACCCGATCGGGTGCTGTGCCACGATTTGGGCCACCGGCCCGCCGCCGCCGGTCGGCGAGCAAGAGTCGGCGGGCGACGATCAGGGGGTGGCGTGGTGGCGGAGTCGGCCGAGCTGACGGCGGGTACGGGGTCGGAGATCGAGTCGACGGTGCCGGTGGTCGACCCGGTCGCGCGGCACTACAGCCGGCACGCCCTGCTCTCCACCCTCCTGGACGCGCTCTCGGCCGCCGGCAAGTCCGCCGCGCCCATCGACTCCGACGACCTGAGCCCGGTCGACGAGTTCCACACCGGGGGCCGTGCGGCCACCGTCGAGCTGGCCGACCTGCTCGCGCCCAGCGCCGGCGCGCACGTGGTGGACCTCGGCTGCGGCCTGGGCGGCCCGGCCCGCTACCTGGCCCGCCACCGCGGCTGCCGGGTGACCGGGGTGGACCTGGCCAGGGAGCACGCCGAGGTGGCCGCCGAGCTCACCGAGCGCTGCGGGCTGGCCGAGCTGGCCACCTTCCGCCAGGGCAGCGTCACCGAGCTGCCGTTCGGCGACGAGAGCTTCGACGCCGCGATACTCGTGCACGTCGGGATGAACGTGGCGGACAAGGCCAAGCTGTGCGGCGAGGCCTACCGGGTGCTGCGTCCCGGCGGCCGGTTCGCCCTGTACGACGTGATGCGCACGTCCGAGGACGGCGAGCTGACCTACCCGGTGCCGTGGGCGAGCAGCGCGGCGATCAGCTTCCTGGAGTCGCCGGCCGAGTACCGCTGGCTGCTCACCGAGGCCGGCTTCACCGTCGAGGAGGGCCGCGACCTGTCCGGCCTGGCGCTGGAGCAGCTGCAGCGGGCCCGCGACCTGCCGGACGACCAGCTGCCGCCGCTCGGTCCGCACGTGCTGCTCGGCGAGACCTTCCGGGCGAAGGTGACCAACCTGGCCGACGCGCTGCGCCGCGACCTGGTGGCGCCGATGCAGCTGGTCGCCACCAAGTAGCCGCGCTCGGCTGGCGGGCCTCGCTACCGGCGGCCGGGGTGGCGGCGGTGGCCCGCTCTAGCGGGCCGGGTGGCGCGGGCAGCGGCGGCGGGCCCGGCGCAGCAGCAGCCGCACCGCCGGCAGCGAGGCCCGCCAGCCGGCCAGCGACAGCATCGGCGCCAGCGCCCGGTCCCACCCGGTGCGCAGGTAGAGCAGTCCGAAGCCGAGCAGGTAGGCCGCGCTGGTGGCCGCGCCGATGCCGGCCGCGCCGAACCCGGGCAGCGGGCCGGCGCCGAAACCGAGCAGCCAGGCCAGCCCGAGATGCGCCGCGACGGCCACCGAGGCGAGCCAGACCGGGGTGCCCGGCCGGCGCATGCCCTGCCGGTAGCGGCACAGCGCCTCGAACCACAGGCTCGGCACCAGGCCAGGGGCCAGCGCGACGAGCACCGCGGCGGTCAGGGCGCCCAGCCGTGCGTCCTGGCCGAGCAGGTGGCCGACGCCGAGCAGGGTGAGCGCACCGACCGCCCCGGCCACGGTGGCGACCGCGACGGACGCGCGCAGCAGGTCGCGCACCTCGTACTCGGCGGGGGGTGGGCCGGAGTCCGGCCGGGTCAGCAGGGTGCTGAGGCTCGATCCGGCGGCAGTGCGGGCGGGCACGGCCGCCCTGGACTGCGCCTCGGCCCTGGCCCTGGCCCGCGCCCGACCCACCGCGGAGGAGACCGCGTCGCCGACCGGCCCGATCAGGCCGGCGCCGGCCGAGCGCAGCAGGCCGAACAGCAGCACGGCGAGCCCACCGGCGGCCAGCACGGGGCCGCCGAGCCGGCCGAGCAGCACGGCGTCCGTCGCGGTCAGCAGCACCGGCACGAACCGGGTCAGGGCGGGTGGATCGGCGGCGGGGTGGGGAGGCACGAGCACCGGACCAGCCTGCCGTCGACCGGTTGAAAATTAGGTTAGCCTGACCTAATTGAGAGCAGGTTCACATGATCACCCCACAGCCCTTTCGCCGGCTGGCTGATCTGGCCATTCCGCCCCGCCGGCGGGGGGTGCCCGGCTACCGTGAGAGCCGGCGTTGATCACCTCTAACACCGAGCGGGCAGACGATCATGGCTAAGCAACCTGTCACCCGGATGCAGCTCGACGCGTACCGGTTCGGGCAGCGGCGGATGGAGTCCGCGCTGGCCCGGCGGGACTCGGTGCTGCTGCACGAGGAGATCCGGGGGCAGCGGCGGGTGGTGGTGTGCGGGGTGGCGTTGGCGATGCTCGGTCTGGTCGCCGCCTTCGCCTACGCCAAGTTCGTGCCCCGGCCGGCGTGGCAGACCCAGGAGGTCGTCGCCGGTAAGCAGTCCGGCCGGCTGTTCGCGGTCATCCACCAGCCGGACCGGCTCGTACCGGTGGCGAACCTGGCCGCCGCGCGACTGGTGCTCTACGCGGCCCAGCGCGGTGGCGGGCTCGGCGCGGGCGGCTCCTCGGCCACCGCGACGCCGGTCGCGGTCGACGACGAGGCGTTGGACGCCGCGCCCCGCACCGCCACCGCCGCGGTGCCGGGGGCTGCCGCGATCCTGCCGTCGGACGACGACTCGGCGGTGGCCGCCACCGGGCCGTGGGCACTGTGCGACAGCGTCACCCCGGGTCCCGGGCAGGCGACCACCGCCCAGCCGACCAGCACGTTGATCGCCGGCGCCGGGCCGTCCAGCCCGCTCGGCGCGACCGGCGGGCTGCTGCTGAAGGGGCCGGACGGCCAGCAGTACCTGGTCCTGGGCGGGCGCAAGTACCGGATCGAGGCACCCGAGGTGCTGCGCGCCTACGACCTGCGTGACCACGCCGCCCGCCCGGCCGCCGCCACGCTGCTCGGGGTCATCCCGGACGGCCAGCCGCTGGACACGCTCGCGCCCTCCGGCGCCGGCCAGGACTCGGCCGTGCTGCCCGGGCACGCCGTCGGGGACGTCGTGCGGGTGGTCGTCGCCGGCCAGCCGGACCGCAACTACCTGGTGCTGGCGAACGGGGTCCAGGAGATCTCCGCGCCGGTGGCCAGCCTGATCCGGGCCGGCCTGCGCGCCGACCCCGGCCAGCCGCCGGACAGCGTGCGGCTGGAGCAGATCAACGCGCTGCCCCGGGTCACCGTGCCCCAGCTCGATGCCTATCCGACCGTGCTGCCCAAGATCGTCGACGGCGCCGGCTCGGTGTGCTGGCAGTGGGGGCCGAACGGGCTGGGTGGCGCGGTGACCACGGCCGCCGCACCGCCGGTGCCGGCCGGGCGCTCGGCAACGCCACTGGCCCAGGCCGACGGTGCCGGGCCCCGGCTGGACGCGGTCTCCCTGCCGGCCAGCGGCGCGCTGGTGGCCTGCGCGGTGTCCGACGCGCAGCGGGGCTGCACGGCGCCCCAGGCCGGCTCGAGCGGCCAGCAGAGCTCCGGCGCGCTGTGGCTGGTGTCGGAGACCGGTGTCGGCTATCCGATCGCCAACCCGGAGACCGCGGCCGCGCTCGGGGTGCGCTCGGTGCTGCCGGCGCCGGCCGACGCGCTGCGCGCCCTGCCCGCCGGGCCGACCCTGGACGTCGCCGAGGCCCAGCGCACCGTGGACGTGCTGGTGGCCGCCCCGACCGGCTGATGCCGCTCGGGCGGCGTCAGCGGTGGGGGTCGGACCGCCAACCGGTGCGCAGCCGGCCGACCGCGAGGGCGCCGGCCGTGACGCTGGCCAGCAGCGCCAGCAGGCCGCCCCAGAGCGCGGCCGGCCCGCTCGCCCGCTGCTCGGTCGACGCGGCGGCCAGCTGCAGCTCGCCGGTGTCCCCGGCCGCCGGCGAGCCGGACGGCGGCGGCAGCACCGCCGGCGTGCGGGTCAGCGCGGCCACCGGGTCGACCAGACCGAAGCCGACGGTGTCGCTGCGTCCCGAGGCGTGCTGGGCGGCGGTGGCGGTGATCCGGTCCATCACCTGGCGGGCGGTCAGCTGGGGGTAGCGGGAACGGATCAGGGCGGCCAGGCCGGCGACGGAGGGCGCCGCGAAGCTGGTGCCGTTGATCGCGGTGACCGTGTCGACCTGGGAGAGCTGGTCGGTCAGCCCCGCGCCGCTGACCGAGAGCGACATCAGCCGCTCGCCCGGGGCGGCCACGTCGACCCACGGCCCGGGATAACTGAACGGGGAGGCCAGCCCGTTCGGCCCGACCGAGGCCACGGTGAGCACGTCGGCGTCGAACCAGCCGGGGTAGGCCACCGTGCCCTGCCGGGGCTGGTCGGGGCAGGAGCCGTCGTTGCCCGGCACCCCGGCCGCCCCCGTGTTGCCGGCGGCCGCCACGACCACGACGTTGCGCAGCACCGCGCTGTGGATGGCGACCTGCAGCGCGGCGGCGCCCGGCGCGTTCGGGGCGGCGCACGACACCTCGGAAATGTTGATCACGTTGGCGCCCAGCTCGACCGCGTGCACGACCGCCCTGGCCAGGGTGTCCAGGTTCCCGGCCGGCAGCCGGCGGTCGCCCTGGCCCGGCACGCTGAACGACGGGCTGGACTGCCGGATGGAGATGATCTCGGCGGCCGGTGCCAGCCCGGCGAACCCGGTGCCGGGGTCGGCCGACGCCGCCGCGATCCCGGCCACCGCGGTGCCGTGCCCGTCGCAGTCGGACAGCCCGTTGCCGCCGGCCACGTAGTCACCACCGGCGATCAGCCGGCCGGCCAGCAGCGGGTGCCGCGCCACGCCGGTGTCGATCACCGCGATCCGGACCCCCCGGCCGCGGCTCGTAGACCACAGCTCGGGCAGCGCGAACAACCGCTGGCCCCACAGCAGGCCGGGCACGGCGGCCTGGTCCGGGGTGTGGGTGGTGCCGGCGCACTGCATCTCCTGCCGGACCCCGGGCTGCGCGGTGGGTGGGCCGTCGTCGGGCAGCCGGTCGACGTCGATCGGAGGGGGTTGGGGTAGCTCCGCCTCGACGGCCGGGCGCGCCGGCACCGCTGCCGGGCCCTCCGCCCCCGTCGATCCGGTCGCTTCCGTGGATGCGGCCGAGGCGAGAGCCGTCGGTGGCATGTCGGGCCCCGCCGGCGCGCCGGCCACCGAGGGCAGCAGCGCGGTGGCCGCCAGCGCCAGCCCGGCCGCCGTACGCCTCACAGTCCGCGTACCACCTGGTAGAGGTCCAGCACGGCCAGGGCCAGCGGGAACGTGGCCACCACGAGCACCGCCTCGACGACGTCCACCGTGCGGCGCAGCACCGGGGAGGACTCGCGCCTCGGCCCCGACCGCACCAGCCAGATCGCCACCGCCCCGGCCACCAGCAGCACCGGCACCCCGGCCAGCCGGACCAGCGCCGGCCCGGTGACCGCGACCCCGGCAACCAGGGCCAGCCCGGCGAGCAGACCACCGACCATGGGCGTCGTGGACGCGGCGGCGGTGACGTAGCCGCGCGAGCGCAGCAGCAGCACGGCGACCACCACGGCGGCGAAGGCCCGGCCCGCCCAGCCCCCACCGGCGGCCGCGAGTACGGCGCCGAAGCAGGCCACCGCCGTGGCGCCGAGCACCAGGCCGGCGAGGTACGTGTGCGCCAGCCGCGACTGGTAGCGGATCTCCTCGGCCGACGCGAACTCCCACTGCGCGTCGGCGGCGAGCATGTCCTCCGGTGTGGTCGGGATGACCGGCGGCGGCAGCCCGGCCAGCCGGATACCGGCCCGGGGCAGCAGCGGCAGCAGGCCCACCGCGACGGCGGCGGCCCCCGCGGCCAGACCGCTGCCGGACGCCGCGCCGAACACGCCGAGCAGGGCGGCCAGCGCGGTCAGCGCGGTGGCCAGCGCGGTGCCCACCAGCACCGGGGCGGCGGTACCGAGCAGCGCCAGGCCGGCGGCCGAGGCGGCGGCGGCGAGGGCGGCGGCGAGCAGTACGTGCCCGGCGCTCGGGGTGCCGGGCAGCGCGGCGAAACCGGCCGCCGAGGCCAGCGGGACCGCGCCGGCGGCCAGCAGTACCGAGGCCGTGGAGTCCCGCCGGGCGATGCGCGCAGCCCCGCCCAGCGCCCCGGCGGCGGCCAGTGCGGCGATCGCCGCCGCCACCGCGTCCGGGTGCTCGCCCCAACCCCGGGCGGCGGCCAGCAGGAGCGCGGCGGCCAGCGCGGCCAGCACCCCGGCGGCCAGCCCGGCCACCCGGCGGCAGCGCTGGTCCCACGGCCGCACGGCGAGCGACTCCGGGGGCGCCGCCAGGTCGTCGGCCCGGTCCGGCCAGGCACTGGGCTCGCCGTCCGGGGCGCGGACCGCCTCGGCGACCGCGTCCACCGGGTCGTCGAACACCGGCGGCGGGGGCGCCTCGGACCGCCGGCGCAGCCGCAGCAGGTCACCGTCGAGCACACCCAGCCCGGCCAGGGTGGCCTGCGGGGGCAGCTCGGCGCCGGCCGCCGCGGCCAGGCACCAGGCCGCCGGCGAGCCCGGCCGGTCGGCCGCGTGCTGGCGCGTGCCGGCCTCCCCGGCGAGCTCGCTGAGCATCGGAACCAGCTCGGCGACGGTCAGGTCGGTGGGCAGTGCAAGATCCATCCGGGACCGCGGCGCCAGCACCGTCACGCGGCAGAACCGGGTGCTCTCGGCCCGCGTCTCGGCCCGGGCCACACCGGTGTCCGGCCTGGTCATGCCGCCTCCTGCCTAGGAAAACAGCTCAGAGAGAAGATCGGCCCGTTGCCGGGGCCAGTTTTCCCAAACGGCCCCGGTGGGCGCTGTCGGGTTCTTAGTATTGCGGCGCCTGATCGCCGGTGAGGGCGGTTTGGCGGAACTGGTCGGACGAGCTTCGCGCCGGCCCCCGCGCACCCTTTCCGACACGTACGCGTGGGATCACGAACGAGGGGACGACAGCCCATGAGTACCCGGACGGTGCGCCGCGTGCCGAGGATCGCGCCACCTCGACTGCCCGGCGGCGAGCTCTCCCTGGAACCGCCCCCGGAGCCGGCCAAGCCGGTGCCGGCCGGCCTCGGGCAGCGGCTGATGCCGGCCGTCATGGTGCTCGGCTCGCTCGGCTTCATCGTCGTGATGGGCGCGCAGAACCCGACGTCGTGGCTGTTCGGCGGCATGTTCGCGCTGTCCACCGTGGGCATGATGGCCGGCGGCATGGGGCGCGGCGGCAGCCAGCGCGCGGAGACCGACGAGAACCGCCGGGACTACCTGCGCTACCTGGCCCAGGAGCGCCGGCGGATCCGGATCGTGGCCGCCGCGCAGCGCACCGCGATGGAGTGGACGCATCCCGACCCGGGCGCCCTGCTCGCCGTGCTGGACTCCGACCGGATGTGGGAGCGGCGGGAGACCGACCCGGACTTCGGCCAGGTCAGGGTCGGCCGGGGGCGCCAGCGGCTGGCCACCCGGCTGGTCCCACCGCAGACCGGGCCGCTCGACCAGCTCGAGCCGGTCTGCGCCTGGGCGCTGCGCCGGCTGCTGCGGGCGCACTCCGTGGTGCCCGGGCTGCCGGTGGCGGTGTCGCTGTCCGCGCGCCGGCTCTGCCTGCGCGCCCGGCGACCCGACGGCGCGCCCGACACCAGGCCGGGCGCCGAAGCGGGGGAGGACGGGCTGGCGGTCACCAGGGGGCTGGCCAGGGCGATGATCGCGCAGTTCGTGGCGTGGCACAGCCCGGCCGAGGCGCGGCTCGCGGTGATCGCGTCGCCGGCCACGTTCGCGAACTGGGACTGGGTGAAGTGGCTGCCGCACGTGCAGCACCCGACGCTGACCGACGAGATCGGCGCGCTGCGGATGGTCACCGCGCGCCCGGCCGAGGTCGCCGACTGGCTGGCCGCGCCGACCGCCCCCACCGCCAGCGGCAACCCCGCCCGGCTGCTGATCGTCGTGGACGGCGTGGACGTGCGCCGGGCCGGTGCCCAGTGGCTGGACCGCCCCGAGGTCACCGTGCTGCGCCTCGCCGACCCCGCCGGGGCGCCGACCGGGGAGCGCGGCGAGCTGACCCTGCTGGTCGAGCCGAACCGGCTGGGCTTCAGCTCCGAACCGGGTGCCACGGAGGTGCAACGCTGGATCGGCGAGCCGGACACGCTCAGCCTGGCCGAGGCCAGCACGCTGGCCCGCCGGATGGCCCGCTACCGGGCCCCGCGCGGCACCGAACCGGACACCGGCCGGCCGCTGCGCAACACGGTCGGGCTGCCCGAGCTGCTCGGCCTGGACGACCCGGGCGACGTGGCGCTGGCCAGAGCGCGCTGGCGTGACTCGGCCCAGGACACGCTGCGGGTGCCGATCGGCGTCGGCGAGACCGGCGAGCCGGTGTTGCTGGATCTGAAGGAGTCCGCCCAGGGCGGCTCCGGGCCGCACGGGCTGTGCATCGGGGCGACCGGTTCCGGCAAGTCGGAGCTGTTACGCACGCTGCTGCTCGGGCTGGCCGCCACCCACGGCTCGGACCGGCTGAACATGGTGCTGATCGACTTCAAGGGCGGCGCCACGTTCCTGGGCATGGCCGAGCTGCCCCACGTCTCGGCGGTGATCACCAACCTCGCCGACGAGCTGGCTCTGGTCGACCGGATGGCCGACGCGCTGGCCGGCGAGATCACCCGCCGGCAGGAGGCGCTGCGCGCGGCCGGCAACCTGGCCAGCGTCGGCGACTACGAGCGCGCCCGGCGCTCCGGCGCCGAGCTGCCGCCGCTGCCCGCGCTGCTGATCGTGGTCGACGAGTTCTCCGAGATGCTCGCCCAGCGCCCGGAGCTGGTCGACCTGATGGTCACCATCGGGCGGCTCGGGCGGTCGCTGCAGATGCACCTGCTGCTGGCCTCGCAGCGGCTGGACGAGGGGCGGCTGCGTGGGCTGGAGTCCCACCTGTCGTACCGGATCGCGCTGCGCACGTTCTCCCCGGCGGAGTCCCGGGCGGTGCTGGGTGTGCCGGACGCCTACCAGCTGCCGCCGATGCCCGGCTCCGGCTACCTCGCGCTGGGCACCGACGAGCTGGTCCGGTTCCGTGCCGCGTACGTGTCCGCGCCGCACGCGGTCGGGGTGGCCCCGGCGCCGGCCGTGTCCACCGGGGTGGCCCGTCCACGGCTGTTCACGGCGACCCGGGTCGGCACCCGCCCCGGCGACCCGGACGACTCGGTGACGCAGGTGCTGCTGCCCGCGCCGATCGGTGCTTCGGCCGACCGGGACGGCCCGGCGACCGAGGTGATCCACGGAGTGGTGGCGCTGCGCGACGGCGCGACGGGAGCCGCCTCGGCCGGGGACAGCCCGATGCTGCGCGCGGCCGCCCAGCTGGGCATTCCCGACGCGGCGGGCGGGCCGGTGCCCGGTGCCGCCCGCACGGTGTTGGACCTCATGGTCAGCGCCATGGCCACCGATGGCCCGCCCGCCCACCGGGTCTGGCTGCCGCCGCTGGGCACCCCGCCCGCGCTGGATGCCCTGCTGCCCGCGCTCGGCCGGGGGCCGCGCGGCCTCGGCACCCGGGACAGCGGCGGCCTGCGCGTGCCGGTCGGGCTCATCGACCGCCCCTACCACCAGCGCTGGGACCCGCTGGTCGCCGACTTCACCTCGGCCGCCGGGCACGGTGTGGTGGCCGGCGGCCCACAGTCCGGCAAGTCCACCCTGCTGCGCACCGTGCTGCTCAGTCTCGCGCTGACCAATACCCCGCACGAGCTGTCGATCTTCGCGCTGGACTTCGGCGGCGGCATGCTGGACGGGCTGGCCCGGCTGCCGCACGTCGCCGGTGTGGCCGACCGGCAGCACCCGGATGTGGTCCGGCGGACCGTTGCCGAGGTCAGCGGACTGCTGGCCGACCGGGAGCGCACCTTCCGGGAGGCCGGCGTGGAGTCGGCCGCCGACTTCCGCCGCCGACGCGCGCTGGGTGAGTTCGGCAGCGACCCGCACGGCGACGTGTTCCTGGTGGTGGACGGCTACCTCACGCTGCGCTCCGAGTTCGAGGAGCTGGAGGCGCAGCTTCTGCCGCTGGCGAGTCGGGGGCTGTCCTACGGCGTGCACCTGCTGATCTCGGCCAACCGGTGGACCGAGCTGCGCCCGGCGCTGAAGGACCTGCTGGGTACCCGGTTCGAGCTGCGGCTGGGCGACCCGGCCGACTCCGAGGTGGACCGGCGCCGGGCGGCCCTGGTGCCGGCCAAACCGGGGCAGGGGCTGGCCCCCGACGGCGGGCACAGCGTGATCGCCCGCCCCGCGCTGGACACCATCGGCGGCGGGTTCGCCGAGGCGGTCGCAGCGGTCGCCGAGTCGTGGACCGGGGCGGCCGCGCCGGTCGTGCGGCTGCTGCCGGACCGGTTGGACTACCGCGAGCTGCTGGTCAGGGGCATCGCGCTGGCCGCCGCCGGGGCCGCCCGGCCGAGCTCGCCGCAGGCGCTGCCGATCGGTGTCGACGAGGCCCGCCTCGAGCCGGTCCACCTCGACTTCGACGCCGAGCCGCACCTGCTCTGCTTCGCCGACGGGGAGAGCGGCAAGACCAACCTGCTGCGGGTGCTCAGCCGGGGCATCACCGGTCAGCTCGCGCCGGAGCGGGCGCGCATCGTGCTGGTCGACTACCGGCGCACCCTGCTCGGCCAGGTACCGGCCAGCCACCTCATCGGCTACGCCAGCAACGGCGAGACGGCCGGCCAGGCGATCGCCGAGGTGGCCGCTTCGCTGCGCCGCCGGCTGCCCGGTGCCGACGTGACGCCCGCGCAGCTGCGCACCCGGTCCTGGTGGTCTGGTCCCGAGGTGTACGTGCTGGTGGACGACTACGACCTGGTCGCCGGCAACGGCGCGGCCGGCTCGGCCAACCCCTTGCTGCCGCTGCTGGAGTTCCTGCCGCAGGCCAAGGACGTCGGCCTGCACCTGGTGCTGGCCCGGCGCAGCGGTGGGGCGGGGCGCGCGCTGTTCGAGCCGGTCATCGCCCGGCTGCGCGAGCTGGCCTCACCCGGCCTGATGATGAGCGGCAGCGCCGAGGAGGGCCCGCTGCTGGACGGCGTCAAGCCCAGTCCGCTGCCGCCGGGGCGTGCCGTGCTGGTGGGGCGCCGGACCGGGCGGCAGCGGGTGCAGATCGCGCTGCTCGAGCCCGATCCAGACCCCGTGCCCGATCCAGACCCCGTGCCCGAGGCCCGGCCGGTGCCCGCGCCGGCCGTGCCGACCCGCGCCAGGGCGAAGCGTTCGACCGCCCGTAAGGCCTCGCCGCTCGGTTCGGCCGTGGCGCCTCCGGAATCGACCCCGCGGTCGTCGGCGAAGCCGTCGGTGGAATCGCCGCCGGAGTCGGCGGCACAGCCGGCTGCGCAGTCGCCCGCCGAGCAGCCCGCCGAGCCGTCGCCGGATCTGCCGCCGAGGCCGACCCGGGCGGTGCGGCGCGCGGCGAAGAAGCCGCCGGCATGAGGCTGGCCGTGGAGCTGGGCGCCGCCGCCGTCCGGCTCGGGGCGGCGGACGGCCGGGGTGAGGTGCCCCGGGTGGTGCGGTGGGCGTCGGCTGACTTGTCGGCTGCGTTGTCGGCTGCGTTGTCGGCTGAGTCGGCGGCGGTCGCCGTGCGGGCGGCGCTGCACCGGCTCGACTCGGCGGCCGACCGCGTCGAGGAGCTCGCGGTGGCGTACCCGGCGCACTGGTCCGAGCGGGCGGCGCTGGCCGAGGCCGGCCGGCTCGCCGCCCCAGGCCTGCCGGTGCGGGTCTGTTCGTCCGCGCTGGCCGCCGCGCGCGAGCTGGCCGCCAGGGCGAAGCCGCCGCCCGGCCCGCTCGCGGTGCTCCAGGTCGCCGAGGCCGGCAGCTGCGCGACGGTGTTCGGCGGACCGGACGGGCCCCCGCTCGCCGTCCGCCACGTGGCGCGGACCAGCGGAAACCATCCGCTCTGGGTGTTGACCGAGGCCGCCGCCGACGCCGGTGTGCCCCCGTGCGAGCTCACCGGCGGCACGCTGCTGGTGGCCGAACAGGCGGTGGCCGAGCGGCTGGCCGAGCCACTCACCGACCTGCTCGGCGAGCGACCCGTGCTGCCCGCCGACCCCGACAGCCTGGCCGTGCTCGGCGCCCTGCGCCCCGGCCCACCCGCCGAGCCGGCGCCGACCGAACCGGCGCCGACCGGACCGGAGCCCAGCCGGCCCGACCCGGCGGCACTGGCAACCGGGCTGTGGTCGCCCGCCGAGCCCCGCCGCCGGGTCCGCTCGGTGCTCGGTGGCGCCGCCGGGCCCGTGCTCGCGGCACTGGTCGCCGCCGCGCTGACCTGGCTGGGCAGCGCGGCCGGCACCGCCTCCGGGGCACCCGAGGTGAGCGCCGACGTATCCCCGGACCTGGCCCAGTACGACTACACGGCGCGGCTGCCGGCCGGCTGGCGGCACTCCGGCGGCCTGCCCGAGCGGCGCCGCACGCTGCTCACCCCGGCCGGGGCGCCCGCCGGGTCGGACCTGATCGCGATCGAGCAGACCCCACTGGGCTACGACAGCGGGGCGGAGCCGGACCGGGCGTTCCGCGAGCTGCGCGACCGGTACGAACGCGCCGTCGCCGAGGGGGCCGAGCTGACCGAGTTCACCCTGTCCACCCGGTTCGCGGACCGGGACGTGATCGCCTACCGGCAGCGCCAGCCCGGGCTCAACGCCGAGGTCGACTGGTACGTGCTGTTCGACCGGGACGCTCAGCTCAGCGTGGGCTGCCAGCGCACCTCGACCGGCGCCGACCCGGTGCGGGCCGCCTGCGCCGAGGTGGTCCGCACGCTGCGCACCCGCCCCTGAGCGCCGCCGGGTCGCGCCGAGGACGCTGCGCGGGCCGGGGACTGTCCTCGAAACAGGGGACGACATGGCGAGCGCGGGGGGAGGACGCTCGTTGGCCTGTTGGCGACATCGGGCCCGACGTGGCCGGGACCTGTAAGGGGTGCACCGTGACCGTAGGCGTCGGCGGGGTACCGGCTTCGGCCCTGCGGGATCTCGCTTCGGTACTGCGAGGGCAGCTGCTCGGTCCCCACGACGCCGGTTACGACACCTCCCGCGCGGTGTTCAACGGCATGATCAACCGTCGCCCGCTCGCGGTCCTGCGGTGCGTGGACGCCTCCGACGTGGTTCGCGGGATCACGTTCGCCCGTCGGCACGGGCTGTCGCTCTCGGTGCGCGGGGGCGGGCACAACGTCGCCGGCAGCGCGGTGGTCGACGGTGCCCTGCTGCTCGACCTGTCCGGCGTGAAGGACACCCGGGTCGATCCCGCCAGGAGGACCGTCCGCGCCGGAGCGGGCCTGACGCTTGGCGAGCTCGACCGCGCCACCCAGGCGTTCGGACTGGCCACGCCGCTCGGGGTCGTGTCCATGACCGGTATCGCGGGACTGACCCTCGGCGGCGGGCTGGGCTGGCTCAACGGCCGTTACGGCCTCGCGTGCGACAACCTGGTCTCGGCCGAGGTCGCGACCGCCGATGGCCAGCTCGTTCGGGCCAGCGAGCGCGACAACCCGGACCTGTTCTGGGCCATCCGGGGCGGGGGCGGCAACTTCGGGGTCGTCACCTCCTTCGACTACCGGTTGCATCCGGTCCGCGAGGTACTGGCCGGCGGGCTGTCCTATCCGCTGAGCACCGCCCCGAAACTGCTGCCGTTCTACGACGAGTTCGTCAAGGCGGCCCCGGACGAGCTGTCGACGGCCGTCTCGTTCGCGCTCACCCCGGCCGGCGAGCCCGTGTTGTCGATCGCGGTCTGTTATTGCGGCCCACTCGATGAGGGCGAACGAGTCCTGCGTGCGCTGCGCGTCTTCCAGCCCCCGGTCGAGGACAGCATCCGGCCCATGCCCTACCTCGCACTGCAGAGCGCGCCCGACGAGGGCTTTCCCCCGGGCCGGCTGCACTACTGGAAGTCCGGGTACCTGCGCGTGCTGACCGGCGCCGCGATCGAGACACTGGTCCGGTTCCTGCCCTCGATGCCGTCCCCGGCCAGCGGCGCGGGCCTGCAGCAGATGCACGGAGCCGCCAGCCGGGTCGCCCCCTCGGCCACCGCCTTCCCGCACCGGGCCGAGCAGTACGACTTCCTCATCCTGTCGCAGTGGTCGGATCCGGCCGACTCGCCACGCAACATCGAGTGGACCAGGGCGTTGTTCGCGGCGATGCGGCCCCATCTCGAGGACGCGGTGTACGTCAACAACCTCGGCGAAGAGGGCCCGAGCCGGGTCCGCGCGGCCTACGGGGACAACTACCCGAGGCTGGCCGCGATCAAGCAGACCTACGACCCCGGCAACCTGTTCCGGGCGAACCAGAACATCGCCCCAGCTCCGGATAACCCCAGCTGATCGGCCGCGTTCGCAATCGCACACGAAACCGCGCATTCGACCTCGCCACCGCACACCGGCTGACAGCGTGAGGTCGTTCACGCCGCCCGAGCGGGCCGCGAACCGACTAGCGCGAGAGGCAGTGATGGGGATGGCCGCGGGGTACGGCACCACCACCGAGGAGATGCAGCGAGCCGCGCAACAGGTGGCCCAGGTCAACGAGCAGGTGCAGGCCCAGCTGTCCGCCCTGCGCAACCAGCTGGCGCCGCTGGCCGGTGCCTGGCGGGGCGAGGCGTCCACCGCGTTCCAGGGCCTGATGGCCCGCTGGGACAGCGACGCGCGCACGTTGAACCAGGCGCTGCGGGGCATCGGCGAGGCGATCCAGGGCACCGGCCGTAGCTACCAGCAGGCCGAGGAGCAGCAGCGGCAGAGCATGTCGGCGATCCAGGGCGCGCTGGGCTGACCGGTTGAGACGAGAGACGAGGGACGGAATCAGATGTCTGAGATCAAGGTAACTTTCGGCGAGATGGCGGCCGCCCAGCAGAACGTGGCGAGCACCGCGCAGCGGATGAACTCCGAGCTGGCCGACCTCAAGCGGTCGCTGGCCCCGATGGTGGCCACCTGGACCGGCCAGGCCGCCGAGGACTACCAGGTCAAGCAGCGACAATGGGATACCTCGGCCGCCGATCTGAACCAGGTGCTGACCCAGATCGGTGTGGCGCTCGGCCACGCCAACGACGGTTACCAGCAGGTCGAGCAGTCCAATGCGAGCCGCTGGGCGTGATGCCCGACACCCCGGCCCGGGGGCGCCGGGCGGGCTTTCGGCGCGGTATCGGCCTAAGATCAGGGCCTCCTCGTTGGGTCACCGAGGGGTCACAGCCGGTGCCGCGCCGACCCGTTTTGACCCACCATGACAACGACGGGTACCCTCGAAAGTCGTTGTGCTGCGAACGGCGAGTGTTGTGAAGACAACGAGGCCGTTCGTCCGAGCACCCCGGGTTCGGTTCATGCCGAACTCCAGGCAGCTCCCGCAAGCCAGAGACGACGAGGTAGGTCCGTGCGCACGTTCAGTCCGAAGCCCGGCGAGGTCACTCGCGCCTGGCATGTCATCGACGCTACCGACATCGTGCTGGGTCGGCTCGCTACCCACGCCGCCACGTTGCTGCGTGGCAAGCACAAGCCGACCTTCGCCCCGCATGTCGACACCGGCGACTTCGTCGTGATCGTCAACGCCGAGAAGGTCGCGGTGTCTGGCAACAAGCGGGAACACAAGTTTGTCTACCGGCACAGTGGCTACCCGGGCGGCCTGCGCCAGCGTTCGGTCGGGGAGATGCTGGACAAGCACCCTGACCGGCTGGTCGAGAAGGCCGTCAAGGGCATGTTGCCGAAGAACCGGCTCGGCCGGGCCATGGGCAAGAAGCTCAAGGTCTACGCCGGTCCGTCGCACCCGCACGCCGCGCAGCAGCCGCTGCCCTTCGAGATCACCCAGGTGAGCCAGTGAGCGCCCCCGAGCAGTCCCCCGACGTCGTCGAAGAAGAGACCGAGACCCCGGAAGTGAGTGCCGCGGTCCAGGAGACCCCGGCCCCGGTGGTCCCCGGCCGCCCGGTGCAGACCGTGGGGCGCCGCAAGGAAGCCGTGGTGCGGGTCCGCCTGGTGCCCGGCACCGGTAACTTCCGCCTCAACGGCAAGGACCTTCCGGTCTACTTCCCGAACAAGGTGCACCAGCAGCTGATCAAGGAGCCGCTGGTGATCACCGAGCAGGTCGAGAAGTACGACGTGCTGGCTACCCTGCACGGTGGCGGCATCTCCGGCCAGGCCGGCGCGCTGCGCCTCGGCATCGCCCGGGCCCTGATCGTGCTGAACATCGACGATCGCCCGGCGCTCAAGGCTGCCGGTTTCCTCACCCGTGACGCCCGGGCCACCGAGCGCAAGAAGTACGGCTTGAAGAAGGCCCGCAAGGCGCCTCAGTACAGCAAGCGCTGACCCCCACATGGGCCGGCTGTTCGGTACAGACGGCGTTCGGGGCCTGGCCAACGCGGAGCTGACTCCCGAACTCGGGATGGCCGTGGCCAGTTCGGCTGCCCGGGTACTTGCGGAGAGCGATCGTTCGCACCGTCCGGTGGCCGTGGTCGGTCGGGATCCCCGCGCCAGTGGCGAGATGCTGGAGGCGGCGGTCACGGCCGGGCTGGCTTCGGCCGGTGCGGACGTGCTGCGGGCGGGGGTGCTACCCACCCCCGCCGTCGCGTACCTGGTCGGCGAGCTGGGTGCCGACCTCGGCGTGATGATCTCCGCGTCGCACAACCCGATGCCGGACAACGGCATCAAGTTGTTCGCCGAGGGTGGGCACAAGCTGCCGGACACGGTGGAGGACGCCATCGAGGCGCGCCTCTACGAGCCGGGCAGCCGGCCGGTCGGGGTCGACGTCGGTCGGGTGCGTGACCTGGCCGACGCCGGGGAACGCTACCTGCGGCACCTACGCACCGCCGGCACCGGCGGCACGTCGCTGGCCGGGCTGCGGGTCGTGGTGGACTGCGCGAACGGCGCCGCCGCCGAGCTGGCCCCGGAGGCCTACCGGCGCGCCGGGGCCGAGGTGATCGCGATCCACGCCAGCCCGGACGGGCTGAACATCAACGACAACTGCGGCTCGACGCACCTCGGTGAGGTGATCGCCGCCGTCCGCGCCCACGGTGCCGACCTCGGTATCGCCCACGACGGGGACGCCGACCGCTGCCTCGCGGTCACCGCCGCCGGTGAGCCGGTGGACGGCGACCACATCATGGCGGTGCTGGCGCTGGCGCTGCGGGAGAGCGGTGAGCTGGTCGAGGACACGCTGGTCGCCACGGTGATGAGCAACCTCGGGCTGCACCTGGCCATGCGGGACGCCGGGATCGCGGTGCGCACCACGGGCGTCGGCGACCGGTACGTGCTCGAGGAGCTGCGCGCCGGCGGTTACACGCTCGGCGGCGAGCAGTCCGGGCACCTCGTGCTGCCCGCGCACGCCACGACCGGCGACGGTGTGCTCACCGCGCTGCGCCTGATGGCCCGGATGGCCGCCACCGGGCGCACGCTGGCCGAGCTGGCCTCGGTGATGGTCGCGCTGCCGCAGGTGCTGGTCAACGTGCGGGTCACCGACAAGGCCACCGTCGCCGCCGCCCCCGAGGTCCGGGACGCGGTGGCCAAGGCGGAGGTCGAGCTGGGTGACCAGGGCCGGGTGCTGCTACGCCCGTCCGGCACCGAGCAGCTGGTCCGGGTGATGGTCGAGGCCCCCACGCGGGAGCTGGCCGAGCGGATCGGCGACCAGCTCGCCACCGTGGTCGCCGCCGCCAGCTGACACTCTCGGTCCAGCGCTCTGGTGGCCGGCGTGTGCGATCGCACCGGAGTTGGCCGGTTCCGCCCCGGCGGGGCGCGGCGGTTGGCACGCTCGGGCCATGGCAGCGAACCTCGAACTGGATCCGGCCGAAGCACTCGCCGGCGCGGCCCGGCTGGCCGCGCTGGCCGACCGGCTGAGTGCGGCGGCGGCCGCGGTGCACAGCACGGCGGTCGACGAGCTGCCCTTGGCACCCGTTGTGGCCGCCCGGCGTGACGACCTGGCCGCCCGGCTCGGGCGCCGCGCGGCCGACGTCGCCCTGGTGGCGGTGCGGGCGCGCCGGCAGGCTGAGGCGGTCGAGGAGCACGACCGGCAGGTCGCCGAGGGGGCGCGGCAGCTCGAGGCGGGGCTGCTCGCGCGCCACCGATGAGCGCCCGGCTGGCTCCGATCGCCCCGGTGCTCGCCGCGCTGGAGCGCTGGCGGCCCGTGTACCTGCGCTGGTGGGACCATCCGTGCCGGCGCCTCGGTGGGGACGCGGCCGGCTCCGGCTCCGGCCCTGGCTCCGCCTCCGCGGAACGGCCCTGGTCGGCCGGGGAGCAGGAGCGGTTCGACCGGCTGGCCAGCACCGATCCGGGTGCGTTGTCCGCCGCCGCCGATCGGTTCGACGCGGTGGCGGCCGAGCTCGGCGAGATCGGGCGGGCGGCCGGCGCGGTCGGGGCCGAGGCGGCGGTCGGGCCGGGCGCGGCGGCCAGCTGCACGGCGCTGGCGGCGGCGATCGGGTCCGAGGCGACCGAGGTGACGGCGCTGGCCGGTGAGCTGCGGGCGGCGTCCACGCGACTCGATGTGTGGCTGACCGAGCTGGTCCGGCAGGTGCTGCGGGTCGGTGACGGGGTATGGGACGGCGGCGCCTACCGCTCGTCCCTGTGGCCAGCACAGCGTGACGCCGAGGAGGCCGACGCGGTGGCCTCGCTGGTCCCGCGGTACCCCGGTCGGGAGGCGCTGGAGCTGGCCGAGCCGGCCGCGTTGGCGCGCTGGGCGCGGCTGGACGAGCTGGCCGGCGGCCACGGCGCGGTGCTCGCGGTACTGCGGGCCGGGTTGGCGGCCGCTGACGGCTGGGACGGTGGCCTTGGCTCGCCGACCGGTGCCGGGCTCTGGGGCGGGACGGACGCGGAGTCGGGCCCGGGTGTCGGACCGAGTCCGGTACCGGGGCTGGGGTCGGGTGCCGGTTCCGGGCCGGACCGGCCGGGCGGTGCCGCTGGCTGGCTCAGCGAAGGTCCGGTGCCGGTGCCCGATGTCGTCGTGGACCGCGAGTACCGCGATCGGGTGTTGCGGGACTGGCGCCCGCTGGTGCCGGAGGTCCAGTCCGGTACGGGTCCGGAGCTGGCCGGGGTCGAGGGGCACCGGCCGGGTACGGACATCGGGGTCCGCGTGGCCGAGCTGCCGGATGCGCCGCCGATTCGGGCCCGCCCTCCGGCCCGGTAGAGGCAATCACCCGCGACTTCGGTCAAAACCGCTGGTCAGAACCCGTGAGTGGCGAGTTGGGTCATAGCCCAACTCGCCACTCACGGGTGAGCGGGCTCGGTTGGGTCAGCGGGAGAGCAGTAGCTCGGTGCCCTTGAACTCGCCGGAGACGAGCTCCTCGACGTCGCTGCTCCCGTACAGGGCGTGCAGCAGGAAGCCGGTCATCAGCGCACGGGCCAGCTTGGCGGTGCCGGCGTGCGGCTTGCCGGCCAGTAGCGAGTCCAGCCAGCCCCGGCCGCTGAGGAAGCCGAGGTGGTTGGCCTTCGGCAGGGTGCGCAGCACGACCGGCCCACCCCAGCCGGCGGCGATCGGTTCCGCGTTGCCGACGGCCGGGCTGACCTGGTCCTTGCCGGCGGCCAGGTGGAGCGCGGGCGCGGTGACCAGCGGTGCGGCGTCGATCGCGGACGGCCGGGTCTCCGAGGCGGCCAGCGTCACCACGGCGGCGACCGGCTCGCCGGCGGCCTCGCGGTCGGCGGCCGCCAGCACCGCGCAGCCGCCGCCCATGCCGTGCCCGGCCAGCGCCAGGCGTCGCTTGTCCACGCTGATCGCGCCGTCGCCGAGGCGGACCCCGACGCAGACGTCGAGCGCGCTGCGCAGGTCGCCGCTGAACCGCGCGTGGCTGGGGATGGGGCCCCGGAAGCTGGCCGGCGCGGCGGTCACGAAGCCCCAGGACGCCAGGTGGCGCAGCAGCGGCAGGTAGCGGTCCGGGCTCTGTACCCAGTCGTGGCCGAACGCGACCGCGGGCAGCCCGAGCCCCTCGCTGGGCGCATAGATCACGCCGGGCAGCCCGACCAACCCGAGTTCGCCGCGCAGCACCGTATGCGGGCCTGGGTGGGACAGCTGCTCGATCGCCTTGCGGGCCGATCGGGGCAGCGCGGGCGCCACCGGCTGTCGGGTACGAGCCACGCGCAGACGCTATCCCATCCGCCCTCGTCGGGCGTTGCCACGCCACCCGGCGCGGCGTTGTCGCGGTCGGTTCCGCCACGGTCGGGTGAGCTGCCCGCCCGGTCGGCGCAACCGAACCCGGCCGATCCGGCACCGCGCTGCTGCGTTCCGCTGATCCCCGCCCGCGACCCCGGAAACGGCCCTCAGCTCGTCAGAGGTGCTGCTTAGCGTCGGTCTCCTGGTTGGAGGAGGTCGTCCGATGGGAGTGGACAGTGATCACGACGGCGGAGTTCAAGAAATTCGAACGCAATCTCGAGTTCGCCCGGCGGCTGGTGGGCAGTGGTCGTCGGCTCGAGGAGCTCGAGGTGGGCCCGTTCGAGGTGGCGGATCTGTACCGCGCTGCCTGGGTACAGGCGGTGTCGGTGCTGGAGGGATTGGGGGCACCGGCCGCCGAGCCGATGATCGGGGATCGGCGGGGAGCCATGGCCACCCGGCGCGACCAGATCGTGCACGAGGCGGACCTGGCCGACAACGGTCGGCGGCCGCTGCGCGCGGAGGAGGTCGACGGGGTCATCCGGCAGGCTGAGCACCTCGCCAGGGCGGTCCTGGGGCCGGGTGAGTCGGCGGATCTCCCCGCGGTGTCGGGGTCGGCCCACCTGTTCACCCTCGGCTACCGGGAGAGCGCCTGCTGGCTGCTCCGGGAGGGGCGGGCGGCCTTCCCGAACAGCGACCGGGCGCGCGTCGACCGGCTGCTGGTCGGTGACGAGCTGTTCCTGGTGACCACCCAGAAATGCTGGGGTGACGGACCGGACCGGGATCCCACGATGGTGATCGGGTCCGCGGTGATCGCCTCGCCCGTCGCGCTGCTCGCCGAACCTCCACTGCTGGCCGGGCGGCGGTACCCGAGGGCCTGCGAGCTTCAGTTGACCCGGTTGGCGACCTATCGGGCCGGCGTCGACCTCAAGTCGTTGGTCCCTCGGCTGGACGCGTTCCCGAAGGGGGCGAACTGGGGCCGGCCACTGCGCCGGACGGTCACCGAGCTGAGCGATGCGGACGCCGCGTTGCTCCGGGCCGAGCTGGCCGCGCTCGGTACGGATCCGGTGATGGCGTGGGGCAGCTATCCGGGGCCGGTGCCGGAGGAGGAGTAGGAGGAAGACGCCGCCGGGTGCCGGCAGGTGACCGGTCGGCGGGCCCGGGCGGTGGGTCGGAGCTCGAGCGGCGTCGCACGGGCGGGGTGGGCGCGGGGCGCTCTACGGTTGGCCACATGAGGCGGATGTGGACGGCGGACCAGGTGCGGGCCGCCGAGGACGTGCTGCTCGCGCGCACCCCGGACGGGGCACTGATGCGGCGCGCTGCGCACGGGGTCGCCCGGCGGGCAGTCGCGTTGCTGGCCGAGCACGCCGGTGCGGTGGTCGGCGGCCGGGTATGCCTGCTCGTCGGCGCCGGCAACAACGGCGGGGACGCGCTGTGGGCCGGTTTTGAGCTGCGCCGCCGCGGCGTCGGGGTGACCGCGGTGCTGCTCGCGCCGGACCGGGCGCACCCGGCGGGGCTGGCCGCGTTTCGCCGGGCGGCCGGGCGGGTGCTCGACGCGGTCCACGCGGAGCGGGCGGAGGCGGCGGTGCGCGGCGCCGACCTGGTGATCGACGGGATCGTCGGCATCTCCGGGCGCGGCGCGCTGCGCGAACCCGCCGCCGCGCTGGTGGCCGCCGCCGAGCGGGCCGGGGTGCCGATCCTGGCGGTCGACCTGCCCAGCGGCGTCGATGCGGACACGGGGGCGGTGGCGGGCCCGGCGGTGACCGCGGCGGCCACCGTCACCTTCGGCGGCTACAAGCCGGTGCATGCGCTGGCGGCCCAGCGCTGCGGGCCGGTGCACCTGGTCGACCTCGGCCTGGCGCCGCACCTGCCGGAGCCCGATCTCTACCAGTTGGAGGGGGTGGATGTGGCGGCGCGCTGGCCGGTACCGGGGCCGGCCGACGACAAGTACACGCAGGGCGTGGTCGGCATCGCGGCCGGTTCGGCGGTCTATCCGGGGGCGGCCGTGCTGGCCACCGGGGCCGCGGTGGCGGCTACCTCGGGCATGGTCCGCTACGCGGGTTCGGCCGCCGACCTGGTGCGTTCGCGCTGGCCGGAGGTGGTGGCGGCGGGCTCGGTCGCCGACACCGGGCGGGTGCAGGCGTGGACCGTCGGACCGGGCATCGGCACCGGCGCGGCCGGCCGGGACACTCTGGCGGCCGTGTTGGACCTCGGCGTGCCGGTCTGCCTGGACGCCGACGCGATCACGCTGCTCTCCACCACGCCGGACCTGGCCGACGCGGCCATCGAGACGCCGGCGGTGTTCACGCCGCACGACCGGGAGTTCGCCCGGATCGACGGTGAGGTCGGCAGCGACCGGGTCGCCGCCGCCCGCCGGGCCGCCGCGCGCTGGCGGTCGACGATCCTGCTCAAGGGCAACGTCACGGTCGTGGCCGACCCCGACGGTCGGGCGCTGGCCCACCCCGCCGGCTCATCCTGGGCGGCCACCGCCGGCTCGGGTGACGTGCTGTCCGGGCTGATCGGGACACTGCTGGCGGCCGGCCTCGAGCCGTGGTGGGCGGCCGGCTGCGCCGCGTACCTGCACAGCCGGGCGGCCGCGCTGGCCGCACTCGGCGGGTCGGGAGCGCCCGACGGTCCACCGGTGGGCGCGCCGATCGGGGCGTCCGCGCTGCTCGCCGCCGTCCCAGACGCGATCCGGGCCGTCCGCCGCCTCGCTCTCCAGCCGTAGGCTGCCCACCCCGGAGGCGACTTGGCGTGGCTATTTGCCGCGACAAGTGGCACTTGTCGCGTCTTCTTCCCGCGACAAGTCGAGCGACGGCCGCTTCGAGCGGGCCGCGGCTTCGGACGTACGGCGGCTTCGGACGGACGGCGCTTCGGACGGACGGCGCTTCGGGCGGCCGGCCCGCTTCTGGTGCGGCGGGGCGACCTGTCGGGACTCCTTCCCGTGACAAGTTGGGCGAGCCGCTCCTTGCGCCACCGAGGGGCCCGTCGGCTCCGGCGGATGAGACCATGGCGGCATGTCCGCCACCGCTGACCAGCGCGCCGCACCGACCGGGATCGGGTCGACCCGCCCGAGGGCCGAGGCGGCCGTGGACCTCGGCGCGATCCGGCACAACGTGGCGCTGCTGACCGGGCTGGCGGCCCGCAACGGCGCCGGCGTGATGGCCGTGGTCAAGGCCGAGGGCTACGGGCACGGGTCCGTGCCGGTGGCCAGGGCGGCGCTGGCCGCCGGGGCCAGCTGGATCGGCGTGTGCACCCTGGACGAGGCGCTGGCCCTGCGCGCCGCCGGCATCACCGCGCCCGTGTTGAGCTGGCTGGACCTGCCGGACGTCGACTTCGCGGCCGGCGTGGCCAACGACGTCGACCTGTCGGTGGCCTCGGTCGACGAGCTGGACGTGCTGCGCGCCGCCGCGCGGTCCGTCGGCCGCCGGGCCCGGATCCACCTCAAGATCGACACCGGGTTGAGCCGCAACGGCTGCGCCGAGGCCGACTGGCCGGGCCTGGTCCGCGCCGCCGCCGAGGCACAGGCGGAGGGCCTGGTGCAGGTGGTCGCGGTGTGGTCGCACCTGGCCCACGGCGACGAGCCGGACAGCCCGATGCTGGACCTGCAGGCCGTCCGCCTGGACGCCGCCTGGACGCTGGCCCGGGAGGCCGGCCTGCGGCCCATCCGGCACCTGGCCAACTCCGGCGCCACGCTGAGCCGCCCCGACCTGCACTACGACCTCGTCCGCCCCGGCATCGCCGTCTACGGGCTCGACCCGATGGGCCGGCCGTCGGCCGAGGTCGGACTCCGCCCCGCGATGACCTTCCGCACCAGGGTCGCGCTGGTCAAGCGCGTGCCGGCCGGCGAGGGCGTGTCGTACGGGCACGAGTGGCGCACGCCGGGGGACACCACGCTCGCGCTGCTGCCGGTCGGCTACGCGGACGGGGTGCCGAGGCGGCTGGGCAGCCGGCCCAGTGGCGTCGGCGGCACGAGGGTGCTGGTCGGCGGCCGGCTGTTGCCGCTGGTCGGGCGCGTCTGCATGGACCAGGTCGTGGTCGACTGCGGACCCGAGCAGCACGGCGAGCCGATCACCGTCGGCACCGAGGCCGTCCTGTTCGGCCCCGGGGACCGGGGCGAGCCGACCGCGCAGGACTGGGCCGACGCCCTGGGCACGATCCACTACGAGATCGTTACCGGGTTGCGGGTGGGCCGGGTGTCCCGCACGGTATTCGGCATGGACGAAGAGGACTCCCCGTGAGTCGCAACCGTGGCTGGCGGATCGCCGGCGGCGTGATCGGCGGTGTGCTGGGTGCCGCGGCGACCGGGGTGGCCGTCGGGGCCGCCACGCGGTGGTCCCGGTTGGCCAGGGAACGCCGGGGCCCGGGCGACGGCGAGGGCGACGCGGACCACCCGGCGCCGGCCGAGCTCGGCCTCCTGCCGGCCGGTACCCCGTGGTCGATCACCGCCGACGACGGCGTGCGCCTGTCCGCCGAGGTCATCGAGCCGGCCGAGGGCCGCCGTGCCGAGCTCACCGTGGTCTTCGTGCACGGCTTCGCGCTGGACCGGCGCTGCTGGCACTTCCAGCGCCAGGAGTTCGCCGCGCAGCCCGAGTCGAAGGCGCGCCTGGTGTTCTACGACCATCGCAGCCACGGCCAGTCCGAGCGGGCCAGCAAGGCCAGCTGCACGATCGAGCAGCTCGGCGCCGACCTGGACGCGGTGCTGCGCACGCTCGCCCCCGAGGGCCCGCTGGTGCTGGTCGGGCACTCCATGGGCGGCATGACGATCATGGCGCTGGCCGAGCAGGTGCCCGAGCTGTTCACCGAGCGCATCGCCGGCGTGGCCCTGCTGTGCACCTCGGCCGGCGAGGTCGCGGCGTCCGGGCTGCCCGGCACGTTCCTGTCCCGGCGCAACGTGCTCACCAGGCTGGTCGGCGCGCTGGCCGGCTGGCAGCCCCGGCTGGTCGAGCGCGCCCGCATTATGATCAATGACCTGGTCTGGGGCGTGACAAGGGCGTACGCCTACGGCGACCGGGCGGTGGGGAACTGGCTGGTCGACTTCGTGCACACCATGATCAGTGCCAACGCGGTCGACGCCCTGATCGACTTCGTGGACACCCTGGACAGCCACGACCGGGTCGCCGCGCTGCCCGGCCTGAAGCAGTGCGAGACCTTGATCATCGGCGGCGACGCCGACCGGATCATCCCGATCGAGCACAGCGAGAAGATCGCCGGCGAGCTGCCGAACGCGACGCTGGTGCGGCTGCCCGGCGTCGGTCACATGGCGATGCTCGAGCAGCCCGAGCCGGTCAACGAGGCGCTGACCGAGCTGGTCGGCAAGCTGGCCAGGCCCAGCGGGGTGCTGCGCCGGCTGCGGAGGCGCGCATGAGGCGCCTGACCAGCACCGACCCGGCCAGCACCGACCCGGCCAGCACCGACCCGGCCAGCACCGACCCGGCCAGCACCGACCCGGCCAGCACCGACCCGGCCAGCACCGACCCGACCAGCACCGGCGCGCCCGCGGAGCTGGCGGGCACCGAGCTGGCCGACCTCGCCGACACCGAGCTGACGCTGCCCACCGCGGCCGACACCGAGGCGCTCGGGGCCTGGATCGGGGCGCGGCTGGACGCCGGGGACGTGGTGCTGCTGTCCGGTCCGCTCGGCGCCGGCAAGACCGTGCTGGCCAGGGGCATCGGCCGGGGGCTCGGGGTGGCCGGGCCGGTCACCTCACCGACGTTCGTGATCGCCCGCGAGCACGCGCCCGCGCCGGGTGGCCGGGGCGTGCCGCTGGTGCACGTGGACGCGTACCGGCTGGGTGGCCGCGCCGAGCTGGACGACCTGGACCTGGACACCGACCTCACCGCCGCCGCGGTTGTCGTCGAGTGGGGCGAGGGGCTGGCCGGCGGGCTCGCGGCGCGCTACCTGCTGGTCCGGCTGACCCGCCGCGACGACGACAGCCGGCTGGCCCAACTGTCCTGGCAGTCCGAACCCACCCCGGCATGACCGTGAGGATGTCCGCACGAATGACCGAGCTCCCATGATCGAGGCCGTCATCTTCGACTGGGGCGGCACGCTGGCGCCCTGGGTCACCATCGACCACCTGGCCGGCTGGCGGGCCTACGCCGACGTGCTGCTGCCGGACGACCCGTCCACCGCCGAGCGTGCCGCCGCCGCGTTGCTCGCCGCCGAGAACGGCCGCTGGCTGCTGGCCCGCGACGAGCACCGGGCGTTCACGCTGGCCCAGGTGGTGGCCGACGCCGCCGAGGCGCTCGGTGGCCCGGCGCTGCCCTACCGGGAGGACGCGCTCGCCGCGTTCCGCGAGTTCTGGACCGCGGGCACCTACACGCACGCCGAGGTCGCCCCCACGCTGACCCGGCTGCGCGAGCGGGGCCTGGCGCTCGGCGTGCTGTCGTCGACCGGGTGGCCGGGCGCGTGGCACGAGGAGTTCCTGCGCCGCGACGGGGTGCTGGACATGTTCGACGCCTGCGTGTGGTCCTCCGACCTGGCCTGGACCAAGCCGCACCCCGAGGCGTTCCGCGCCGCCATGGCCGCCGTCGGGGCGACCGACCCGGCCCGCTGCGTCTACGTCGGCGACCGCCCCTACGACGACATCGCGGGCGCCAAGGGCGTCGGCATGCGCGCGGTGTTCGTGCCGCACAGCACGATCCCGGCCGACCAGCAGGTGCCGGTGGACGTCGAGCCGGACGCGGTGCTGCACCGGTTCGCCGAGCTGCCCGAGGTACTCGCGGACTGGTAGCCGCGGACGGGTTCTAGGCTGGTGGGGTGCTGGTTCTCGCTCTTGACACCGCGACCGAAGCGGTGACCGTCGGGCTGCTCGAGGTGCCGAGGGAGGGCTCGGCCGGCCCGGTCCGGCTGCTCGGCTCGGAGATCCGTCACGGCGCGCGGCAACACGGTGAGCAGCTCATGCCGGCGGTGCTCGCGGTCTGCGCGGCCGCCGGGCAGCGGCTGGCCGACGTCGACGCGGTGGTCTGCGGCGCCGGTCCCGGGCCGTTCACGGGGCTGCGGGTCGGGTTGGTCAGTGCCGCCGGGCTGGGGGATGCGCTCGGCGTCCCGGTGTACGGGGTCTGCTCGTTGGACGCGGTCGCGCTGGACGCCGTGGCACTGGATGCGGAGGTGTTGGACGCGGCGGTGCTGGACGCGGCGACCTCCGGGGCGGTGCCGTCCGAAGCGGCGGCCTCCGGCGCGGGCGGGCCGTTGCTGGTGGTCAGTGATGCGCGGCGGCGCGAGGTGTACTGGGCGGCCTACGACTCCTCGGGGCAGCGGCTGGCCGGGCCGGCGGTGGACACCCCGGCGGCGCTGGCGGAGCGGGTCGACGAGCTCGGGGTGCGCCGGGTGGCCGGGCCGGTCGCCGCCGCGCACGCCGAGCTGCTCGGGCTGGCCGAGTTCCCGGCGGCCGGCGCCGCGCTGTCGCCCTCGCCGGCCGGCCTGGTCGCGGCGGCGGGGGACGAGCTGCGCAACGGTGCCCCGCCCGCCCCGCTCGAGCCCTTCTACCTGCGTCGACCGGACGCGGTGCCGCCGGCCGCGCGCAAGCGGGTCAGCCTTGGCTGAGCGGCCCGCCGCCGCGACCGTCACGATCGGCCCGCTCTATCGCGCCGACGCGCCGGACTGCGCGGCACTGGAGCGGCTGCTGTTCGCCGGCGACGACCCGTGGACGGCGCGGATGTTCCGGGACGAGCTCGCCGCCGGCCACTTCTACCTGGCCGCGAGGGAGGGCGGGCGGCTGGTCGGCTACGGCGGGATCGCGGTGGTGGCCAGCCCGGACAGCACAGGCGGGGCCGAGGCGGAGATCCACACCATCGGCGTGCACCCCGATCGGCAGGGCCGGGGGATCGGCCGACGGCTGCTCGCCGGCCTGCTGGAGTACGCCGACGGGCTGCGCGCGATCGTCTTCCTCGAGGTGCGCACCGACAACGACGCGGCGCTGGAGCTGTACCGCTCGACCGGGTTCGAACGCCTCGGCATCCGGCGCAACTACTACCGCCCGAGCGGCGCCGACGCCTACACGATGCGTCGCCCACCCCCTGACAAAATCCGCGACTCACCCTGACAAAATCCCCGACTCGCCGGGCACGTTCCCACGTATCGGGGGACACACGCTCGCGTACCGGGCTGCACCTGCCCGCGAGTCGGGGAATCCGTCAGGGTGAGTCGGGGATTCCGTCAGGCGCGGTTGAGGCCGGCGGCGCGGTCCTCCAGTACGAAGCTGGCGCGGGTCTCGGCGGGGGCGCCCGGGCGGGACACGTACGGCACGACGCGGAAGTCGGCGGTCAGGGTGTCCGGGGTGATCCGGGTGCGCACGTAGCCGCGCCGGTTGTTGAAGAACCTGACGTGCGGGTTCTCGGCGAGCACGGCTGCGGTCTGCGCCAGCTGCTCCGAGCCGTCCCCACCGGACGCGATCGACGTGGCCACCAGCTCGGTGCCCACCACCGGCGAGGCCGGGTCGTCGAACCGGGTCTTCACGTCCGCCGCCCAGTGGTTGTGCACGTCGCCGGAGAGCACCACGGGGTTGCGCACGCGCGCCGCCACCCAGCCGTCGACGACCCGCTCGCGGCTGCCGGGGTAGCCGTCCCACGAGTCGGGGTTGTAGCCGGCGCCGGCTCCGGGCGTGAGGTCGACCTGGGAGAACATCACCTGCTGGCCGATCAGGTCCCAGCGCGCCGTGGACCGGGCGAACCCGTCCAGCAGCCACGCCTCCTGGGGTGCCCCCACCAGGCTGCGCGCCGGGTCGGAGCGCTGTGGGCAGTCGGTGTTGTACTGGTCGCCGCACGGCTGGTCGTCGCGGAACTGCCGGGTGTCGAGCATGTGGAAGGTGGCCAGCCCACCCCAGCCCAGCCGCCGGTAGAGCCGCATGTTCACGCCGGCCGGCCGGGCCGACGGGCGCAGCGGCACGTTCTCGTAGTACGCCCGGAACGCCGCCGCCCGCCGCGCCGGGAAGCCGGGCTCCGGCGGGTGCTCGGGGATCATGTCGGCCCAGTTGTTCTCCACCTCGTGGTCGTCGAACACCACGATCCAGGGCGCGGCGGCGTGCGCGGCCGCCAGGTCGGGGTCGGCGTGGTACTGCGCGTACCGCCGCCGGTAGTCGGCCAGGGTGAGCTCGACGCCGCCGGTCAGCTGGCGCAGCGACGTGGTGTCCGTGGTGTACTCGTAGCTGTAGTCGCCGAGGTGCAGCACCAGGTCGGGCCGGTCCTCGGCGAGCCGGCGGTATGCGGTGAACAGGCCCTGGTCGTAGCGGGCGCAGGAGACGAAGCACAGGCTCAGCGGCCGCAGCTCGGGGACGGCCGGGGTGGTCAGCGTGCGCCCGACCGGGGACAGCTCGCCGCCGACCCGGAACCGGTACCAGTACTCCCGCCCCGCCGCCAGCCCCGCCGGCTCCACGTGCACCGACCAGCCCAGCTCGGCACCGGTGCGCGCGGTGCCCCGCCGCAGCACCTGGCGCAAGTGCGGGTCGGCGGCCAGTTCCCAGTGGACATCGAGCGTGCCGCTGGGCATGCCGCCGAGGCCGTCCTCGTGCGCCGGGTCGCGGGCCAGCCGGGTCCACAGCACCATGCCGTCCGGGGTCGGGTCGCCGGACGCTACGCCGAGGGTGAACACCGAACCGGGCCGCGTGCCGGCCTGGCCGGGCCGCCGGCCGGTGACCAGCGCGGACCCCTGCGGCGGCGCATCGGCGGCACAGCCGGCCAGCGTCGTGCTGACCAGGGAGGTACCCAGGACGGCACCCGCGCAGGCCAGCCCGCCGCGCAGCACTGCCCGCCGGGACGACCCCGGCAGCTCGATCGACATGGCGTCCAGCCAACCGGACGGCGGGCCACCTGTGAACCAACTGGCGATGAACACCCCAGCGCCGCGCGGGTCGACGTTGAGGCTTGGCACTCTCGTGGGTAGAGTGCCAATCACGCGGCAGCACGGCGCCCCGGCACCCGCGACGACGGGGCTTCGAGGCCGCCGCCGAGATGGCGATTCTCAACCGGGAATCCTTCATGAACACCCCAGGAAGGGGAGGGCACACTCGTGGCGAGCGTGAACATCAAGCCGCTCGAAGACAAGATCGTCGTGCAGGCCAGTGAGGCTGAGACGACGACCGCGTCTGGCATCGTCATCCCGGACACCGCCAAGGAGAAGCCCCAGGAGGGCAAGGTCCTCGCGGTCGGCCCGGGCCGGGTGGACGACAACGGCAACCGCGTCCCGGTGGACGTGAGCGTCGGCGACGTCGTCATCTACTCCAAGTACGGCGGCACCGAGGTCAAGTACAACGGCGAGGAGTACCTCATCCTCTCCGCCCGCGACGTGCTCGCGGTCGTCAACTGACCGTC
>DATAZG010000031.1:0-29873 GCA_036272155.1 Pseudonocardia sp.
ACGATGTCCAGCTCGGCGCCGTCCAGCGAGGTGCCGGCGGTGGCCACCTCGAAGCAGAACCGCAGCGCGTCCGGCACCACCCCGGACAGCCGCCCCACCTCCACGCACACCCGGCGGACCGGGGCGCCGCCCAGCTTCTCCTTCACCGCCGCCACGATGCTCTCGGTGATCGCCAGCTCGTGCACGCCGCGCGCCCCCGCCGCTCAGCAGATCCGCGGCAGCGGGTCGCCGACCAGCATGTCCACGATCCGGGTGCCGCCGAACGTGGTCTTGAGCAGCACCAGCCCGGGCGGGTCGTCGACCACCTTGCCGATCATTGCCGCCCCCTCGCCGAGCGGGTGCCCGCGCAGCGCGGCCAGCGCGGCGTCGGCCTGCTCCGGCGGGACCACCGCGACGAGCCGGCCCTCGCAGGCGACGTACAGCGGGTCGATGCCGAGCAGCTCGCTGGCCCCGCGCACCTCGGGCCGGACCGGGACGGCCTCCTCGTCCACCACGATCGCGGTCTTCGAGGCCGCCGCGACCTCGTTCAGGATCGTGGCCACCCCGCCCCGGGTGGCGTCGCGCAGCATCCGCACGTCGGGCGCGGCGTCCAGCAGCGCGGCGACCAGCCCGTGCAGCGGCGCGGTGTCGGAGACGATGTCGGCGTCGATGTCCAGCTCGCCCCGGGCCAGCATCACAGTCACGCCGTGGTCGCCGATCGGGCCGGACACCAGGATCACGTCGCCCGGGGTGGCATTCGCCGCGTTCAGCTCGACCGGCCGCTCCCGCACGCCGATGCCGGCCGTGTTGATGTAGCAGCCGTCGCCCTTGCCGCGCTGCACGACCTTGGTGTCCCCGGTGACGATCTGTACCCCGGCGGCCTTCGCGGCGGCCGCCATCGAGGCCACCACCCGGCGCAGGTCGTCGGTCGGGAAGCCCTCCTCCAGGATGAAGCCGCACGAGATCACCAGCGGCCGCGCGCCGGCCATGGCCAGGTCGTTGACCGTGCCGTTGATCGCCAGCTCGCCGATGTCGCCGCCCGGGAAGAACAGCGGCGAGACGACGTAGGAGTCCGTCGTGAACGCGAGCCGTGTATCGCCGACCTGCACGGACGCCGCGTCCGAGAGCTGTTCCAGCTCGGGGTTGCGGAAGGCGTCCAGGAAGATCGCGTCGATCAGGTTGTGGGTGGCCTTGCCGCCGGCGCCGTGCGACAGCGTGATCCGGGGCTCCTTGACCCTGGCCTTGCGCGCCCGCGCCCGGTCGATCCGCTCCATGACCTGCTGCTCGCGGGTCAGGTGCTCGGCTCCGATGCGGCCACCGGCGTGTGGCCCCTCCCGCTCCGCCTCGGCGACTGCCTCCTCGGCCCAGCCCGCCTGCGTCGACCGGGTCGGAATGTTCTGCCCGAGATCCTGCGTGGTCATGCGCGGGTCGCCTCCTTGACCCGTTCCCGGGTGAACCGGCCGAAGTTGTAGTAGGCCGCGCAGGCGCCCTCCGAGGACACCATGCAGGTGCCGATCGGGGTCTCCGGGGTGCACGCGGTGCCGAACACCTTGCACTCCCACGGTTTGAGCACGCCCTTGAGCACCTCGCCGCACTGGCAGGCCTTCGGGTCGGCCACCCGGACGCCGGGCACATCGAACAGCCGCTCGGCGTCAAAGGCGCTGTAGGAGGCTCTTACCTGCAGCGCCGACTGCGAGATGAAGCCCAGCCCGCGCCACTCGAAGTACGGCCGCAGCTCCATCGTCTCGCCGATCACCTTCAGCGCCTTCGGGTTGCCGTCCCAGGGCACCACCCGGGCGTACTGGTTCTCCACCTCGCAGCGGCCCTCGCGCAGCTGCAGCAGCAGCATGTACACCGACTGCAGGATGTCCAGCGGTTCGAACCCGGCGCAGACCAGTGGCTTGCCGTGCTCGCGCGCGATGAACTCGTACGGCCGGCAGCCGATCACGGTGGACACGTGGCCCGGCCCGATGAACCCGTCGAGGCGCAGGTCGGGGGAGTCCAGGATGGCCTTGATCGCCGGGATGATCGTCACGTGGTTGCAGAAGATCGAGAAGTTCGAAAGGCCCTCGGCCGCCGCGCGCAGCACGGTCATCGCGGTGGACGGCGCGGTCGTCTCGAAGCCGATCGCCATGAACACCACGCGCTTGTCGGGGTTGTTGCGGGCGATCTTCAGGGAGTCCAGCGGCGAGTACACCATCCGGATGTCCGCGCCGGCGGCGTTCGAGTCGAAGAACGAGCCTCGCCCGCCGGGCACCCGCATCATGTCGCCGAACGACGTCATGATCACGTCCGGCTGCTCGGCGATCGCGATGGCGTCGTCCAGGCGGCCCATCGGGATCACGCAGACCGGACAACCGGGCCCGTGCACCAGCGACACCGTCTCCGGCAGGTAGTCCTCGAGGCCGTGCTTGTAGATGGTGTGGGTGTGCCCGCCGCACACCTCCATGAACTTGTACTGCCGGCCCGGCTCGCACAGCTCGGCGATGCGGGCGGACAGCACGCGGGCCTTCTCGGCGTCGCGGAACTCGTCGACGAACCTCATGCCTGCCCTCCCGGCTGGCTGGTCTCGGACTGGGCCAGCGCGATCAGCTCGTCGACGTAGGCCTGGCCCATGCCCTCCAACATCTTGATGGCGTGCGCGGCCTCCGCCTCGTCGATCTTGGCCAGCGCGAAGCCGACGTGGATCAGGATCCAGTCCCCGGCCTTGAGCTCCTCGTCCTCCAGCAGGCCGATGTTGACCACGCGTTTGACCCCGGCGACGCTGACCATCGCGCACTCCTCGCGGTCGGCCAGCAGCTCGACGATCTCACCCGGTATGCCGAGGCACATGGCGTGCTCCTCTCACATCTCACTGATCGCGCGGTACCGCTTGATGTCGTCGAACACGTTCAGCACGACCAGCCCGGCGACAATCAGCAGTACGAGTGACAGCAGCCGTTTCATGCCTTGGTCTCCTCGCTGGTGAGCTGCAGTTCGGTGGTGAGCTGCAGTTCGGTGGTGAGGTGCAGCTCGGTGAGCAGGTCGGCGACCACGCGGGTCACCGCGGTCGCCGCGCGGTCCACCGAGGCGGCGACGGGGTCGGACAGCCCGATGCCGTCCTCGGTGCTGGCCGGCTCGCAGCCGACCACGAGCACCCGCCGCAGCCCGGCGGTCGGTGGCTGGCCGGCCGAGGTGGCCAGCGAGCCGAGCAGCGCCAGCACCGTGTCCGGGCTCATGTCGTGCGCGTCCGGCACGGCGATGTTGTCCACAGCGCCGTCGTCGGGGGCCCGGATCGCCGACAGGTCGTGCTCCAACAGGTAGAGCTGGCCGGGCTCGCCGCCCCGCGCGGTCGTGTCCACGAGCACCAGCGCGGCGTAGCCGTCGAGCAGCTGGTAGGCCAGGTGCATACCGCGGATGCCGACGTCCACCAGCTCGACGCCGGCCGGCAGCTCGCGCTCGGCCAGCCGGCGGATCACCTCGACCCCGAACCCGTCGTCGGAGAGGAAGATGTTGCCGACGCCGGCCACCAGTACGCCGTTCACCGGGACACCTCTACTTCCTCGGGCCGGAAGTACCGGTACCGGCCGTGCGAGGCCTGGAACTCCGAGCCGGGGTCGTCGAGCAGGCTGACCGCGAGGTGCACGTCGCCGTCCACGTCGTGCAGCACCGCCTCGACCAGCGCGGGCCGCCCGGCCAGGAACAGGTCCTGCGCGTCCGCCCGGCCGTTCGGGCGCAGCACCACCGTGGCGCCCTTGGCCACCGGCACGTCGCCGATCAGCACGGAGTCGGTCTCCGGGTCGACCGAGGAGTCCGCCGCCGGGTCCCACCACGGCTTGCCGCCGGTCTCGTCGGAGTACACCGGCACCCCGTCATCGAGGGTGGCGAACACCTGGCCGAACGTGGGCGCCCCGCCGAAGGCCGGGACCTCGGCGGCGACCCCCGGGCCGGACATCGACCGGATCGCCCCGTGCAGCCGCTCGAAGATCTCCGCCGGCATCGAGTCCACCGCGTCGACCAGGGTCGCGGCCCTCGGGTCGGTGGCCCTGGCCTCGCGCTTCTCCTCGTCGGTCAGCACGAGCGTGCGCAGCGTCAGGATCTCGTCGTTCTCCAGGCCGTCGAACAGCTGGTTCGGGCTCTCCGGGGCGATCTCCGGGAAGTCCGGCAGGATGATCGGCGAGGACAGCACCAGCCGGGGGCGTGTGCCGGGGCCGGCCAGCACGGGCCAGGTGTGCTCGTTGACGCTGGCGGCCACGGCGGGGCGGGCCCACTCGGGCGGGTCGGTCATGGACAGGAACTCCCCGGCCGACAGCGCCAGGATGCTGTGCGCGGCGATCAGCGAGTGGCGCAGCGCCTCCTCGCGGTCCGGCCGCGGGTCGGGTACCTCGGTGCCGGGGTCCGGGTCGTCCGGCTCCGCGCCCAGGTTCTCCACGCGCAGCCGCAGCCGCAGCGCGCCGTACGGGCCCGGCACCGGCTCGGTACCCACGACGAGCTGGGCGTGCGCCGGCCAGCTGCGCCGCAGCAGCCGGCCCACCACCTCCCCGGACGCGCCGAGCAGGAGCTCCTCGGTCTGCTCGCCGGGCAGCTCGACCGGTATCCGGAGCGGGTCGCCGGCCAGCTCGGCCAGGGTGACCGCGGTGTCCACGGTCTCCGGGAGGCCCTCGTCCCACGGCAGGTGCAGGGTGTCGCCGCCGGTGCCGTCCGGCACAGTCAGCTCGGCCACGTCCACAAACCCGTCGGGCCCACCGGCTCCCGTCGCGCGCTGCACCCGCCGCCGGCGCAGCCGCAGGAACCGCAGCCGCACGTGCAGCCGGTCGTCGGCGCCGCCGGCCGGTTCGAGCAGACACTCGGTGTGCGAGTACCAGGACTCGGCGGTCCGCTCGGCCCAGTCCCGGGGGGTGAGCACGCCGAACTGCCAGCGCAGCTGGTTCTTGCTGGCCGACGCCCGGTACGGGTAGAGCAGGTACCCCTCGAAGAGCACGGCGTCGGCCACCTCGCCGACGCCGTCCAGGGTCTCGGCGAGGCCGTCGGGCGGTGCGCTCACGGCTGTTCCCCGGCGCGTTTGAGCAGCTCGTCGACCGCGTCGTCGAGGCTGATGATGCCCCGGTCGGTGCGGTAGCGCTGCAGGGTGGCCAGCGTGTCGGCGCGCAGCCGCAGCCAGGTGGCGTTCGGGAAGTGCTCGGCCATCACCGCGCGCCACACGGCCACCGGCAGCGGGTAGTTGACCTCCAGGTGCCAGGGCACCAGCTCGACCTGCAGCCCGGCCTCGGCGGCGTAGAACGCGGTGCCGGAGAACAGCAGCAGCAGCGGGATGTCGCCGTCGTCGAGGCCGTGGAAGTACTTCGCGGTGGCCACCTCGAGGTCGGCGGTCACCGGCACCGACATGGGCACCTCGATCTCGCCGCGGAAGCTGGGCACCATCACGCTGATCGTGGCCAGCTGCATCGGCTTGAGCGTCTCGCCCCAGCGGGAGGTGTCGCCGAACAGGTCGGTCAGCTTGGCCGCCTCGTCGCCGGAGTAGCGGCGCCGGTGCGGCTCGATCCGGAGCTGGCAGCGCAGCGCCACCGAGTGCATCCGGACCCCGGTGCTCTCGCCGATGCGCAGCAGGAACTGCAGGCTGGGGCTCGCCGCGTACGGTTCCGGCCGGGCCTCGGTGCAGGCGAACGACAGCTCCGGCATGGTCAGCGGCCTCCGGTCGGCGCGATGTCGCGGGCCCGCTCGGCCAGCCCGGCGAAGAAACTGTCGATCCGGTCCCACGCCTCGCTGCCGCCGTCGAAGCCCTTCCAGTACATCCGGACCAGCCCGACCAGCTCGTAACAGACGTCGATCGGCACCAGCAGGCAGGCACTCGCCTCGGGGCTGTCCCCGGCCCCGCCGCGCGAGCCGTGCCGGACCAGCAGCGCCTCCACATCCGGCTCCAGCTGGCTGCCGAGCGAGGACGCACCGAGGCCCTCGCGCCAGGCGTCCATCGGCAGCAGGCTCTCGGTGGCGCCGGCCGGGCTGGGGTAGAAGGCGAGCGTCTTGTCGAGATCGGAGTTGTGGAAGAAGAACGCCATCCGGACCGGGATCTGCAGCTCGTTCCACTGCAGCTCGGTGACCTGCAGTGCCGGGTCGCGGAGGTAGCGGTCGGGCACCGCGCGGTAGCGGCCCCTGGCGGCGCCCCGCTCGGTGAACAGCAGCGCGCACGGCCGGCAGGTGCACAGCAGCGAGCGGTGCTCCAGGTGCACCACGTGCGAGTGCTGGTCGGCGATGAGGACGCCGCACATCTCGCAGTGCTCGTACTCGGACTCACCCTCGCCCGACTCGCCGGGGCGCTGGGCGCCGACCGGCCGCCCCCCGGGGAGCACAACCCCGGGGAGCGCCGGGCCGGGAAGCGGCGGCTCGGTGGGAGCGGCCTGGGTCGGTGCGGTGGCGGTCGGTGCGATGGCGTTCGGTGCGATGGAGACCGGGGTGGCCTGTGCGGCAGGGTCGGCGGGCGGCCGGGTGCGGCGGAGCCGGCGCAGCGCGTCGGCCCCCCGCCCGGTGGTCACCCGGCTGGTCACGAGGCCATCCCGGCCGGTGTCCGGGGCAGCGCCAGCCGCCAGCCGTCGCCCCGGCGGACCAGGGGCAGCGGCTCCAGGTGCCGCTCCGAGCCGTCCAGCGCGCGGCCCGCGTGCCGGATGTCGTAGTCCACCGCGCAGGACGGGCAGGCCAGCCGCTCACCCCGCAATGGGGCACCGGCCAGGTCGCCGCCGCACGCAGGGCAGTGGTCCCGGTAGGCCAGCAGCCCGCCGGTGCCGTCGCCGGCAGCAGAGCCGGCAGCAGACCCGACAGCAGAGCCGGCCCCACCGGCGGAACCGGGGCCGCCGCCGTTGCCCGAGCCGTTCACCGACGCATTGACCGAGCCGGCCGGCCGGGCCAGTAGCACGGAGTGCCCGGCGACGTCGAGCGTGGCGCACTGCCCGGGTCGCAGCTCGGGCGGGGACAGCGTGACCCAGCCGACGGCGACCTCGCGTGCCGCCGGTGCTGGCGCCGCGCTCACCGCCAGCAGCGGCAGGGCCTTCGCGCCCGGAGGCAGGGTGCCGGGGCTGTCGGCGCTGTCGTGCTGGTTGTCGCTGGTCATGCCCTCGACGTCCACCCGCACGACCTCGGGGCAGACCTCCTCGATCGCCTTCTCGATGGCCATCTTCACGGTGATCGCCGAGGACGGGCAACCGTCGCAGCTGCCCTGCAGCCGCAGTAGCACCACCTCGCCGTCCGGTTCGTGCGCCACGCCGAGCAGCTCCACCCCACCGGCGTGCGAGCCGAGGTAGGGCCGCACGGACTCCAGCGCCCGGGTCACCCTGGTGACGGTGTCCTCCGGGTGCAGGTCGTGCAGCACCAGCAGGCTGGCCACCAGGTCGTCGTCGGCGAGCCGGCCGAGCAGGTCGGCCCCGGCGGCACCGGCCCCGGACAGCACCGTGACGATGCGTTCCAGGCCGGCGCCGTACATCTCCATCAACAGCTGCGCCAGCTCCTCGGCCGCCTCGGCCACCTTGGGCTCGGCGTGGGCACCGAGCCCGCCGAGCAGGTCGGAGATGCGCTGGCCTATCTCGTTGGGGTCGATCTCGGTCGTGGGCGCTGTGGGTGCTCGGGTGTCCATCCCCTCAGCCCAGGTTGAGCATGGCCGGGGAGGTGGTCTTGTTCAGCGTCTTGCCGTTGCCGAGGTACATGTGCACGCCGCAGGGCAGGCACGGGTCGAAGCTGCGGACCGCGCGCATGATGTCGATGCCCTTGAACGACTCCGGCGGGTTCTCCTCGAAGATCGGCGTGTTCTGCACCGCGTCCTCGTACGGGCCGGGCGTGCCGTAGATGTCGCGCACGCTGCCGTTCCAGGGCGTCGGCGGGTACGGGTGGTAGTTGGCGATCTTGCCGCCCTTGATCACCATGTGGTGGGAGAGCACGCCGCGAACGGCCTCGGTCCAGCCGCAGCTGACGGCCTCGTCCGGGACCTTGAACGGCTCCCACGTCTTGGTGTGGCCGGCGCGGACCTCGGCCATCGCCTTCTCCGCGAAGTACAGCGCCTGGGCGGCGGCGTAGGCCTGGAAGTAGGTCCTGGCCCGGTTGCGCTCGATGGCGTTGGACCACTGCGGGATCTTCCACTCGAAGCTGACCTCGGGCTTCAGGGCGGTGCGCGGCAGGTTGATCTGCACGCTGTGCCCGGTCGCCTTCACGTAGCCGGTGTCCACGAGCCCGGCCAGCGCGGTGATCCACAGCCGGGGCAGCGGCCCGCCGCCGGTGTCCAGCGCCAGGTGGTCCTTGCCGTCGAACCAGCGCGGCGACATCGTCCAGGAGTACTTGTCGTCGAAGTTGCGCTTCTGCGGGGCCGGGATGGTGTGCTGGTTCCACGGGTGGTTGCGGTCGATCGGGTTGCCCAGCGGGTCCTTGGTCACGAACATCTCCTGGTCCTCCCAGGAGCGGTAGAACGAGCTGCCGAGCAGGATGCGCAGGCCCAGGTTGATGTCCAGCAGGCTCGTGGTGACCAGCTTGCCGTCCACCACGATGCCCGGGGTGACGAACATCTTGCGGCCCCACGACTCCATGTTCTGGTAGCTGAAGTCGCAGTGGTCCGGGTCGTTGAACGCACCCCAGTTGCCCATCAGGATCCGGCGCCGGCCGACCTCCTCGTAGCCGGGCATGGCCTGGTAGAAGAAGTCGAAGAGGTCGTCGTGCAGCGGTACGACGCGCTTCATGAACTCGACGTAGCGCATCAGCCGGGTCAGGTAGTCGGTGAACAGCTGGATCGTGGCCACCGTGCCCACGCCGCCCGGGTACAGCGTCGAGGGGTGCACGTGGCGCCCCTCCATCAGGCAGAACATCTCCCGCGTGTACCGGCTGACCTGCAGCGCCTCGCGGTAGAACTCACCCGAGAACGGGTTGAGCGCGCGCATGATGTCGCCGATGAACTTGTAGCCGTGCGCCTCGGCGTTGGGGCACTCGGTGCGGTTCGCGAGCTCGAGGACGCCGGGGTTCGTCTCAGCGACCATCTTCTCGCAGTAGTCCACCCCGACCAGGTTCTCCTGGAAGATGTTGTGGTCGAACATGTACTCGGCGGCCTCACCGAGGTTGATGATCCACTCGGCGAGGTGCGGCGGGCGCACCCCGTAGGCCATGTTCTGGTTGTAGACCGAGCACGTCGCGTGGTTGTCCCCGCAGATGCCGCAGATGCGGCTGGTGATGAAGTGGGCGTCCCGGGGGTCCTTGCCCTTCATGAAGATGGAGTAGCCCCGGAAGATCGACGACGTGCTGTGACACTCGGCTACTTTGCGGTTGCCGAAGTCGATCTTCGTATAGATCCCGAGGCTGCCCACGATCCGGGTGATCGGGTCCCAGGCCATCTCGACGAGGCCGTCTTTGTCGGTTTTGAACGAACCCATCTTGTCTTGCGTGGAGGTCATGGCGCGCCTGCTTCTTCCGCTTCGCGAATGTCAGTGGTGGGATCAGCTCGGGAGGGTGCGTCGGGCGGTGCCGACCGGCGGTGACTGGCGAGCGCTACCAGGACTTGCGGTAGCCGGTGGTCAGCTCGCGCCCCTTCGAGCGCCACTTCGGTTCCTTGTTCAGGCGCTTCGTGGTGATGTCGCGCAGCTTGCGGATGACCCCGCCGTACGCGCCGCTGGCCGCGCCGGAGACCTTGCTGCCGGGCGGGGCGTCCATGAACGGCATGAACTTGTCGGGGAAGCCGGGCATGGTGCAGCCGATGCAGATGCCGCCGACGTTGGGGCAGCCGCCGACGCCGTTGATCCAGCCGCGCTTCGGCACGTTGCACTTGACGACTGGCCCCCAGCAGCCGAGCTTGACCAGGCACTTCGGCGAGCCGTACTCGGTGGCGAACTGGCCCTGCTCGTAGTAGCCGCCCCGGTCGCAGCCCTCGTGCACCGTCGAGCCGAACAGCCACAGCGGGCGCAGCTCGTCGTCCAGCGGGATCATCGGCGCGGCGCCGGTGGCCTGGTAGAGCAGGTAGAGGATGGTCTCGGAGAGGTTGTCCGGGTGCGTCGGGCAGCCCGGTACGCAGACGATCGGGATACCGGCGTGCGACTTCCAGTTCCAGCCGAGGTAGTCGGGCACGCCCATGGCGCCGGTCGGGTTGCCGGCCATGGCGTGGATGCCGCCGTAGGTGGCGCAGGTGCCTACGGCCAGGACGACCAGCGCCTTCGGGGTCAACCGGTCGAGCCACTCGCTGGTGGTGATCGGCTGCCCGGTGGCCGGGTCGTTGCCGAAGCCGGACCAGTACCCCTCGGCCTTGATGGCCTCGTTCGGGATCGAGCCCTCCACGACCAGCACGAACGGGTCCAGCTCGCCCCGCTCGGCCTTGAAGAACCACTCGATGAAGTCGTTGGTGCCACCGACCGGGCCGTTGTCGAAGTCGATCAGCGGCCAGTGCACGGCGACCTTGGGTAGGCCCGGCAGAGCGCCGAGCGCGATCTCCTCGATGCTCGGTTGGGTAGCCGCGGTCAGGGCGACGGAATCGCCGTCACAGCTCAACCCCGCATTGATCCACAAAATGTGTACGGTCGGGTCTTCCGTGGTCGACATCGGTGTCGCCCCTAACGGCGTCATGGCGCCCAAGGAGGTTCGGGCGCCTGGCCTGCGTGGTGGGAGAACCGTTGGTCTACCAGGGGTGCGATACCGCGAGTAAGTGGTCCAGGTCACTAGGGGCGGACTACACGGACCGGTTGGGGTGACGCCACGACACGGGCATATCTCCCGAGTTCGGCACCCTTTGGCTACTACATTTCACTGTCGGGAAATGTCGCGCGAGCGACCTGGGAAATATGGAGGAATGCGGGAATGGCGAGCATCGAGGAGGTGCGGTCCGGCATCGCGGCGGCCAACCAGAAGGCCTCGGAGAGTCTCGGTGCACTGCAGCACGCGCACTCGCAGCTGGAGGAGGCGCAGCAGTCCCTGGTCCGGGTCACGGAGGGCAGCGCGCAGGCCGACGTGAACGAGGCGAACGGCCAGCTGCAGCAGGCGGTGCAGAGCATCTCCGAGGTGCAGCAACTGGTGCGCTCGGCGATCAGCTCGGCCGAGGGCATCTCGCAGCGGCTGTGATGCGCCGGTGACCGAATCACTCGGTGAGATCAGAGCCGCGCTGGAAGAGGTGTCGGCACGCCTCCATTCGGCCTATCGTAGTGCGCAATCGGCCGAGCAGCGGCTCACCGAAGCGGTCGCGATGTTGACCGAGTTGGACCAGTCTCATCACGAGTCGCTGGTGCCGCCCGAGCTGCCGAGAGCGGACCAGGAGTTGTCGCGAGGGCTGGGGTTGATCAGCGGTGGAGTCGACTCGGTGGCGGCGATTGAAGCCAGGCTCTGAATCAGTGACCGGTGCCGCCCGCGCGCGCGGGCGGTGCCGCCCGCCCGCGCCCGGGTCGAGGTGGTGACCCGGCGCCAGGACCGCCGCGACCGGATCGCGGCGGCCTACGAGGACTTCCGGCGCGCGGCGGGCGCGGCGCTGGGCGCGGCGGCGGCGCACCGCGAGGCGGCGGTGACGGCGCACGCCAGCGCGCTGTTCGAGATGTGGCTGCGCGCCGAGGGACTCGACGCCGCCCGGCGCGACCCCGGGCTGGCCAGGGCGCTGGCCAGCTCCCGGCTGGCGGAACCGGTGCGCCGGGTGGAGACCGACCACCGGGCGACGTTCGGTGGCTGGGTCGCCGACGAGCCCGAGCGGCTGACGCAGCTGGTCACCGACTCCGCGCCCGGGGCGGCGGGGGAGCGGCCGGACCGCTGGCTCGGCGAGCCCGGCAAGGTGGACGGTGCCGGCCCGATCCCCGAGCTGTGGCGGATCGGCACCGCGGTGGTCGACGGCGCCCCGCCGCACTCGCCGTTCCCCGTAGCCGTGCCGCTGCTGGACGAGGCGCACCTGGAGATCAGGTCCACCCCGCACACCCGGGCGGCGGCCGAGACGCTGGTCGAGTCGCTGTTGCTGCGGGTGGTCAGCTACTTCCGGCCGGGGCTCGTCGCGCTGCACGTGTGGGACGTCGGCCAGCTCACCGGCGCGGTACCCGGGCTCTACCCCCTGACCAGGACCGGGCTGCTCACCGTGCACGACCCGGGGCGGCTGGAGGAGCTGCTCGAGGAGCTCTCCGACCACATCCGGCGGATCCACACCCGGGTGCTGGTGGACGGCCACCCCTCGCTGCGCGCGCTCGCCGCGACCACCGGCGGCCGGTCCGAGCCGTGGCAGATCGCGGTGCTCGTCGGCAACAACACCGAGCTGCGCGAGGAGGACCGGCGGGCGCTGCAGCGGATCGCCCGCAACGGACTGGCCTGCGGCATCCAGCTGGTGCTCGTGGACGTGCCGGTGACGATCAGCGCGCCCCTGGAGACGGTGGTGCTGCGCGACCCGCCCGACCACGCCGCGCCCGTCACCGGCACCACCACGATGTGCGGGCCGCACGCCACGCTCACGCTGGACCCGCCGCTGCCCCGTGACCAGGTCACCTCGGCCTGCCACGCCATCTCCGACGACCTGGAGCGGCTGCGCAGCCGGGTCGGCTCCTTCGGTGACCTGCTGCCCCCGGACTACTGGTGGGCGGCCAATTCCACCGCCGGCGTGCGCGCCCCGGTCGGGTTCCGGGACGGCCTGCCGGTGGACCTGGTCCTCGGCGACTCCTCGCCGCACGCGCTGGTCGGCGGCCCGAGCGGCTCCGGCAAGACCAACTTCCTGCTGGCCATGCTCGGCTCGATGGCGGCCCGCTACTCCCCGGACGAGCTCGAGCTGTACCTGCTGGACTTCAAGGAGGGCGTTTCGTTCGCCCAGTTCACCCCCGGCCGGCGGGACCCGTCCTGGCTGCCGCACGCCCGGCTGGTCGGCGTGAACATCAACACCGACCGGGAGTTCGGGCTGGCGCTGCTGCGCTTCCTGTCCGACGAGATGCGCCGGCGCGCCGAGGCGGCCAAGGCGCACGAGGTCACCAAGCTGGAGGAGCTGCGCGCCGCCGACGAGGACGGCCGCTGGCCGAGGGTCGTGGCGGTCATTGACGAGTTCCAGTTCCTGTTCGCCGAGCGGGACGCGGTGACCAGGGAGGCCGTCACGCTGCTCGAGGACGTCGCCCGGCGCGGCCGCTCGCAGGGCATCCACCTCGTGCTGTCCAGCCAGGACGTGTCCGGTATCGAGGCGTTCTGGGGTCGGCCGGCGATCTTCGAGCAGTTCGTGCTGCGGGTCGCGCTGCCCCGGTCCCGGCGCGTGCTGGCCGACCTGAACGACGTGGCGCTGTCGCTGCCCCGGTGGCACGCCGTGCTCAACCACGAGTCCGGGATCAAGCACGGCAACGAGACGGTGCGCATCCCGGACGCCACCGCCAAGGGCACCCTGGACGCGCTGCAGACCCAGCTCTGGCAGCGCCGGCCGGAGCGGCTGCCCGAACCGCGGCTGTTCGACGCGAGCCGGACGCCCCGGCTGGCCGACCTGCTGGCGGCCAGCGGCGTCGAGGTGGGCAGCCGGAGTGCCCCGGTCGCGCTGCTCGGCCAGATGATCGACGTGGCCGGCAGTGCGGCGTCCGTGCCGATGAGCGCCACGCCGGGCCGCAACCTCGCGGTGATCAGCTCGGCGGTACCGGAGGCCTCGGCGGTGCTGGGCGCGGCGGCGCTGTCGCTGGCCCGGCAGCACACCGCCAGCGGGGCGCACGCCGCCCGGTTCACCCTGGCCGTGCTGGTCCCGGAGGCCGTCGACGCGGCCGCCGAGCTGGCCGGCCGGCTGCGCGCCGGCGGCCACCGGGTGGACACCCTCGGGCTGGACGGCATGGGTGCGCTGGTCGCCGGGTTGGCCGCCGACGTGACCGGCCGGCTGACCGGCGCGGCGGCCCGCACGGAGCCCCACTACCTGCTGCTCTACGGCGTGGACGGGGCCAGCAGTGTGCTCGAGCAGAAGGACCCGGACACGTTCCGCAGCGGGCTCGACGGCCTGCGCCAGATCCTCAAGGGCGGCCCGGAGACGGGGTTGCACGTGCTCGGCTGGTGGCGCAGTGTGCAGCGGCTGCGCGCGGTGCTCTCGATGGGCGCCGGGGTGGACGACATCGGCTGCTGGGTGGCGTTCGACGTGCAGGGCTCCGAGCTCGGCACGCTGGCCCCCGGCCTGGTCAGCTGGTCGCCCCGGCCGGCCCGTGGCCTCGTCTTCGACCGGTACACCCAGCAGCGCCCCGAGGTCATGATCGTGCCGGACATCGGGGCCGAGCCGGAGCGGGCGGCGGAGCCGGAGCGGGCAGCCGAGCCGGAGCGGGCAGCCGAGCCGGAGCGGGCGGCCGAGCCGGACCCGGCCGAGCCGGACCGGACGGGGGAGGCCAGCGGATGACACGACCGGGCGCGGCGCGTCGCTACAAGGACATCACGGGCGGCATGACCGAGGCCGTGGACCGGATGCGCCGCGAGGACGCCGAGCGCGCGCGGCGGCTGGCGGCCTCGCTGGTCGAGCTGCACGAGGCGATGTCGGCGGCGGCCGACCGCGAGGCACTCACCGTGCTCGGCGTGGCGCTGCAGTGGGAGTCGGCGCTGGAGGACCTGTGGCACGAGCAGTGGATGACGCTCAGCCCGCTGCCCAAGGCCGACCCGAGCGCGTCGCCGAGGGACCTGGACTACCTGGACGCCGTGGTCGCCCAGCGCTACGAGGCGCTGCGCGAGATGGTCCGCCGCCGCGGCCTGCTCGGCCGGCGCTGAACCGGCCCCCGGTGCGCGACCGCTCAGTCCTCGTCGATCTCGTCGTCGGCGTCGTCACGGGCCAGGAAGGTGGCCAGCCGGTCGACGGCGACCTCGAAGTCAGGGTTCCGGTCGACGAAGGCCCGCAGCCGGTCGGCCAGCCAGTCCAGGGTGACCTGCTCGCCGCCGCGGCGCTCCTCGAGCTCCTCGATCCCACGGTCCGTGAAGTACACGCCGCGACGCTAGCAGGGCCCCTTTCGACCGATCGTCCGCCGGTCTTGACGTTGCTCGCGGCGGCCCACTACCGTCGAGTATGTCGATCAACTTGGTCCGATGCCGCAGAGGCATATCCGGACCGAGGGGGCGATGGAGCAGAGTCTCGGCGTGCTGAGGACCGTCGGGGGGAAGACTCGCGGACGTTGCGACGCACCGTTCGTTGTTCACGTCCAGACGCGGTTGACGGCCCGTGGTGACAGCCCACGGCCACCGCCCGGAGGGATCCCGGAGCGCGGCGATGCCCTTACCCAGCCTGGACGAGTTACGGGAGAGGCTCGCGGCGTGCTATGAGGCTGCCGGGGTTGCCGCCACCGACGCTTACCGCCGGCTGCGGCGCACGTTCGAGGAGCGCCCGGCGCTGGGCCGTGCGCTCGGCGGCGGGGCCGCGGTTGTGGTCTTCGCGGGTGTCGCGGTCGGCGTGGTGACCGCGCAGGATGCCGGCCCGCGGACCTCCACCGGCGGCCAGCTGCTGGTGCCCGCGGTGACCGCCACGCCCAGGGCGGACGAGCACAACGGCCTGCTCGCCGCCCCGGCCCACCCCGCCGCGCCGGCCCACCCCGCGGCCCCGGCCCGCCCCCGTCCGCCGGAGCCGGGGCGCGCCGCCCACGGCGAGACAGGTGTCCCGCACCGGCCGGTAGGGGCCGCCGTGCCGCACCAGCCGGAGCGCGCCGCCGCGCCGGCCGAGCACCGGGTGCACACCGGGGAGACGCTGGCCATGGTCGCGCTGCGTTACGGGGTGCCGTTCGAGCAGATCGCCTCGGACAGCGGCATCGCCGACCCCAACCGGCTGCGGCCGGGTCAGCGACTCGTGATCCGCGCCAAACCGGCCGATGTGGAAGTTATCCAGCCAGGTCGTACCCTGGGCGACTATGCGCGTAGCACGGGCCGCCGGGTGGCTGAGCTGATGCGGCTGAACCCGCAGCTCGTCGACCCGGACCGGATCCTCGCCGGTGGGCGGCTCGATGTCTGAACCGCGCCAGGGGCCGCCGCCGGGCCGCCCGCAGCCTCCCCGGGGAGTGCCGCCGCCCGGTCGGGGCGGCCCGCCGCCGCAGCCGATCCGCGGCCGGCCCACCCCACCTCCCGGAGTACCCGTGCCCGGCCCACCGCCGGGCACTCCGTCGTCGCCGGGCGGTCCGCCGCCCCCGATACCCGGCCCGCCGCCCGGTCAGCAACGTCCCCGGCCGGGACGTCCCGGCCCTGACCAGCTGCGCGCCCCGGCCCGCCAACCCGGCCCCGGCCAGCCACCCGGTCCGGGCCAGCAGGGGCCCGGCCCGAGGGGACCCGGGCAGCCACCCGGTCCCGGCGGGCACCCGGGGCCGGCCCAGCCGGCGCAGCAGCCGGGTCCGGGACAGCAGGGGCAGTGGGGTCGGGCCAGGTTGACCGGCCCGCCGAGGGGCCGCCCGGGCGAGGCGCCCGTGGGCCCCGGCGGCGGTTCGCGGCCGGGCCGGGTACCCGGTGGACCGGGCTCCGCCCCGTACGGCTCGATGCCCGGCGGCTACCGGACGGGCGGCTCCTCGCCGTCGCCGCGCCGGGCCGCCGACCAGTCCCCGGCCTGGGCCAACGGTCTGGCGACCGTCGCGGCGGTCGGTTCCCGGCTGTTCGGCCCCCGGGTCCGCGCGGTGATCGGGGTGGCCAGCCTGCTCACGGTGGCGATCGTGCCGGGCGCCGCGATGGCGGCCGGGGCGATCACCGTGGCGGCCGACGCGTACTGCACGTTCGGCTCGTTCTGCCTGTACTCCGGGCCGAACTTCAACGGCCAGAAGGTGGAGTACCGGGGGGACGAGCTCTTCTGCCAGGACAGCCGCCCCGCGCTGAACGTGCGCAGCGTGCTGCCGGACGGCGCCCGCTCGGTCGTCAACAACACCCGCAACGGCAACACCGGGCTCGGCGTCAAGATCTACAGCGCCCCGGAGCACCTTGTGTTGACCACGATCAGCCCCGGTGGTGAGGTCAGCCAGCTGGACGGCACCACCGCCAAGTCCATGCAGTCGCTCTGCGCCTACCCGCGCGGCCTCAACTGAGCTGACACAACAGAGCTGACACAACAGAGCTGACACAACAGAGCCCGGCACCATATCGGTGCCGGGCTCTGTTGCTTCGGGCTCTGTTGTCGGACTCGGCGCGCGCGCCGTCAGTCGCCCAGCGCGGCCTCGATCAGCTGGGCCTGCTCCACCTCGTGCACCTTGCCGGAGCCGGCCGCCGGGGCCGCCATCCGCCGCCGGGAGATCCGCTTGATACCGGTCAGCCGTTCCGGGGAGAACTCCGGCAGGGACAGGCCGAGGAACGGCCAGGCACCCTGGTTGGCCGGTTCCTCCTGCACCCAGCGGATGTCGGAGGCGTTCGGGTAGCGCTCCAGCGCGGCCGTCAGCTTCTTGCGGGGCAGCGGGTAGAGCTGCTCCATGCGGACGATGGCGACGTCCGAGCGGTCGGCCTTGTCGCGCGCGGCGGCCAGCTCGTAGTACACCTTGCCGCTGCACAGCAGCAGCCGGCGCACGTTTTCCTGGGGTCCGCGCTGGTCGGCGAACTTCGGGTCGTCCAGCACCGAGTGGAACGCGCCCTCGGTGAACTCCTCCACCGGGCTGACCACCCGCTTGTTGCGCAGCATCGACTTCGGGGTGAAGACGATCAGCGGGCGGCGCACCCCGTCGAGGGAGTGCCGGCGCAGCAGGTGGAAGTAGTTGGCCGGGGTGCTGGGCACCGAGACCGTCATGCTCCACTCCGCGCACAGCTGCAGGAACCGCTCGATCCGGCCGGAGGTGTGGTCCGGGCCCTGGCCCTCGTGACCGTGCGGCAGCAGCAGTACCACGTCCGAGGTCTGGCCCCACTTGGCCTCACCGGAGGAGATGAACTCGTCGATGATCGACTGAGCGCCGTTGGTGAAGTCGCCGAACTGGGCCTCCCAGGCCACGAACGCGTCGTGGTTGGCCACCGAGTAGCCGTACTCGAAGCCGACCGCGGCGAACTCGGACAGCGCCGAGTCGTACGGCAGGAACCGGCCCTGCTCCGGCGAGAGGTTGCGCAGCGGGTAGTACTCCTCGCCGGTCTTGCGGTCGATCACCACCGAGTGCCGCTGCACGAACGTGCCGCGCCGGGTGTCCTGCCCGGACAGCCGGACCAGCTTGCCGTCCATCACCATCGAGCCCAGCGCGAGCAGCTCGCCGAACGCCCAGTCCACGTTGCCCTCGCGGGACATCGTGTAGCGCTTCTCCAGCACCGGCTTGACCCTGGGGTGGACGGTGAAGCCCTCCGGCAGGTTCACGTGCGCGTCGCCGATCCGGTGGACCACCTCCAGCGGCACGGCGGTCTCCAGCTTGGTGGGCACCACCTGCTCGGCCTCCACCGACGGGCTCGGCGAGATGGCGCCCCGCTCCAGCTCGCGGACCTCGTTGAAGACGTGCTCGAGCTGGCTGGAGAAGTCCTTCAGCGCGTGCTCGGCCTCTTCCATCGAGATGTCGCCCCGGCCGATCAGCGACTCGGTGTAGGTCTTCCGGACGCTGCGCTTGCCGTCGATGATGTCGTACATGGCCGGCTGGGTCATCGAGGGGTCGTCGCCCTCGTTGTGGCCCCGGCGCCGGTAGCAGATCATGTCGATCACGACGTCGTTGTGCCAGCGCTGCCGGTACTCGACGGCCAGCTTGGCGACCCAGACGCAGGCCTCCGGGTCGTCCCCGTTCACGTGGAAGACCGGCGCGGCGATCATCTTGGCCACGTCGGTGCAGTACTGGCTGGAGCGGGAGTGCTCCGGCGCGGTGGTGAAGCCGACCTGGTTGTTCACCACGATGTGCACGGTGCCGCCGGTGCGGTAGCCACGCAGCAGGGCCAGGTTCAGGGTCTCCGCGACCACGCCCTGGCCGGCGAACGCGGCGTCGCCGTGCATCATCACCGGCAGCACGGTGAAGCCGTCGGGGCCGTGGTCCAGGATGTCCTGCTTGGCCCGGACGATGCCCTCCAGCACCGGGTCGACCGCCTCCAGGTGCGAGGGGTTCGCGGTCAGCGACACCACGGTCTCGCCGTCGCCGAACATCCGGAAGTACTTGCCCTCGGCGCCCAGGTGGTACTTCACGTCACCGGAGCCGTGGGCCTGGCCCGGGTCCAGGTTGCCCTCGAACTCCCGGAAGATCTGGCTGATCGGCTTGCCCACGATGTTGGCCAGCACGTTCAGCCGGCCGCGGTGCGGCATGCCGATGACGACCTCGTCCATCTCCTCGGCGGCCGCGTAGTCGAGCACCGCGTCCAGCAGTGGGATGACGGTCTCGCCGCCCTCCAGCGAGAAGCGCTTCTGCCCGACGTACTTGGTCTGCAGGAACGTCTCGAACGCCTCGGCGGCGTTCAGCTTGGACAGGATGTACTTCTGCTCGGCCACCGCCGGCTTCTGGTGCGGCACCTCGATCCGCTCCTGCAGCCAGGCGCGCTGCTCGGGGTCGGAGATGTGCATGTACTCGGTGCCCACGGTGCGGCAGTAGGCATCGCGCAGCACGCCCAGCACGTCGCGCAGCTTCATCCGGGACCGGCCGGCGAAGCCGCCGGTGGCGAACTCCCGGTCCAGGTCCCACAGGGTGAGCCCGTGCGAGAGCACGTCCAGGTCGGGGTGGCGGCGCTGCCGGTAGTTGAGCGGGTCGGTGTTGGCCATCAGGTGGCCCCGGGTGCGGTAGGACTCGATCAGCTCCAGCACCCGGGCGGTCTTGTCGACCGTGCCCTCCGGCAGGTCCTGTACCCAGCGGATGGGCTCGTAGGGCACCCGCAGCGCGGTGAAGATCTCGTCGTAGAAGCCCTCCTCACCGAGGAGCAGCGCGTGCACCCGGCGCAGGAAGTCACCGGACTCGGCGCCCTGGATGATCCGGTGGTCGTAGGTCGAGGTCAGCGTGATGATCTTGCTGATGCCGAGCTCGGCGAGCCGCTCGTCGCTGGCTCCCTGGAAGGAGGCCGGGTACTCCATCGCGCCGACGCCGACGATGGTGCCCTGGCCGGACATCAGCCGGGGCACGCTGTGGTTGGTGCCCAGGGTGCCGGGGTTGGTCAGGCTGATCGTGGTGCCGGCGAAGTCCTCCGCCTTCAGCGAGCCGGTGCGGGCCTTGCGGATCATGTCCTCGTAGGCCGACCAGAACTGCGCGAAGTTCATCGCCTCGCAGCCCTTGATCGACGCCACCACGAGGGAGCGCTGGCCGTCCTTGCCCGGCAGGTCGATGGCCAGCCCGAGGTTGACGTGCGAGGGCGCGACCGCGGTGGGCTTGCCGTCGATCTCGGCGAAGTGCTTGTTCATCCCCGGGAAGTCGGCCATCGCCTTGACCACGGCGAAGCCGATCAGGTGGGTGAACGAGATCTTGCCGCCGCGAGTCCGCTTGAGCTGGCTGTTGATCACGATGCGGTTGTCCGCGAGCAGCTTCGCCGGCACGGCGCGCACGCTCGTCGCGGTCGGCACCGCCAGCGAGGCGTTCATGTTCTTGACCACGGCGTTGGCCGCCCCGCGCAGCGGGATGACCTGGCCGTCGACCTCACCGGGGGTGGGCGCGGCCGGCTTCGCGGCGCGGGAGGTGGTGCCGGCGGCCGGCTTGGCCTCGGTGCCGACCACGGTCCCGGACGTCTTGTTCGGGGCGCTCGGCGGCGGCGGGCTGGCGGGGGCCGGCCGGGCGGTGGTGGCGGTGGTCTTGGCCGGGGCGCTGGACGCGGTGGCCGACGTGCTGATCGTGCTTGCTGTCGTGCTGGCAGTGCTGGTGCTGGCCGTGGTGGCCGAGCCGTTCGGTCGGGAGCCGGCCGAGGCCGCGCCCGTCGAGGTGCCCACCTGCCCGTTCGCCCGGTTGTCGGTGGTCGGCTTCGAGTCGGCCTGGGCTGGGCCGTCGTTGCCAGGGCGGTAGTCGGCAAAGAAGTCGTGCCACGCCGGGTCGACCGATGTGGGGTCGTCGAGGAAACGCTGGTACATCTCCTCTACGAGCCACTCGTTCGTGCCGAACTGGGCGGTCGGGAACGGCGGGACCGACGCGGCTGACGAGCTGCTGGTGGACACGGTTGTAAATCGCCTCGCTTGAATTGATCGGGTTGCCTGGCCAGCGCCGACCAGGCTAGTCCCTTCGGGGACCTGCGCGTAGCAGTCCGTGCGCGTGGCTGACACAACGCCAGACCAGTTTCGGCTGGAGGAGGCGGCGGCCAGCTCCCCAATTGAGCATAAATATTTCCTCATGAACAGTTTACGCTCGGAGCTTCGCGCCGGCCGCCGCTCCTCCCTGGGCGTGGTGTGGCGGTTGAAACGGCCGACCCGTGCCGTGCCCGCGCCGCGCCCGGGGTGACGGACGGTTGGCAGTGGCACACGGCACGTGGCGCTGGCACACGGATCGTGGACGTGGCACCTGTGTTCTAACTCGTGTGCGGTGTCGACAGGCCGTGCGCCAGGTACCGCGGTTGTGTGCGGCCGCCGCGGGGCGTGTGTCGGCTGTCGAATCGGGTCGGTGGCGGATCGCACAGGGCCGGTCGTGGCGGCACACGGCTTGTAGCGGTGACGCGCAGCTCCTGGACGTGGCACACGGGCTCGTGATGGCGGCACACGGCTTGCGGCGGTGAGACACCGCTCCCGGACGTGGCACACGAGTTAGAACCCGTGTGCCACGTCTGGAGGCCGTGTGCCAGCCCTCAGCCAGCCACGGGCGCGGCGGTCTGCCACGGGCGCGGCGGTTACCCCGCGATCCGGGATGTCCTGTCGGGGATGCCTTCGGCGGGGGTTGCCTCGGCGGGGATGTGCTCGTCCAGCTCGCCCGAGCCGGCCCGCCAGAATGCCGCGTACCGGCCGCCGCGCTCGAGCAGCTCCGCGTGGCTGCCCTGTTCGACGATGCGCCCGCCGGCGAGCACCACGATGCGGTCCGCCCGCGCCGCCGTCGCCAGCCGGTGCGCCACCAGCACCGTCGTCCGCCGCCGCCCCGGCCACCCGGCCGGCTGAGCGCCGCCCGGTTGTGTGCCGGGCACCTGTGCCCCGGTCGGCTGAGCGCCGCCCGGTTGCGTGCCGGCCACGTGCGTGCCGGCCAGGTGTGCCCCGGCTGCCGGAGCGCCGGCCGGAGAGTCTCCGCCCAGCCGGCCAGCGAGCCTGTCCCCGGCGGCGAGCACAGCGGCCTCGGTCGCCGGGTCGAGTGCGGCGGTCGCCTCGTCGAGCAGCAGCAGGTCGGGGTCCACCAGTTCGGCCCTCGCCAGTGCGACCAGTTGGCGCTGGCCGGCGGACAGACCCTGGCCGCGCTCGCCGACCGGTTGGCGGAAGCCGCCCGGCAGGCTGGCGACCATGTCCAGCGCGCCGACCGCCCGCGCCGCCGCCTCGATCTCCGCCGGTGCCGCGTCGGGGCGGCCGTAGGCGATGTTGGACGCCACGTCGCCGGTGAACAGGTGCGCCTCCTGCGGCACCACCCCGAGCCGCCGCCGGAACGTGCCCAGCGGGTAGCGCCGCAGGTCCACGCCGTCCACCCGGACCTCTCCCGAGCTGACGTCGTAGAACCGCCCGAGCAGCTTGACCACGGTGGACTTGCCCGCCCCCGTGGACCCCACCAGCGCCACCGTCTCACCCGGCTCGATGTGCAGCGACACCCCGGCGAGCGCGTCCCGGTCGGCACCGGCGTAGCGGAACCGGACGTCGTCCAGCACCACGTCACCACGCAGCCGCGCCGGCACCGCCACCACGTCCCGCTCGGCCTCCGGTACCGAGGTCGGCGTGCGCAGCAGGTCACCGATCCGGGACAGCCCCACCCTGGCCTGCTGGTAGCCGTCGAACACCTGGGACAGCTGCTGCACCGGCGTGAAGAACATGCCGAGGTAGAGCAGGAACGCGGTGAGCACGCCGGGCGTCAGGTCGCCGCCGGCCACGCGGCTGGCGCCCACCGCGAGCACCGCCGCCAGCGCCAGCTCGGAGAGCAGCGTGACGAACGGGAAGTACGTCGCGATGTAGCGCTGCGCGCGCAGCCGGGACACCCGGTAGGCGTCGCTGCGGGCGCCGAACTCCGCCGCGCTGTGCTCCTCGCGGACGAACGCCTGCGACACCCGCAGCCCGGACACGTTCTCCTGCAGGTCGGCGTTGACCGCGCTGACCCGCTCCCGGGCGTCGGCGTAGGCCACCGAGGACAGCTGCCGGAACACCGCGGTCGCCACGATCAGGATCGGCAGGGCGGCGAGCGCCACCAGCCCCAGCTTGAGGTCGGTGAGCAGCAGCGCGGCCGCCACGCCCAGCAGGGTGAGCAGGCTGACCACCGCTTGCACCAGCCCGGTCTGCAGGAACGTGGACAGCGCGTCCACGTCCGTCGTCATCCGGGTCATGATCCGGCCGGCCAGCTCGCGCTCGTAGTAGTCCAGCCCGAGCCGCTGCAGGTGGGCGTAGCTGCGCACCCGGAGCACGTAGAGCACGCTCTCGCCGGCGCGCGCGGTGACCAGGGTCTGCAGCCAGGTGGCCAGCCAGTCGCCGGCGACCACGAGCAGGCCGAGCCCGGCGGCCAGTGCGAGCACGGTCGGCGCCCGCCCCACGATGCCGCCGTCCACCGCGAGTCGCGCGAGCGACGGGTAGGCGACGGTGGCCAGGGCGTCCGCGCTGACCAGCAGCACGCTCAGCCCGAGCGCCACGCGCACCGGCCGCAGCAGCCGGCCGAGGGCGAACCCGGGGTCCGGGGCGCTCGGGTCGACCTGCTCGCGACCCCGGCCGAGCTCGGGCTGGTCGGTCGGCGTGGGCAGCGCGTTCACGGCGGCCAGCAGCTCCGGGGTCGCCGGCACGTTGCCGGCCATCCAGCCGCCCGGGCCGGGGCCGCCCGAGTAGCCGCCGGCCCCGCCCGGCCCGGTCACGACCCCGGTGGCGGGCTCCGCCGCGCTGGCCGGCCAGAGCCGATCCGGTGCGGGGCCGGCGTGGCCCGAGGTGCACTCGTCGCCGACCACGGTCAGCGTGCCGCGCGCCTCCAGCTCGGCCTCGGTACCGATGTCGAGGACGCGGCCGCCGTCCAGCACGACGATCCGGTCGGCGAGGGCCAGGGTGGAGCGGCGGTGCGCGATCAGGATCGTGGTTCGTGTCGCGGTCACCTCGCGCAAGGTCGCGTGGATGGCCGCCTCGGTGGTCGAGTCCACGGCTGAGGTGGCGTCGTCGAGCAGCAGGATGCGCGGTGTGGACAGCAGTGCCCTGGCCAGCGCGATGCGTTGGCGCTGGCCGCCGGACAGGGTCAGCCCGCGCTCGCCGACCAGCGTGTTGTAGCCGGCTGGCAGCTGGTCGACGAACTCCTCCACCTGGGCGGACCGGGCGGCGGCGCGGACCTCGTCCTCGGTGGCGTCCGGGCGCCCGTAGGCGATGTTGGCGCGGATCGTGTCGGAGAACAGGAACGCCTCCTCGAACACGACCCCGAGCTCGCGGCGCAGCTCGGCCAGCCGCAGCGCGGGCAGCGGCACCATGTGGTCGGGGGAGCCGATCCGGATCTGGCCGGCCTGCGGGTCGTAGAACCGGGGCAGCAGCAGCGCCACCGTCGACTTGCCGGAGCCCGCCGAGCCGACCAGCGCGACCGTCTCACCGGGGGCCACGGTCAGCGAGATGTCGTCGAGCACCGGCTCGTCCCGGGTGTAGCCGAACCGCACGCCGTCCAGCGTGACCGCGAGCGGACCGGGCGGCAGGGTCACCGCATCGACCGGGTCGGCCACCTCCGGCTGTGACTCGATCAGCTCGTAGACCCGCTCGACGCCGGCCCTGGCCAGCTGCGCGGCGACCACCGTGCTGCCGATCATGCGAGCCGGCCCGACCAGGTTGCCGACGTAGGTGGAGAACGCCAGGAACGTGCCGATGGTGATCTCACCGCGCAGCGCGAGCAGCCCGCCGAGGCCGAACACCGCGATCAGGCCCACCGAGGGCAGCGCGGCCAGCGGCGGGGCCAGCTTCGCGGTCAGCCGGGCGGCCCGCAGCCGCTCGCCGTAGAGCCGCAGTGCCCGCCGTTGCAGCGTGGCCACCTCACGGGACTCCTGGCCGAAGCCCTTGACCACCCGCACCCCGGTGACCGTCTCCTCGACGTGCTGGGCGATGTCGGCGGCCCGCTGCTGCGCGGACCAGGTGGCCGGAAACAGCGTGCGCCGGGTGCGGGCGGTGATCAGGACGGCCGCCGGCACCACCACCAGGGCGATCAGGGTGAGCAGCGGGGAGAGCCACAGCATCGCCGCGATCGAGGCGACCACCAGTACCACGGTGCCCACCATCAGCGGGACCATGCCGAGCAGGCCCTGCACCAGCTGCAGGTCACTGATCGCGCGGGACACGACCTGGCCGGTACGCAGGCTGTCCTGCTTCGGCCCGTCGAGGCGCTGCACCGCGCCGAACACCGCGCGCCGTAGGTCGTGCTGCACGTCCAGGGACAGCCGCCCGCCGAGGTAGCGCCGGACGAACGCGGCGCCGAAGCGCACCACGGCCAGCGCGGCCAACGCGATCACCAGCGCGGGCAGTCCGGTGGTCACCCCGCGCACCGAGTTGTCCACGGCGACCTTGGTCAGCAACGGACCGACCGCCTCCAGCCCGACCCCGAGTGTGGCGGCCAGCAGCGAGGACGACGTGACCACCGGGTGCCGCCAGCAGGCGGCCAGCAGCCGGCGGATCCAGCCCGGGCCCGGTGGTGGGGCGGCGGTGGTTGCGGTGGTCGGGGGAGCGGTGGTCGGGGCGTCGGCCTGCGGGTTCGTCGGTTGCTCCCATCGCTGTTTCGGCTGCTGGTCCGTCGGTGACGCCGTCGTGGCGTCGGCCGGTAAGTCCCCAACCATGCACGCCAGGCTATGTCAGCCCGGGCGGTGCGGCCCGTCGCGCGAAACCGACCGCCCGTCCATCGGGGCGTGCTCCACGCTGCGAGCGGGCGTGCCTCCGCCTACGGTCGGGCCCCATGTTGGCAATCACCGAGAACGCAGCAGAGGCCATTCACGCTCTCGTGTCGCGGGGCGAGATGCCAGAGGGTGCGGGGGCGCGGATCGCCTCCGACGGCGCCGGACAGGGCCTGGAGCTGGCCCTGGTGCCGGGGCCCGGCCAGGACGACACCGTGGTCGAGGGCCGTGGCGCGAAGGTCTACCTGGAACAGACCGCGGCCGAGGTACTCGGCGACAAGGTGCTCGACGTCGAGCAGTACACCGAGCCGAGCGGCGAGCCGCAGCTGCGGTTCGCCATCGTGCCGCAGGCCGGCGCCGAGCAGGCTTAGGAAAAGGACTAGACCGACCCGGCGCCCGGGCAGCCCCGCGCCGGAGACCAGCCCTGACCGTTAACCCGAACGAACTATCACCATGGTGCCCCGGATCGAGCCCCGATCCGGGGCACCATGCTGTTTGTTTCGTGTTAGGACGGCCCCGTCGGGGCAGTGGAAATTGACGACAAAAACTGAGAGTTCACTGATAGATAATTGAGGCGCCTGATCATTCGGGCGCATTCGGTCGCGGGCCGCTGAGCTGGACGTTTGCGCTGGTCAAGGCGAGTCTGTACTGACCGGATCCCGCCGCTGGAGTCGTTCTTGCCTTTACGCCCATTCTGCGTCGGGGGCAAGAGTTCGTTGTGTTCCGGGCCTGCTTTACCTGATCGTTGCAAAGCGTTAAAGCCGCGTGTTGCAAGATTCCTCCACCGCACGAACGGGTGAGCCGATCTTGCTCGTCCCTGGCTCGGACCACCCTGGGAGGGAAGGCACCACATGGCCACACCTACCGTCAGCGCCGCCACCACCGGCACACACGAGCTGAAACGCTCGATCGGGTTCTGGGGCCTGACCTTCATCTCACTCGGGTCGATCATCGGTTCGGGCTGGTTGCTGGGTGCGCTGACGGCGGCCAAGACCGCCGGTCCCGCGTCGTTGGTCTCCTGGGTGCTCGCCGCCGTCATGCTGGCCGTGCTGGCGCTGATCCACGCGGAGCTGGGTGGTGCCTATCCGGCGTCCGGTGGCACGGCGCGCTTCCCGCTGTTCGCGTTCGGCACGCTCGCCGGGTTCACCGCCGGGTGGGCCACGTGGCTGCAGGCGGTCGCGATCGCGCCCATCGAGGTCGAGGCCAGCCTCGCCTACCTGGACAACATCGGCTGGATCAAGGACCACCTCGCCCTGCTGAAGGACGACGGCACCCTGACCGGCAGCGGCATCTTCTGGGCCTCGCTGCTGATGATCCTGTTCACGGTGATCAACATCATCGGCGTGAAGCTGCTGTCCGACAGCAACACCGTCACGGTGATCTGGAAGACCGCCGTGCCGGTGCTGACCGTGATCGTGCTGGTCTCCCTGACCTTCCACGCCAGCAACTTCCACGCGGGCGGCGGGTTCGCCCCGCACGGCGCGCACGGCATCTTCGCCGCGCTCCCGGCGGGGGTGGTGTTCGCCCTGCAGGGCTTCGAGCAGGCCATCCAGGTCAGCGGCGAGGCCCGCGACCCCGAGAAGGACCTCTCCCGAGCGATCATCGTGGCGATGATGATCGGCGCGACGGTGTACATCCTGCTGGAGATCGCGTTCATCGGTGCCCTCGACCCGGCGGCCATCGCGCAGAACTGGGACAACCCCATCGGCAAGGGCGACTTCGGCCCGTACGCCTCGCTGGCCGCCGGAGCCGGCGCCGCCTGGTTGGCCTACGTGCTCTACGCCGACGCGTTCGTCTCGCCCGCCGGCACCGGCCTGATCTACGTGGCGACCTCGGCGCGGGCCACCTACGCGATGGGGCGCACCGGCGTGCTGCCGGCCGTCCTGGGCCGGCTCACCGTGCGCGGCGTGCCGCTGGTGTCCATCCTGCTCGCGTTCGTGGTCGGCGAGCTGATGTTCCTGCCGTTCCCGAGCTGGCAGGCGCTGGTCGGCGTGGTCACCTCGGCCACCGCGATCATGTACGCGTTCGCGCCCGTGTCTCTGACCGCGCTGCGGCTGCGTGACCCGGACCGGCCCCGCCCCTACCACCTGCCGTTCCCGAAGGTGCTGGCCCCGCTCGGCTTCATCTTCGCCAACCTGATCATCTACTGGGGCGGCTTCGACGTCACGCTCAAGCTGCTCGTCGCCATCTTCCTCGGCCGGGTGCTCTTCGAGGTGACGCTGGCTCTGACGAACCCGGCCGAGCGCCCGGACATCGACTGGCGCGCCGCCTCATGGATCTGGCCGTGGCTGGGTGGCTGCCTGATCATCGGCCTGCTCGGCCAGTACGGCACCTGGGGCAATCTCAAGGTGATCGGCGACGGCTGGGACGCGGTTGTGGTGGCGGCGTTCAGCCTGGTCATCTTCTACTTCGCGGTGAGCGTCGCCATGGAGACAGAGAAGGTGGGCGCGATCGTCGACGCGCAGCGCGCCGAGATGGAGGCCATCGAGGCCGAGGTCAAGCTCGCCGACTGAGCCGGCCGGCCTGGCAACGCCGCGAGGCGGCGCGCCCGCACACTGCCCGTGTACTTCGCACACCGCGCGTGGACCCCGCACACCAGTTCTAACTCGTGTGCGGGCTCCACACGCGATGCGTCAACGACACGAGCCGTGTGCCACGCCGACAACCCGTGTGCCGGCTGACCGACCAGCGGTCACCGCTGCAGCACGCCGCCGAGGCATCTGTCCGCCGTCACGTACCCGCGGCTGGTTGCCGAGCTGCCCGGGAGGCGGGTTTCGCGCTCAGAACCTGTCTGTTGTGCAGTTCGGTAACAGCGCGCCGCGCGGGCTCGGCGCGCCTCGTGTCCCGCGCCTCCGGCTTACGCCAGCGGCTGGGGGCGGCCGCCGATCCTCGTGGTGAGGTCGGCGGCCGCTTTCTGTACCTCGACGGCCAGTGCGGGCCAGTCACGGCCGCAGTCACGCTGGCCGGGGCACTCGTGCCGGAAGGTGACGCTGATCGCGGCCACCGGGCGGTCACCGTGGTCCAGCACGGCGGCGGCCACCGAGGCGAAGCCGACGGTGACGTGCCCGTCCTCCACCGCCCAGCCCCGGCGGCGCTCGGTGGCGAGCTGGCGGCGCAGCGCGGGCAGGTCGGCCGGCCCGCGCCCGGTCCGGTTCACGAAGCTGGCCGCCGTCGGGAACAGCGCCCGCACCTGCGCCGCCGGGAGCAGCCCGAGCATGGCCCGGCCGGACGCGGGCAGCTGCGCCGGCAGCCGGACGCCGACGTCGGTGACCGTGACGTTCGGCGCGGCCGGCGAGCCGCCGCGTTCGGGCTGCTCGCGCACCAGGTACAGGGTCTCGGGGCCCTGCAGCACGCCGAGGTGCGCGGTCCGGCCGACCCGCCCGACCAGGGTGCGCAGCAGCGGCCGGGCCAGCGTCTCGAGCGGGTCATGGCGCAGGTACGCCGAGCCGACCTCGAACGCCGCCACGCCGAGCCCGTAGCGCCGGTCCTCCGGCAGGTGGGTCACGAAACCGGCCCCGACCAGCTCGCTGAGCAGGTGATATGCGGTGGACCTGGGCAGGCCGAGCTCGCCGGCGACCGCCGACGCCGTCATCGGCCCGGCGTGGCTGGCCAGCAGCCGCAGGATGGCCAGCCCCCGGCGCAGGGCCGGCACATCGGTGCTCCGGCCCACCCGGCACCTCGATTCCCGACCGGCGGCACCGCTCGGCGCCTGCCTCTCGTGAGTCTGACATACCAGACAGAGTCCAGCGGGCGGCCCTCGCGCGGCCGGGCCCCGGCGGGCTGTGATGGGAGGCATGCATGAACCCGTCCTGTTGGATTCCGCCGCGCTGAGCCGTGACCAGGTGGTCGCGGTGGCCCGGCACGATGCCCCCGTCCAGCTCACCGACCCGGCCCGCGCCGCGGTGCTGGACGCTCGGGCACACATCGAACAGCTGGCCGATGCGACCGTCGCCACCTATGGCGTGTCCACCGGCTTCGGCGCACTGGCGACCCGGCACATCCCGCCGGACCGGCGCGCCGCGCTGCAGCGCTCGCTGATCCGTTCGCACGCCGCCGGCGCCGGGCCGGAGGTGGAGCGCGAGGTGATCCGGGCGCTGATGCTGCTGCGGCTGCGCACCCTGGCCAGCGGGCACACCGGGGTCCGGGCCAGCACCGTGGATGCGCTGGCCGGCCTGCTGAACGCCGGGATCGTGCCGGTGGTGCAGGAG
>DATAZG010000032.1:0-19646 GCA_036272155.1 Pseudonocardia sp.
GGCAGCCCGGTGAACAACATCGCCCAGCGGGTCTCCGGCTCGCTCGGGCTGGCGGGCCTGACCGTGCTGGCCACCAGCCAGCAGGCCCAGCTGATGGCGGACCGCTCCGCGCTGATCCCGGCCAGCTCGGGCGTGGCCGCCATCCAGCAGATCGCCGACCAGGGCACCAGCGCCCTCTACGGCTACTACCAGCAGCTCAGCCTGTACGTGATGGCCGACGCCTACAGCAACGTCTTCCTGGTCTGCTGCCTGCTCACCGCCGCCGCGGTGCCGCTGGCGCTGCTACTGCACAGCGGCGCCCCGACACCCGACGCGCCGGCCGCCGCCGCGCCAGCCGCCGTTGTCCCCCAGGCTGCCGAGGCACCCGTGGCCGAGCCGGCAGCGGCACTCGCGGTCACCGCCCCGCCGGTCGGAGAGCCGGCGATCCCGCACCACCGCGGCGCCGAGAGCGGCGACCCGCACGCGGATCCCCGGGTCACCGTCGGGGCGGCCTACCGCGGCGACTGAACGGCGCCCGGGCCGGCGGCGGGCCGCGGGTCACGGCCGGGGGTCACGGGCGCAGCTCGTAGATCAGGTTGAAGTCGGTGGCGGCGGCAACCTTGGCGTCACCGAACCCCGCCTCGGCGGCCAGCTCACGGCTGCCCGCGGCGGCGGGCGGCGGCGGGACCACTCCCCAGTTCGGGCACTGCCGGCACGTGCTACTCCCGCCTGGCCGGACGCGACACTAGTGTCGCTCCACAGGAGGTCACCACAACGGTCGGAGGCAGCTGGATGGGGATCAGCAACGCGGTGCTCTGGCTGGCCTCCGCCGAGGCTCGCTACGTCACCGGCATCACCCTCCCGGTCGACGCCGGCAGCACCGCTCCCTTCAAGATCCCCAACCTCTGAGGCCAGATGCCGTCGATCGCTAACCTCGCCGCCAAGCGGGCCGAGCTGGCCCGTCTGGTGGTCGGCCGGGACCGTGAGCTCGACCTGATCCTGGCCGCCGTGGTGGCCGGGCGGGACCTGTTGCTGGAGGGTCCCCCGGGCACCTCGAAGAGCACCATCCTGCGTGCGATCACCACGTCGTGGGGTATCCCGCTGCACTTCGTGGAGGGCAACGCCGAGCTCACCCCGGCCAAGCTGGTCGGCCACCACAACCCGGCCCGGGTGCTGCGCGAGGACTACAGCGCGGACAACTTCGTCCCCGGACCGCTGGTCGCCGCCATGCGCGAGGGCGGCTTCCTGTACGTGGAGGAGTTCAACCGGGCCCCGGAGGACACCCTCAACACCCTGTTGACCGCGATGGCCGAGCGTGAGGTGAACGTGCCCCGGGTCGGGCGGATCGCCGCCGCCGACAGCTTCCGGCTGGTCGCCTCGATGAACCCGTTCGACAGTATCGGCACCACCCGGATCAGCGCCGCGGTGTACGACCGGCTGTGCCGCCTCGCGGTCGGTTACCAGTCGCCGGCGGAGGACCGGGAGATCGTCGGGCTGCGCACCGGCAGCGACGACCCCGACCTGGTGGCCGACGCGGTGGCGATCACCCGGGCCACCCGCACCCACCGCGACGTCCGGCAGGGCTCCAGCGTGCGGGGCGCGATCGACCTGGTCGCGGTGGCCGCGCCGCTGACCGAGATCCGCGGCACCCCGGCGAACGGGTCGGCCCAGGACGCCTACCGGGCGGTCGTGCTGGACGCGGCGCTGCTGGCGCTGTCCGGCCGGATCACGGTGGACGAGAGCGCCGAGGCCAGCCCGGAGCTGATCATCCGCGAGCTGTGGGAGTCGCACTTCGTGCTGGACCCCCGGCGCGCGGCGGCCGGCACCCATGCGATGGCGGTCACCGAGCCGCCTTGAACGACCAGGCAGGCGGAGCCTCGGCCGGGGATGCGGCCGCTGCGGCGCAGGCCCAAGCAGCTCGATACCGCACCGCTGCTCTTCCGCCCCGGTGCCGGCGGCGTCATCACGGAGACCGACGGCCCGGATCGGGGCGCCGGCGGCCACCCGGCGGGAAGCCGCCCGCCGGCGCAGGGCTGGGTGGCCACCAGCGAGACCGGCCAGCGGTGCGCGCTGGACGACGTCCGGGAGGACGGCGTGCTGGCCGCTGACGTGCGCGCGTTGGCCCGGCGGATCGCCTCCCGGCTGTCCGTACCGCACCGCGGCCGGGACCGGAGCACCCTGGGCGGCGGTGGCACCGGCCCTCTGGCCAGCGTCCCCTACCGGTACAACTCCGACGACATCGACCTCGACCGCACGCTGGAGGTACTCACCGAGCACCCGGTTCCCGACGACACCGACATCGTGGTGCGCGAGCGGGTCCGGCTGCCGCGCGCGGTGGTCTTGATGATCGACGTGTCCGGTTCGATGCGCGGTGAGAAGACCAAGATCGCGGCGGCCACCGTGGCCGCGCTGGCCGGTGAGCTGGCCAGCTCCGCCGGCTCCGGTGAGCTGGCCGTGGTGGCGTTCTGGAAGGACGCGGCGATCGTGCGCCCGATGGGGCCGGCGCCCGCCGGGGCACGGCTGCTGGACGAGCTGCTCAGCATCCCGGCGAAGGGGCTGACCAACGTCGCCTTCGCGCTGAGCACCGGGTTGGCGCAGCTGCGGTCGGCGCGGGCCCGGCGCCGGTGCGGCATCCTGCTGTCCGACTCGGTGCACAACGCCGGCCCGGATCCCCGCCCGGTGGCCGCCCGGTTCGGCGCGCTGCACGTGCTGCTGGAGACCGACGGCGAGCACGACGCCGAGCTCGGCGGCCAGCTGGCCCGGCTCGGCCACGGCCGGCTGGCCCGGATCCGGGACCACCGCGACGTGGCGCCCGCGCTCAACCTGATGTTGGGCGAGTGACAGGCCTCGGGCAGGTGGTCGGCCGCGCGAGCTGGGGACATGTTCTGCGACGGGTTGCCGAAAAGCGAGCGCACATTCGACCAGTCGATGTGACTTCTTCGGCAACCTACGCCAGAACAACTACCCCGCTCCCCCGCGCCGGGACCGACCGCACCGGTCGGCCACTCGCCACTCACGAGGACTGGGCGCGGGCGGCGTAGCTGTGCAGCAGGTCGGCCAGGTGGTTGTCGTCGACGCGGATCCGGCCGGTGCGCCCGATCGCCACCAGGCAGCCGATCAGCCCGCCCCGGCGGTCGCGCACCGGCACGGCCAGCGCCGAGCGGCCGAGCCTGGTCTCGTCGACCTCGCGGGCGAGCCCGGCCGCGCGGACGGCGGTCAGCTCGGCGGCCAGCCGCTCGGGCTCGACGATGGTGCGAGCGGTCAGGGGGCGCAGCGGGCGCGCGCCGGCCAGCTCGGGGTGCTGGGCCAGCAGCAGCTTGCCGGCCGCGGAGGCGTGCAGGTGGGTGAGCAGGGCGCTCTCGCTGATCAGCTCGTGGTCCGGGTCGCGGTCGACCAGCCGCACCTGGTCGCCGGTGTAGGCCACGGCGTAGATGCCGAACCGGACCTGGGCCCGCAGCTCCTCCACGATCGCGGGCACCGGCCGGAAGTCGCCGCGCGCCTCGGCCACCTCGGTCGAACCGGCCACCCCGGCCAGCTCCCGGGTGCGGCGGCCGAGCGCGAAGCCGGACAGGTCCGAGGTGCGCACCAGGAAACCGTCCGCCACCAGCAGGTTCAGCAGCCGGTAGGCGGTGGCGGGCGGGATGCCGCTGAGCCGGGACAGCTCCCGCGCGCTCGCTCCGGAGCCGAGCTGGGCGACCGCCTCGAGCAGCAGGAACGCCTTCTGCACCGCCTTGGGTTCGTGGCCGGCGGGTTCCCGACCGGCGGCACGTGCGCGGGCCGCCATCAGCCGACCCGGCGTTCCGTCGGCCGCCCTCGGGGCCGACCGACCAGCACCAGCGCGCCGTTGGCGTCCGGCGCGAACACCCCGGCGCCGGGCAGCACGTCGACCGGCTCCGCGGCGTCGAACACGCCCACCCGGCGCAGCGTGCCTGGTCGCCGCCGCCGCAGCACGGTCCGCCACAGCAGGCCGGCCGCGAGCAGCCCGACGACCACCGCCGACACCGGCTGGTCGGCCTCGAGGCGCTGCACCACGACCAGGCCGCCGAGCAGCACCACACCGGCCACGGTGACCACCGCGCCGGCCAGCGCGACACCCCTGGTCTGCTCCCCGATCCGGTACACCAGCCGTACCGACGCGGCCGCGACCAGAACATAAGCCGTCACCACCATCGCACGGGCCACGCTGATCACCTGCTCCCTGGCCGGCCCGATGCCCAGCGCGAGCGCCGTGCCGGCGACCGCCACCATCGAGACGATCACCAGCAGCGCCAGGTGCGGCGTGCGGAACCGGGCGTGCACGGCGGCACCCCAGCGGGGCAGCAGCCGCTCCACCGCCATCGAGTAGACCAGTCGGGACGCGGCGTGCGAGGACGCCGTCGCCGACGCCAGCCAGGAGCAGGCCAGCCCGACGTTCAGGGCCAGCACCAGGGAGGTCGGCGCGCCGGACGCGGTGCCCTGGGTGGCCGCCGCGAGCACCGTCGCGCTGCGCCCGGTCCACGCCGCCCACGCCGCGAACAGGAACAGCCCACCGCAGATCAGCGGGGTGACCAGCACGGTACGGGTGATGCTGAGCAGGGGCCGTTTCGCCTCGGCCCCGAAGAACGTGGCGCTCTCGAAACCCGCCAGCGCGAAGATCGAGGCCAGCGCGATGTGCAGCACGCCGTGCGGCGCGGTGCCCGGCGCCGGGGCCGCGCCGGCGCCCGTCCCGGGAAACGCCATCAGCACGACGATGAACAGGAGCGAGCAGGCCTCCACGGCGAGCATGACCAGCGCGGCGAACCGAACGCCCCGGACCAGCACCGCCGCCACGACACCCGCCACCGCGACGTACACGGTGAGCGTGCCGGGCACCCCGTGCACCACCACCCCGACCGCGCCCAGCGCCAGGATCAACGCCTGTCCACCGCTGTACAGGGTGGCCGACGCGCTGCCGACGTACTTGGCCAGCAGCGCCACCCCCGAGGTCAGGGCGGCGCGGGTGCCCAGGCCCTGGAAGACGAAGCTGTAGAGCCCACCGGCGGCGGCCTGGCGGCGGGTGAACTGGGCGATGCAGACCGCGATCAGGTAGCACATCAGCACCGCGCCGAGCAGGGTGAGCACGCTGCTCAGCGGGGAACCGTAGCGCAGCAGCACGGTCGGCAGCAGCACCATCGAGGCCGCGCAGCCGGTGGTGCCGACCGACTGGGCCAGCACCTCCAGCCCGCCGAGCCTGCGGCGGCCGAGCGCCCGCAGCGGCGAGACGGCCGGACGGGCGGGTTCGGGTACCGAGAAGGAGCGCGCGATGGCCTCCGCGAGCGCCGACATGGCCGGACGGTAAGTAGCGGGTGTTGCGGCGGTATTGCCGGCGCGGGTCGAACAGCGAAGCACGAGTGGGAACGCCCCGGCCGGCCTCCCACTCGGGGTGTGCCGAAACGTTTCCCGAGCGTCCGCCGCCCGTCTCACGACGTTCTCAGGATGAGCGGCGTGGCACTGACTCGACGAACCTTCATGCGGGGCCTCGGTCTCACCGGGGGCACCGGGCTGATGTACCAGGCGATGTCGGCGGTCGGCCTGGCGCCGGCCGCGACCAGGCCGGCGTTCACCCCGCCGGCCGCGAGTGACCTGATCGGGAGGGCGCCCGGCCAGTTCAGCGTGACAATCCTCGGCGGCGGGCCGTCCGGGCTGTGCGCGGCCTACGAGCTGGGCAAGGCCGGCTACCAGGTCACCGTGCTGGAGGCGCGCACGCGGCCGGGCGGGCGGGTCTGGTCGATCCGGGCCGGCACCGAGGAGACCGACCTCAACGGCGAGACGCAGAAGTGCACGTTCGCCGACGGCTACTTCTTCAACATGGGCGCCACCCGGATCCCGCAGGAGCACCTGACCCTGGACTACGCACGCGAGCTGGGCGTGGCGATCCAGCCCTTCGGCAACCAGAACGGCAACACGAAGGTCAACTACGCCAGCTCGACGCCGCTGTCCGGGCAGTCGGTCAGCTACCGGCAGGCCAAGGCGGACACCTTCGGCTACGTGTCCGAGCTGCTGACCAAGGCGTCCGGCAGGGGTGCGCTGGACGACGTGCTGAGCGCCGACGACAAGGTCGCGCTGGCCGAGTTCCTGAGCGGCTTCGGCGACCTGTCCAGCGACGGGCGCTACATCGGCTCGACCAGGGCCGGCTACACCGTGGAGCCGGGCGCGGGCACCGACTACGGCACCCAGCGCGCCCCGAACGGCATGTCCGACGTGATCCGCGCCGGGCTGGGCCGCAACTTCGAGTTCGACTTCGAGTACGACCAGGCGATGTTGATGTTCTCCCCGGTCGGCGGCATGGACCGGATCCACTACGCGTTCCGCGACAAGCTGGGCGACCGGATCCGCTTCGGCGCCGAGGTCACCTCGATGCGCAACACGCCGACCGGCACCACCGTCACGTACACCCAGGGCGGCCAGCCCCAGACGATCACCTCGGACTACCTGATCTGCACGATCCCGCCGCACCTCGTCGGCCGGCTGGACAACGACCTGCCGGCCAACGTGCTCACCGCGCTGCCGGCGGCCCGGCCGTCGTCCTCGGGCAAGCTCGGCATCGAGTACTCCCGCCGCTGGTGGGAGACCGACGAGCGGATCTACGGGGGCGCCAGCAACACCGACAAGGACATCGCGCAGATCATGTTCCCCTACGACCACTTCCACTCCGACCGGGGCGTGATCGTCGGCTACTACAACACCGGCAAGCGCCACCAGGCGTTCGAGTCGCTGACCCACCACCAGCGCCTGGCCAAGGCACTCGCCGAGGGCGCCACCATCCACGGCGACAAGTACACCAAGGACGTGGTGTCGTCGTTCTCCGGCAGCTGGCGGCGCACGCGCTACTCCGAGTCCGCCTGGGCCACCTGGAAGCAGACCAGCCCCGAGTACCGGCTGCTGCAGCAACCCGTCGGGCGGATCTACTTCGCCGGCGACCACCTGTCCAACGCGATCGCCTGGCAGCACGGCGCCTTCCTGTCCGCCCGCGCGGTCGCCACCTCGCTGCACCAGCGCGTGGCCGGCCAGGCATGAGCCCCGAGCCCGCGATCCGAACCCTCCGATGGGAGCGCACCATGCCGCACAGTTCCAGGGTTGTCCTCGCCGCGGCGGGGGTGTCGCTGCTCGCCCTGCTGGCCTCGGGCTGCGCCGGCGCGACCCCGCCGGCCGAGGCCACGCCGGCGGCCCCGCCGCTGGTCGCCCGCCTGGTGCTGCCGGTAGGCCAGGCCGACCCGATGATCGCCGAGGGCGTGCTGATCGGCGCCAACCAGCCCGTCTACGAGACCAGCGGCGTCGGGCCGAAGAAGCTCAACGCCGGCGCCCCGGACGGCACGCCGGAGTCCTACATCGACCTGGAGCAGTTCCCCGGCGGCGCGCTCGGCCCCGGCGTCTCGATCACCGAGGCTCAGTCGATGAACGCACTGGCCCGGATCAGGGAGAACCTGGAGGCCCAGGGGCTGCGCCTGGACAACGTGACCAGCATGCGGGTGTTCCTGGACAACCCACCGGGCGCCGACCGCGCGGACTACGCCGGCTGGAACCGGGCCTACCGGCAGTTCTTCGCCAATACGAACCTGGCCAGCGGTGACACCACGCTGGAGCCACTCGGCACCGCCCCGCCGGCCGCTCCGGTGGTGCGCAACCCGGCCCGGCCCACCCGGTCGACGTTCGAGGTGCAGAGCCTCGCGGCGCCGGGCTGGCTGGTCGAGATCGAGGTGGACGCCGTCTACCCGGCCGGCCAGCACCCGCGCTGAGCGCGGCCTGGCCGGACTCCGCTCGGGCCGGCGGCCGCCGCAAAGGGGGCGGCGGCCACCGGTGCCGTGCGGCACCGGTCCGCGGAATCCAGCGACACGGTGTGCAAAATCTAGCGACTCGCGGACTGGATGAGGGTGTGGGCGGCGGCTTTGGCCTGGGGGGCGGGGTCGGTGCGGCGGAAGATGCCGGCGGTGACCATGGCGCCCTCGGCCAGCAGGTAGAGGTGGTCGGCGAGCTCCGGGGGCAGCGCGGCGGCGGCCACCAGGCCACGCAGGTAGTCCTGGAAGGCGACCTTGTGCTCGCGGGCCTGCTCGGCGACCGCGGCGGACACCGCGCCCAGCTCGCCGTAGCCGTTGATCCAGGCGCAGCCGCGGAAGTCGGGCTCGCTGAACCACTGCTCCAGCCAGTCGAACACCGCCAGCAGGCGCGCCACCGGCTCGGCCGCGTGCTCGTCCACGTACCGGGCCAGCCGACCGCGCCAGCGGCCGTCCCGGCGCTCCAGGTACGCCTGCACCAGCTGGTCCTTCGCCGGGTAGAGCTGGTAGAGCCGCTTGAGCGAGACGCCGGAGGCGTTGCGGATGTCGTCCATCCCGACGGACTGGATGCCCCGCCCGTAGAACAGGCCCTCGGCGGCGTCGAGCAGCTGGGTCTGCGCCGTCTCGCGATCCACCGGCATTCACCTCTCCACTGAGAACCTCCGTTCTCAGATTACCTCATCTGGGACGCCGGGCGGCCGGTTACGGCGGCGACCACGCCGAGGGCGAGGTAGATCCCGCCGGTCAGGTAGCGCTGGCGGCGGAAGAACGCCGGCCGCCGGTTCAGCCAGCCGCCCAGCGAGCCCGCGGCCAGCGCGTAGGCCACGTCGCTGAGCAAACCGATGCTCGCCATGATCAGGCCGAGCAGCACGATCTGCAGCGCCACCGGGCCTCGCGCCGGGTCGACGAACTGCGGGAGGAACGCCACGAAGAACAGCGCGACCTTCGGGTTCAAGACGTTGACCAGTACGCCTTCGGCGTAGACCCGGCGCAGCGGCACGGGTTCCTGTGGGCCGGCCAGGCGGGGCGGCTCGTAGCGCAGCAGGGTCCGGATACCGAGGTAGATCAGGTACGCCGCCCCGAGGTAGCGCACCGCGTCGAAGGCCAGCGCCGAGGACGCGATCAGCGCCGCCAGCCCGGCGGCCGCGGCGGCACTGTAGACCAGGGTGCCGGTCTCCACCCCGGCGGCCGAGGCGAGCCCGGCGGCCCGCCCCTGACTGAGTCCCCTGGTGATGATGTAGAGGTGGTTGGGCCCCGGGATGGCCACCAGCACGCAGCCGGCCAGCACGAACAGCAGCAGTGTCGTCGAGGTCGGCACCCGCCCATCATCACCCATTGGTGCCACCCCGGCGAGTCGCTGGATGCCGCGGGCACCACCACCGGCGAGTCGGGGATTTTGTCAGGGTGAGTCGCGGATTTTGTCAGGCGGCCGGCGCGGCACCCGGCGCTGAGCGGTCGAAATCGAGTGGCTGAATTCGATCGGTGTGCCAGAATTCGGCCATGCATCGCATTGTCGTCCTCGCCCTCGAGGGGGTCATGCCGTTCGAGCTCGGCATCCCGCCCCGGATCTTCGGAATCGCCGAGGACGAGGCGGGCCGACCGGTGTACGAGGTGCTCACGGCCACGGTGGACGGCCGGTCGGTGGCCACCGACGCCGGGTTCGCGATCCTGCCCGAGTACGACGCCGGCGCCCTCGCCACGGCGGACACGGTGATCATCCCGGCCACCCACTCGCTGGGCGCGATCTACGACCACGGGCGGCTGCCCGCGCCGGTAGCCGCCGCGCTGGCCCGGATCCGGCCGGGCACGCGGATCGTGTCCATCTGTACGGCGGCCTACGTGTTGGCCGCCGCCGGCCTGCTGGACGGCCGCCCCGCCACCACGCACTGGCGCGACGCGGAGCATTTCCAGCGCACGTTCCCGCTGGTCAAGGTGGACCCGAACGTGCTGTTCGTGGACGACGGGGACATCCTCACGTCGGCGGGCGTGGCGGCCGGGGTCGACCTGTGCCTGCACCTCGTGCGGCGCGACCACGGCAGCGAGGTGGCCAACCACGTGGCCCGGCGCTGCGTGGTGCCGCCGTGGCGGGACGGCGGCCAGGCACAGTACATCGAGCGGCCGATGCCGGAGCCGACCACGAGCACCACCGCCGCCACCCGGGCCTGGGCGCTGCGCCGGCTGGACCGGCCGCTGACACTGCCCGAGCTGGCCGCGCACGCCGGGATGAGCCTGCGCAGCTTCACCCGCCGGTTCCGCGCCGAGGTGGGCGTGACGCCTGGCCAGTGGCTGACCCTGCAGCGGGTGGAGCGGGCCCGCCACCTGCTGGAGTCCAGCGACCTGCCGATCGACCAGGTGGCCGCGCACGCCGGCTTCGGCGCCCCGTCGGCGCTGCGCCAACATCTGCGCACGGCCGTCGGGGTGGCTCCGGCCGCCTACCGCCGGACGTTCCGCGCCGGCCGCCAGGCCGCCGCCGGCTGAGGCCGCCGCCGGGTCGCCGCCCGGCCCCGCTACCGGGGGCGCAGGCCGTCCACCAGGGTCTGGATGGTGTCGGCGACCAGCACGGACACCGGCCGGTCGCCGCTCATTCCGCTCGTGACCAGCGCGGCGAGGCCCTGCAGGGTGGCAAAGATGGCCATCGCCACCCGGTCCTCCGCTCCCCCGACGACCTCGCCGTCCAGCTGGGCCTTGCTGATCATCGCGGACGGCAGCGCGAACGCCCGGTCGGCGACGGCACGCAGCTCGGCCGCCGCCGGCCGGTTCTTGCTGGCGAACATCAGCTCCAGCAGCGCGGGGTGCGCGGTGGCGAAGCCGACCCAGGCGTGCGCGAACACCGCGAGGCGGTCGGCGAACGGGCCCGTCGCCTCGCGCAGGGCGGCGTCGAGCCGCGTCCCGAGCCGGTCGAAGCCGCGCACCGCGAGCGCGTCGAGCAGCGCCTGCTTGTCCGGGAAGTGCTGGCGCGGCGCACCGTGGCTGACCCCGGCCTGGCGGGCCAACTCGCGCAGCGACAGCTCGGCGGGCCCGACCTCGGCCAGTAGCCGCTCGGCACCGGCCAGCAGCGTGGCCCGCAGGTTGCCGTGGTGGTAGCCGGCGCGCGCGGTGGTCATGGCGCACACCGTACCTCAGATGTAGACGTTGCCTAGAATGTAGACGGCAGATACATTTGACGATATGACACGGAGCCCGTTGACCCCCGGCGCACAGGCCGGCCGCACAGTACTGATCACCGGCGCCGGCGGCGGACTCGGCCTGGCCACCGCCCGGGCGCTCGCCGACGCCGGCGCCCGGGTGGTGCTCGCGGTGCGCAACGTCGAGGCCGGCCACCGTGCCGCCGCCACGCTGGCCGGGGCGCCCGAGGTCCGCGAGCTGGACCTGGCGAGCCTGGCCTCGGTACGCCGCTTCGCCGACAGCTGGACCGGGCCGGTCGACGTCCTGGTCAACAACGCCGGAGTGGCGAACATCCCGCTCGGCCGCACCGAGGACGGCTTCGAGCGCCAGGTCGGCACGAATCACCTCGGCCACTTCGCCCTGACCAACCTGCTGCTGCCCCGGCTCACCGACCGGGTGGTGACCGTCGCCTCGACCGCGCACCGCTCGGCCCAGCTCGACCTGGACGACCTCAACTGGACCTACCGGCCCTACCGGCCGATGGCGGCGTACGCCCAGTCCAAGCTGGCCAACCTGCTGTTCACCCTCGAGCTGCAGCGCCGGCTCACCGCCGCCGCCTCGCCCGTGCGGGCCCTCGCCGCGCACCCCGGGGTCGCCGCCTCCGACCTGAACCGCAACCTGGGCCCGGCCATGGCACTGCTGGACCGCACGGTCGGCCGGCTGATCCGGCAGAGCGCGGAGGCCGGCGCGCTGCCCATCCTGGTCGCCGCCACCGCCGACCTGCCGGGCGGCAGCTACCTCGGCCCGGACGGACCTCGCGAGCAACGCGGCCGGCCCACGCTGGTCGGGCGCAGCGCCGCCGCCGGCGACCCCGACCTGGCCGCCCGCCTGTGGACGCTGTCGACGGAGCTCACCGGCGTCGCGTGCCCGCTGCCGGTCGCCGCCTGACCTCAGCCGAGCAGCAGCAGGACCTGCAGCTCGCCGACGATCGCACCGAGAACGCCGCCGACCAGGATCAGCTTCCACTCGTCCTGCCGGAACGCCGGCCGCAGCACCGACTCGAACTCCAGCGGGGTGAGCGCCCGCATCGCGCGCACCACGGTGTCCTGGATGCCCAGTGCCTGCTTGGCGTAGGCCATCGCGGGCTCCATGGCGCGGGGGGCGGCGGCTAGCGCCCGCTCCGCGATGTCGGCCTTGAGCTGGCGGTAGCGCTGGCTGCCGACACTGAGCACCACGAGCGGCCGGGCCAGCCCGAACTGCCGGTCCACCACCTCCGACACGTGCCGCTGGACGAGCGCGATCAGCCGGTCCGACCTCGGGCCGGTGAGCAGCGCCTCGGCGATCTTGGGCACCGTCAGTATCTCGTCGGCGACGACCCGGCCGTAGTCGGTGGCCACTTCGTGGCGGCGCTTCTGGAACAGCCCCTGCCAGCGGAAGACGCCGAGGAAGCGGCGCTCCTCGCGCGGGAAGAAGATCATCTTGAGGGCGATCCAGTCGGTACTCAGCCCGACCACCGCGCCGAAGATCGGCATGATCAGCGGCTCGTGGGTGAGTGCCCAGACCCCGGCCTGCAGCAGCCCGATGACCAGCCCGAAGTACAGGCCGCTGTGGGCGATGAAGCGCAGCTCGCGGCCACCGACGTCGCGGATCAGCCGGTTGAGCACACCCCGGTCGCTGGCCAGGTTCGCCAGCGCCATGTCACGGGTGTCCAGGTACGCCTCGGGGTTGCGGGCGAAGTCGGCCATCAGCTCGGCGACCGCCCTGGGGGCCTGGGCCGCGATCTGGCGCAGCACCGCCCGCTGTGCCTCGGCCGGCAACAGCTCCCACAGCTGCGGCTGGTACTTCTCGATCAGGTCGGTGCCGATCTCGGTGACGGCCTGGTTGAGCGGCTCGTGCAGCTGCTCGAGCAGCTCCGCCGGGTCCATCCTGGCCAGGATCTCGTTCGGGTTGATCAGGCGCCCGAGCAGCAGGTTCACCGAGATGCTGCCGATCCGGCCGACGTTGCGCGGCACGATGCCCTGCCAGCCGAGCAGCGGCGGCCGGCCGACGAACTCCACCGGGCGGAACATCATCTCGATGGCCACCAGCTTGGTGGTGTAGCCGATGAACGCGGCCAGCAGCGGCATGGAAGCGTAGATCCACCAGTGGTTCACGCGGGCTCCGGTCCGCTCGGGGCACCGCCGCCGTCAGCGGGTCCGATGGTGTGCCGGCGCGCCTCGTAGAGCATCAGGGCGGCGGCGACGGCGAGGTTCAGCGACTCGGCGGTGCCGACCATGGGGATCCGCACGGTCTCGTCGGCCTCGGCCAGCAGCTCGGCGGGCAGCCCCTCACCCTCGCTGCCGACGAGCACGGCCAGCGGCGGCCGGTAGGTCAGCGACCAGTGCGCCCGCTCGGCGTAGCCGGAGGTGGCGACCACGCGCACGCCGCCGGCCCGGGCCCAGCTCAGGAACGCCGCCGGGTCCGGGGCGGCGGCCACCGGCACCGCGAACAGCGATCCCATGCTCGCCTTCACCGCGGCCGGCGCGAACGCGTCCGCGGTGTCGCCGAGCAGGATCACCCCGGCGGCCCCGGCTGCGTCGGCGGTGCGGATCACGGTGCCGAGGTTGCCCGGGTTGCCGATCTCGTGCAGCGCCAGGAACACCGCGCCGGGGCCCACCGCCAGCTCGGCCAGCTCGGTGTGCCGGGCGCGCACGACGGCGAACAGCCCGGGCGGCCGGTCGCGGTCGGTGAGGCGGCCGGCCAGCTCGGCGGTCAGCTCGGCCACCCGCACCCCGGCGGCGCGCCGCTCCGCCACCATGCCGGCCGCCGAGTCGGCGAGCAGCTCGGGCACCACGACCAGGGTCTCCACCTGCCAGCCGGCCTCGACCGCGCGCCAGACCGGCTGGATGCCCTCCACGACGAACACGCCCTCGCGCCGCCGGTGCTTGCGGTCGGCGAGCGCCCGGATGCGTTTGACCAGTGGGTTGGCCGCGCTGGAGATCAGTTCTGGGCTACTCATGGCCCGTTCAACCTACTGGCCGGCGCGCGCCCCGGGTTGATCGGCGCGGCCAGGTACGCAACGGTGGGCCGGGCCGTGTCCTGTAGGTCCTGGGCGATGGGCTTCGTGATCCAGATTGTTCCTGGCAAGGCGGAGGCCCGAGCCGTTGTACTAGATGTACCCGGTCGGGCCGACAACGCCGCCAGGGACGATCTGGGCGCGAAGACCGCGCTCAGGGCTTGCAGGACACGGCCCGGCAGCGCGGCCGGCCGACCCGGCACGCCCGTGCCCGGGTCCGGCGCACCGACCCGAGTGCACATCCGAACCAGATCCGAATCTCACCGAAGCCGAACCGAGGAGCCACCGTGGCCACACCGAACACCACACCCACCCCGACCGGCGCCGCGACCACCGCCGGCTCGGTCGCTACCGTCAAGGCGTTCCTGGACGCACTGAGCCGCCTCGACACCGACGCCGCGCTGAACCTGCTGGCCGAGGACGTCGTCTACCAGAACGTGTCGCTGCCCAAGGCCACCGGCAAGGCGGCGGTCGCCAAGCAGCTGGCGCTGTTCGGCCGCTACTGCACGGGCTTCGAGGCGATCAACCACCGGATCGTCGGCGACGGTGACACCGTGCTCACCGAACGCACCGACATCATCGAGATCCGCAAGGTCCGCTCGGAGTTCTGGGTGTGCGGCACGTTCGAGGTGCGCGACGGCAAGATCGTGCTCTGGCGCGACTACTTCGACTGGGCGAACATCCTCGCCGCCACGGCCAAGGGCGCCGGGCGGGCCCTGGTCGAGCTGGCCAAGGGCCTGCGCCGCTGAGCTGACGCGGGCGCCGGACGAACCGGGTCGGCCGGTCGCGCGGCGAACCGCCGCGCGGAGCGAGCGGGCAGACCGGGTGCCGGGCGAGCGCGTCCGCGCACCGCCCGGCGGCCCCGTTCAGTCCGTCAGTCGTGCCCCGCTGCCGGGGTCGAACGCGTGCACCTTCTCCGGAGTGCGCAGCCCGACCCGCACGGTCTGGCCGAACGCCGGCGCCTCGGCACCGGTGGTGCGCACGATCATGCGCACGGGTTCGTTGTTGATCGTGACCTCGCCGTAGACGAACGCGTCCGCGCCGAGCTCCTCGACCAACTCCACCTTCAGCGCCATGCCGGGCTCGCCCTCGCCGACCAGCCGGAGCGACTCCGGCCGCACGCCGAGGCGCACCTCGCTCAGCGCCGCCGACTTGGCCGCGTCCAGCGTCGTGCGCGGCAGCGGCACGCTCAGCCCGTCCAGCGAGACACCGTCTGTCTTCAGAGGCGCGGTCACCAGGTTCATGCCCGGTGAGCCGATGAAGCCGGCGACGAACGTATTGATCGGCCGGTCGTAGAGCTCCCGGGGTGTGGCGCACTGCTGCAGCAGGCCGTCCCGCAGCACGGCGACCCGGTGACCCATGGTCATGGCCTCGACCTGGTCGTGCGTCACGTAGATCGTTGTGGTGCCGAGCCTGGTCTGCAGCGCGGTGATGTTCGCCCTGGTCTCGACCCGGAGCTTGGCGTCGAGGTTGGACAGCGGCTCGTCCATCAGGAACACGGCGGGCTCGCGCACGATGGCGCGACCCATCGCGACCCGCTGGCGCTGGCCGCCGGACAGGGCCCGGGGGCGCCGGTCCAGGTAGGGCGTCAGGTCCAGCATCCGGGCCGCCTCGGCGACCCGGGTGTTGATCTCGTCCTTCGCGACCCGTTTGAGCTTCAGGGCGAACGCCATGTTCTCCGCGACCGTCATGTGCGGATACAGGGCGTAGGACTGGAACACCATTGCGATGTCCCGGTCCTTGGGCGGCACCGAGGTGACGTCCCGACCGCCGATGTTTATGGACCCTTCGCTGACGTCTTCCAGACCCGCCAACATGCGCAGCGCGGTGGACTTTCCGGAGCCGGACGGGCCGACCAGCACCAGAAACTCACCGTCCGCGATCTCCAAGTCGAGCTTGTCGACCGCGCGCACCGGAGGGGAACCTGCGAAGACCCGGGATGCTTCCCGGTAGCTGACCTCTGCCATCCCGGTCATCCTGACATGTCAGGGCCCCGGACGGCAGTGCTCCGGGGCAACGATTAGCGGAAGAGCTTGCGCAACAACAGCAGGACGACGACCGCGCCCACCCCGATCAGCGCGAACTTGATCTTGGGGTCGGCGAGCTTGGCCTGTGCGGCGTCCTTGCCGCCGTCGACCAGCCGCTTCGGGTTCGCCCGCTCGGCGAGCGCGTCCAGGGTGCCGGCGAGGGCGTCGCGGGCCTGCTCGATCTCCTGCTGGATGGTGTCCGGGTCGCGTGCCACGGCTCCTCCTCGCATCGAACCACGTGGGGTGGGGGCCAACCGTAGATCACCCGGTCAGCTCGGGTTGACCCAGCTACCCCCGGCGCGCTTGCCGAACTGGCTACGCTTCCGATATGGACGCCGACGACCTGCAGAAGCAGGCCCGCGAAATGGCCGGCAAGCTGCGCGACGGCGCCGGCGAGCAGGTCGCCAAGAACGAGAAGCAGATCAAGGGCACGCTGGGCAAGCTGATCAGCTTCGTCAACGAGAAGACCGGCGGCAAGTACGCCGACCAGGTCAGCAAGGCCGCCGGATACCTCGAGCAGGGTGTGGACGCGCTGGCGGCCGGCCACCGCCCGACCGATACTCCCGGCGCCGCTGACACTCCCGGTGCCGCCGCACCGGGCGCGGCCGGCTCGAGTGCGTCCGGCGCGGACGCGCCACCGGCCTCGGCACCCCCGCCGCCGCCGGCCCCTCCCGCCGCGCCGCAGTCTCCTCCGGCACCGCCACCTCCGTCGGCGGCTCAGCCGCCCTCGGCCCCTCAGCCGAGCGCGCCCCCGGCCCAGCCGGCTCCGGGCGACGAGTCGTCGCCGCCCCGGTACGAGCCGCCGGGCGCCGCGTCGACGCCCGCGCCCGCCGCCGAGCCGCCGACCGATGACCTGCCGCCGAGGTACCAGCCGCCGACGGGCTGACCAGCGGGAGCGGTAGCGTCGGGGCATGACCTCCCGCCTCAAGCCAGGGGACCCGGCCCCGGCCTTCACGCTGTCCGACGCCGACGGCAACCCGGTGTCGCTGGCCGACTACCGGGGCCGCCGCGTGATCCTGTACGCCTACCCGGCCGCCAGCACCCCGGGCTGCACCAAGCAGGCCTGCGACTTCCGGGACAGCCTCGCCGAGCTCAACGGCGCCGGGCTCGACGTCATCGGCATCTCGCCGGACAAGCCGGCCAAGCTGGCGAAGTTCCGCGACGCCGAGGGGCTGACCTTCCCGCTCGTCTCCGACCCGGAGAAGACGGTGCTCACCGACTACGGCGCCTTCGGCGAGAAGCAGATGTACGGCAAGACGGTGACCGGGGTGATCCGGTCGACGTTCGTGATCGGGGCCGACGGCAACGTCGAGGTGGCGCAGTACAACGTGCGCGCCACCGGGCACGTCGCCAAGCTCCGCAAGGACCTGTCCGTCTGACTCCGCCTGGCCCGGCCGCGCCGGTCGATCCGACCGGCGCGCGGGCGGCCCGGTCCTCGGTGGCCGCTCGGCCGGTGCGGCTGGGCCGTGAGCTGTGCCGGCGGCGGGATTCGAACCCGCACTGACGGCCACCTCAAGACCGCGCCTCTGCCGTTGGGCTACGCCGGCGTGCGGGGACAGGATACTCAGTCATCCGGTCTTCCGGTGCGCGCGCGGCGAAGCGCGGGCCGGCGCCTGCCGCACTACGGTGGGAAATCGTGCAGCCCGAGTTTGACCAGGGCCTGCTCGCCCCGATCTGGGTGGGCAGCGTGGCCGAGGCCCGCACCGGGGACGGTGCCGTGATCCGCGCGATGCTGGGCGCCGAGGCAGCGCTGGCCAGAGCGCTGGCCGCCGCTGGGCTGGCGCCGCCGGCCGCCGCCGAGGTGATCACCCGGGTGGCCGCCGACCTGACGATCGAGCCGAGGGCGCTGGCGCTGGCCGCGCGCTCCGGCGGCAACCCGGTGATCCCGCTGGTCCGCGAGCTGCGGGCGGCCGTGGCGGCTGCCGACCCGGGCGCCGTCGAGTGGGTGCACCGGGGTACGACCAGTCAGGACGTGCTGGATACGGCGCTGATGACGGTGTCCGCCCAGGTGCTCGCCGACGCGGTGCTGCCCGGGCTGGCCGGCGCCGCCGAGGCTGCCGCCCGGCTAGCCGCCGATCACCGGGGCACCGTGCTGGCCGGGCGCACGCTCACCCAGCACGCGGTGCCCACGACGTTCGGGCTGAAGGCCGCCGGCTGGCTGTCCGGGCTGCTGGACGCCGCCGAGCGCTGCGCCGAGGTGCACCGGGGGCTGCCCGCCCAGCTCGGTGGCGCCGCCGGCACGCTCGCCGCGCTGGACGGCCCACGGATCGCGGTGGCCGAGGCGTTCGCCGCCGAGTGCGGGCTGCGGGCCAGGGAGACGCCGTGGCACACGGTGCGCACGCCCGTCGCCGAGCTCGCCGCCGCGCTCGCGCTGGCCACCGGGGCGTGCGGCAAGGCGGCGCTGGACATCACGGTGCTCGCCCAGACGGAGCTCGGTGAGGTGGCCGGCGACCCGGGCGGCGAGTCGTCGGCGATGCCGCAGAAACGCAACCCGGTGACCGCGGCGCTCGTGGTCGCCGCCGCCCGCGAGGCGCCCGGGGCGCTGGCCGGCCTGCACCTGGCGCTGCTCGCGGAGAACGAGCGGCCGGCCGGGGCGTGGCACGCGGAGTGGCAGCAGTGGCGGGCGTTGCTGCGGCTGGCCGGTGGGGCGGCGGCGGCCACGGCGACCCTGCTTTCCGAGCTGCGGCCCGACCCGGCGGCGATGGCGGCCACGGTGGCCCGGAGCGAGGGCGCGCTGCTCGCCGAGCGGCTGGCCGGGGTGCTGCGCCCCTCGCTGGGTACCGGGGCGGCGGCGGCCGTCCGGGACGCCGCTCTGGGCGGCCGGCTGCCCGAACTGCTCGCCGAGCACGGGGTGGCCGACCCCGCCGACTACCTGGGCGCCGCGCCGGAGTTCGTGGACCGCGCGCTCGCCCGCTACCACCGGCACATCGCATCAGATCGCACCGCCTCGGAGGGACCGAACCATGGAGCTTGACCAGGACGGGCTCGCGGTACGCCGTGAGGTGCTCGGCGCCGCGCACGTGGACGCCGCGCTGGCCAGGGCGGACGAGTTCACCACCGACTTCCAGGAGATGATCACCAAGTACGCCTGGGGCGGCATCTGGACGCGCCCCGGCCTGGACCGGCGGATGCGCAGCGCGATCACGCTCACGGCGCTGGTCGCCGGCGGCCACCTGGAGGAGCTCGCGCTGCACGTACGCGGCGCCCTGCGCAACGGGCTCACCCGGGACGAGATCGCGGAGGTCCTGCTGCAGTCGGCCATCTACTGCGGTGTCCCGGCGGCCAACTCCGCATTCCGAGTAGCCCAGCGGGCGCTGGCCGAAGAATCCTGAGCTGGGCCGGGCCAGGCTGGGCCGGGCCGGGCCGGGCTGGCGGGGCTGGGCTGGCGGGGCTGGCCCGGGCGGCCCTGGCCGTGGCCGGCGCGGGCGGCCGCCGCTTGTGGCTGGCCAGCTTTCTGCGCCGAGTTCAACCCCAGCGGGGTGCCCAGCGCCCGCAGACCCCGCTCCGGTTGCGCTCGGCGAATCATCTCGCGCTCGATCGGAGAGATCGGGCCAGCGGCGGAACCGATCCGGCCCAGAACGCGTCTTTAAGAGCATCCGGCCAGATGCCGCCCCCAGCGGCACGGTCGGCGAGCAACCCCCGCCGGCGGACACGACGCCGGCCGGGGCGATCGGTGCACGGCTCCCGGCC
>DATAZG010000033.1:0-48749 GCA_036272155.1 Pseudonocardia sp.
TCCGCACGCCGGCATCGCGGGCCAGCCGGGCCAGCCGGGTCGAGGCGTGGTGGTTGATGTCATGGGTGATCTCCGGGGCGAGCGAGCCCAGCGGGTCGTTGGACAGCGCCGCCAGGTGCACCACGGCGTCGAAGCCGGCCAGCGATGCCGGGGTCACGTCCCGCACGTCGACCGAGATCGCCGGTGGGTCCGCCGGGGGCGGGCCGAGCACGCAGTCGGCATAGAGGCCGGAGTCCAGGCCGGTGACCTGGTGGCCCTCGGCGGCCAGGACCGGCGCCATGACGGTGCCGAGATAACCCAGGTTGCCGGTCAGCAGGACGCGCACCGGAGTCTCCTCATCGGTCGAGTTCGGGGTCGAGCTCGGGACCCGGACCGGGCCCGAGCACCAACTTGGACAGGTGGAACGCCTCGGCGTAGCGGGAGTTGCACTGCACTCCCCTGATCCGGGCCAGGCCGGCGAAGGCCTCTCGGTCGAACCAGGAGTGGCCGAGCTGGGAGGGGTAGTGCTGGACGAGGAGATCGAGCTTCTCCCGAAGCACCGCGTCGGGCACCGGGAGGTACACCTGCGGCTGGACCAGGTCGCCCTCCCACTTGAGGATCTCGTAGCCCAGGGTCAGGTGGTCCCGGAAGGTGGTGGGGACCAGCTGAGCCAGGGTGCGGTGGTCCTGGTGGGCGTCGTGCGGCGCCGGCGCCAGGATCAGGTCGGGGTCGACCCGCTCGCGGAGGCTCCGCAGCTCGAGCTTCAGCTCGTCCCAGCACTGCGGCAACCGGGTGTCGGGGTAGGACAGCACCGTGGCCTCGAGCTTGGCGCCGGGACAGAACGCAGCCAGCGCCGCGAGTTCTTCGGCCTCCCTCGGGCCGTCCCCACCCGCACAGACCAGCGCGGTGACTCGAAGCCCCGGATTGGCCCGGCACAGCTCGAGCACGGTACCGCCGGCGCCGATGGCGATGTCGTCGCAGTGCGCACCGAGCAGCAGCAGGTGCTCGCAGCGCTCTGGCAGAAGGCTCAGCATCAGCGCGCCAGCTCGGCCTGGATTAGCGCCTGCAGCGGCGAGCGGTCGGCCCGCTCCCACGGCATCCACGGCCGGGTGCCCGCCTGGTACGCCGCCTCCAGCGCCATGCGCTCCTTGACCGTGTCCGCCGGCTGCCACCAGCCCCGGTGCCGGTGCGCCATCATCCGGCCCTCCTTGGCCAGCTCGGTGCAGGCGTTGCCGATCAGATCGCCGTTCTCCGGCAGGTAGTCGAAGACCTCCGGCCGCAGTACGAAGTAGCCCCCGTTGACCCATACCGGCAGCTCGGTCACCAGGTGGATCCGCTCCACCGACTGCGCCTCGCCCAGCTCCAGGCAGTGGAACGCGGCCTGGGGCGGCGCGGCGAGCAAGGTGGCCACCGCGTTGCTGTTCCGGAAGTTCGAGATCATCAGGTTGATGTCGACGTCGGTGAGCACGTCGGCGTAGGTGGCCAGGAACATCTCCTCGTCCTCGACGAGGTGGCGCACGCGGCGCAGCCGCTCTCCGATCGGCGAGTCCAGGCCGGTGTTGGCGAACGTGATCGTCCAGTCGTCGATGTCGCTGCCCAGCAGCTCGACCCGGCCGTCGCGCATCACGAAGTCGTTGCTGGTCGTCTCCTCGTAGTTGAGGAAGTAGTCTTTGATGTGGTTCGCCCCGTAGCCGAGGCAGAGGATGAAGTCCTTGTGCCCGTAGTGGGCGTAGTAGCGCATGATGTGCCACAGCAGCGGCCGTGGCCCGACCGGTTGCATGGGTTTGGGCAGGTCGGAGGCGCCGTCGCGCATGCGCATGCCGTAGCCACCACAGAACAGCACGACCTTCATGGACGGACCACCTCGAGGGTCGGGATCGGGAACACCAGCTGGCCACCCCAGTCCCCCACGTAGGCCAGCTGCTCGAGCAGCTCGTCCCGCAGGTTCCAGGGCAGCACGACGACGTAGTCCGGGCGGTCCTCGGCGATCCGCTCGGGAGCGTGGATGGGGATGCGCACGCCCGGGGTGAAACGGCCGTGCTTATAGGGGTTGCGGTCGACGGTGTAGGCGAGCAGGTCCGTCCGGATGCCGCAGTAGTTGAGCAGCGTGTTGCCCTTGCCGGGCGCGCCGTAGCCGACCACGGTCTTGCCTTCGGCTCGGGCCTTGAGCAGGAAGGTCAGCAGGTCGGCCCGTATCTGGGCCACCGAACCGGCGAAGCCCGCATGGCCGTCCACGGTGTCCAGCCCCGCCTCGGCCTCGTCGGCGAGCACCTCGGTCACCCGCGACGACAGCGGTCCGGCGATCTCCGCCGGCCGCGCCCACAGCCGGATCGAGCCACCGTGGGTGGGCAGCAGCTCCACGTCGACCAGGGTCAACCCGCCGGAGGCCAGCGCGCGTTGAGCGGTCAGCACCGTGTAGTACTGGAAGTGCTCGTGGTAGATCGTGTCGAACTGGTTGCTCCGCAGCAGCGTGAGCAGGTGCTGCACCTCGATGGACACCCAGCCGTCGTCGGCGACCAGCGTGCGCAGTCCCTTCGTGAACCCGACGACGTCGGGCACGTGGGCGTAGACGTTGTTGGCGACCACCAGGTTCGCCGGCCCGTGGGTGGCGCGCACCTCGGCCGCCGTGTCCGGCGTGAGGAACGCGTTCAGGGTCGGCACGCCGCGGCCGCGGGCGGCCTCGCTCACGTTCACCGACGGCTCGATACCCAGGCAGCGCACCCAGCGGCGCACCACGTGCTGCAGCAGGTAGCCGTCGTTGCTCGCCACCTCGACGACGAACGAGTTGGAGTCGAGCCCGAGCCAGGTTGCGGTGTCCTCGACGAACCGCTCCGCGTGCCGGACCCAGGAGCCGGAGAATGAGGAGTAGTAGGCGTAGTCCGTGAACGTGGCCTCCGGCGTGATCAGCGGCGGCAGCTGGACGAGCAGGCAGTGTGTGCACACCCGGGCGTGCAGCGGGTAGGTCTGCTCCGGCTGGTCCAGCTGGTCGCCGGTGAGGAAGAGCTCGCACGGCGGCGTGGCTCCCAGGTCCACGAAGGTGACCAGCGTGTCCGAACCGCACAGCCGGCAGCACGTCGTGCTGCCTCGGTCGGGCCTGTCGATCTGGGTGGTTGGGTCAGTAAGCACCGTCACCGGAAATCACCGCCTTGATCGTCTTCCAGAGGATCAGCCCGTCCAGGGCGAGGGTCCAGTTCTCCACGTATCGCAGGTCCAGGCGCAGAGACTCTTCCCAGGACAGGTCACTGCGTCCGCTGATCTGCCACAGCCCGGTCAGCCCCGGCTTAACCAGCAACTTGCGCTGTGCGTCCCGGGCGTAGCCGGCGACCTCGCTGGGCAGCGGGGGCCTCGGCCCGACCAGGGACATCGAGCCGAGCACCACGTTGAACAGCTGCGGCAACTCGTCCAGGGAGTACTTGCGCAGCCAGCCACCCACGCCGGTTACCCGGGGATCATTTCTAATCTTGAACAACGGTCCGAAGCCCTCGTTCCGGCCGTTCAGGGACTCCCGCAGGTGTTCCGCGCCGACGATCATGGTCCGGTACTTCAACATCCGGAACGGCTGGCCGTCCCGGCCGATCCTGGTCTGCAGGAACAGGGCCGGCCCGCCATCCGCCCGGACGGCCAGGTAGATCACCAGCAGCAGCGGCGCCAGGATCAGCAGCAACAAGAAAGCCCCGAGGAGATCCATCGCAGCTTTGACCAGCCTCGGGATCCCGGAGAACGTCGGTTCAGTCAGGCGCAGTAGCGGCAGCCCGTCCACGGGCGAGACGTGCAGCCGAGGCCCGGACACCTCCATCAGGCCCGGGTGCACCACCAGATCGACGCCGGTGCCCTCCAGGTCCCAAGCCAACTCATGCAGCCGGCGGGGCGTCCAACCCGGGGCCGGTGCCACCGCGACGACTCCGCATTCGCCGGCGGCCACCACTGAGCTCACCGAGTCCAGGTCCCCGACCACGGGTACACCGGCAATGTCGCCCTCGGCCCCTGCCGGCGTGCACGCCGCCGTGATGGTCCACCCATGGTGGAGGGCGCGCCGCGTGCGTGCAATCAGATCGGCGATGGAGTCCTCGGAGCCGACCGCGAGCACCGGCCACAGACACGCGCCGCGCGAGCGCCGGCGGTGCAACGACCGACGCAGCGCGTATCGGCCCACCGTGGCGAGCGCCCCCCCTCCGGGGATGATCGCGAAGACCCAGGGACGGACGGAGTGCACATCGAACGCCAAGCCGACCAGGGCAAGCACAACCGACGAACTCACCACGGCCTTCAGCAGCCGGCTGTACTCCTCCGAACCGCTGCCGAACACGCGAGGCTCCCAGGCGCGCGCGGCGGCCATAGCGCAGATGAAGCCCGGCGCGATGATCGCGGCCATGATCAACGAGAGGTGGGGGGTGTGCCCCGTCTCCCCGATGCCGATCCAGACCCCCACCGCCAGCATGGCAAGCATCGCGGCCAGGTCGCTGGCGATCACCGCGCGCGCATACTGGGTCTCCCAGCGCGGCTTGAAGATGCGCTTGACGGGCGGGGCGGGCGCGGGCGCCCTCGGAACGCTGACCTGCTCACGCACGATCGCACCGTGCGGGCTCTCGGTCCGGAAGTGGTCGGACGGTCGGTAGGAGGTGCCGTTCTGGTTGACGAACGTAGCTCGGCTGAACTGTTCGAAGTCACTGACCACGGTTGGCGTTCCTCCCAGGACGGCCCTCCGCCGGATGGTGCGCGGCGGGGACAGGAACCCGCTCCGCCTCAACCCGGCTGATTACCTGTCGCACAGTCATCCAGCCATCTCCAGCCCTCGGGCCCCCGCTGTCGGAAGCGGCGCTGCCGGCGCCGGACCCAGCGTCCGGAAGCGTCCCGGCGCGGGGCCCATGGGCCTGGCGTCACTGCCACAGAGGTTCGCTGACCTGCCCGGCCACGGGCTTCCTCACGACTGATGAACGCTGAATTAGGAACGCAGCGTGACGGGCTGACTGGGCCCGAACAGCACTCACCCCCGCTGCCCGGGAAGGGCGGCGGGGGTGAGCGAGAAGCTTGGTTACCGAAGGTGTCAGTGGCTGTGGTGAGGCACTCCAGCCTGGTCGGAGAGCATGCGTAGGCCGCTGAGCAGGCCGCCCACCAGGTCGCCTTCCTTGAACGACGCGACCATGCTCATCACCGCGAGCTTGCAGCCCCGGTCGGCCAGCCGCAGCCGCGCCTCCGGGCCCGTGACGATGTCCACGTTGCGGCGCTGCGGGTCCACCGCGACCAGTACCGAGTCCGCGCCGGCCGCACCGAGCTGGTCGTGCAGCTTCTGGGCGCCGGCGTGCGAGTCTTCGCCGAGGTCACCGAGGTAGATCGAGAACCTCAGCTCGGTGTGCCGGCTGACCAGCGTCAGCGCCTCGTCCAGCCGTGTCAGCTGGACCGCGGAGAACGGCAGCGCGTCGGGCTCCGCCTTGTCCAGCTCGCTGTCCAGCTCGATGGCGGCCGAGACCCGGCCGGAGGTCGTGACCACTGAGCCGAGCGGCAGGTCCTCGGGCACCCCGAGCTCGCTGCCGTGCGTGTCGTGTGTGTCGTGCGCCGGTTCCGGGGCGGCGTGCGCCCCGCGCCCGGAGTCGGTCTGGGTCAGCTCACCAGCTGCCATGCGCTCCTCCTCGGCTCGCGCCCGCCGGCTCGGCGTGCTCGGTGGCCTCCGGCAGACCCGCACCCGCGGGGTTGGCGCTCCACCAGACCGGCGGGTAGCGCCACGGCTCACCGGGGCGGTACCTCGGCCTGCGGGCCAGCCGTCGGCCGGCCGCGAGCAGTGATATCACCAGGTATATGCCCAGCGGAAGTGCCCCATAGAGCAGCACGGTCTGCAGGATGCTCACAGCGCAATAGGGTAGTTGACGCGGGCCGACCGACCGCTACCAGGTGCGGGTGACGATCATCCCACGGTGCGGTGACCGCTCAGGACGCGCGGCTACCCTCGGAGTGTGGCGGTCACCGCGTCTCCGACGAGCCGGCCGTCGACCCGTCGCCGGGTGCTTCGACGGCTACTGGTCGGTCTGCCGGTCGGCGTGGTGGCGGTCGTGCTGCTCGGGCCGGAGTTGTTCGGTCTGGCCGACGACGCGCCGTTTGTGCAGGTGGTGGCCTTCCGGCCCATGCTGGCGGCCGGCCTGCTGGTGCTCTCGGCGCTCACCGTACTGGTCCGCCAGCGCTGGTGGCCGGTGGCGCTGCTGCCGGCGGTGGTCGCCGCGGTGGCGCTCGGTGCGGTGGTGCCCCGGGCGGTCGCCGGCGCGCCGCCGCCCGCCGGTAGTTCCCTGACGGTGCTCTCATTCAACGTGTTCGTGGGGCGGGCCGACCCGGCGACGCTCGCCGCCACGATCCGCGCCAACCGCCCCGACCTGGTTGTGCTGCCCGAGGCCGGCCAGCGCTACCAGCGGCGGCTCACCCCGTTGCTCGCCGGCCTCGGCTATCGCTCCTGGGTCACCTCCTCCGCCGGCGAGCCGGACAGTGACGGCATCGTGGTGCTCGCCGCTGCACGGCTCGGCAACGTCACCGGCCGCCCGCTCGAGCTCGATACCCGGCGGCGCTGGATGACGCTGACCGGCGGCGGGCTCGGCGACCTCACGCTCGTGGCCGTGCACACCGCGGCGCCCGTGCGCGACCTGCCCGGTTGGGCCTCCGAGCTGGGCACGCTGCGGCAGTGGTGCGGCGGCGCCGGCAACCCGCACCTCGTAGTCGGCGACGTCAACGCCACCCTGGACCACGCACCCCTGCGCGCCGCCACCGCCGGCTGTACCGACGCCGCGGCCGCTCTCGGCGAAGGACTGGTCGCCACGTGGCCGACCGCGTGGCCTCGGTGGCTCGGCGTGCAGATCGACCACGTGTTCACCAGCGGCGGGCCCGTCGCCAGCTCGGTCCAGGTCCTCGACCTACCCGGCAGCGACCACCGCGCACTGTTCACCCGGATCGTGCTGCCCGGCGGCTGATCGCGCAGGGCTGATCGCGCTGAGCTCAACCACGGCGGCTTTTGACCGTCGGTTCGGGGCCGGTGCGGTTGAGCTCGGCGGAACGGGCGGTCCGCTCAGGCGCCCCGCGACGGCGGAGTGGTCGGGCTGGGCTCAGGCGCCCCGCTGCCGCGGGACGAACGCGCTCGGCCGCGGCGGGGCTTCATGGTCCGGACCTCGGGGGCACGCTTCGGGCGCGTAGAGCAGGCGGGCGAGGGGACCTGGGCGGGTCGCGCGCGCTCCGCCCAGGTAGCCGCGGCACGTGTACCACGCCCCGAGTGCCCAACAGATCGCCGTGATGCCGTACATCTCGTTCCGACCGCGCGTGCTCACGAGGCCACGCCGTTCCCGCGCTCACCGATCACCCGGTCAGTCTGCCGAGGGGCGGCGCCGAGGACATCCGCAACCCTGGCTATGTCGCCGAGTTCAACCACAGCGGCCTTTGATCATGAATTCGAGGCCGGTGCGGTTGGGCTCGCCGGGACCACGAGGGCCCGTGGGCGGGCGCTACCAGGTGGGCGGGCGGCGGTGCGCCCAGGGGGCAGCCGCCTCGAGCTGCGCGCCCAGTTCCAGCAGCAGGCCGTCCGCCCCGGGCGCGCCGACCAGCTGCACCCCGACCGGCAGGACCGGCTGGTCGGGCGTCGGCTCCGTCCAGCCCAGCGGCAGGCTCAGCGCGGGCTGGCCGGTGATGTTGTAGATCGCCGTGTACGGGGTGAACGCCTGCTGGCGGGCGTAGTCGTCGGCGGGGTCGTGCGCCGGGTCCCCGCCGTCGGTGAACCAGCCGACCGGGCGCGGCAGCTGAGCCAGCGTCGGGGTCAGCGTGACGTCGACCCGCAGGTGCCCGGTGATCACCCGCCGGGACAGGTTCTGCGCCGCCTGGGCCGCCAGCATGAACTCCGGGCCGCTGACCACCGCACCCCGCGCCCGCCACCACCGGGTCAGCGGGCGCAGCAGCGGCTCGGCCTCCGGCGGCACCGGGTGGCCGTGCGCGAGCACCGCCCAGAGCGTCTCGAACACCTCGACGAACTCCGGGTCGAACCCCGGGTCCACGTCGACCACGTCGTGCCCCAGCTCGACTAGCAGCCGGCTGGTCGACTCGTAGGCGGCCAGGCAGGCCGGGTCCACGGTGAGGTCGGGCAGCATCGGCTGGGAGTAGCGGCCGATGCGCAGCCGCCCCGGCGCGGCCCGGCGCGCGGCGTCCAGGAAGGCCCCGGAGAACGGTGACCCGAACGGCTCGCCCGGTACCGGTACGGCCAGCGCGTCCAGCATCGCGGCGGCGTCGGACACCGTGCGCGCCAGCGGGCCGGACACCGAGAGCCCGAGCGGGTCACCCCCGGTCGGGCCGCGGGACACCAGGCCGCGGCTGGTCTTCAGCCCGACCAGGCCGCACACCGAGGCCGGGATGCGGATCGAGCCGCCGCCGTCGGTGCCGTGCGCGAACGGGATCAGCCCACCCGCCACCGCCGCGCCCGCCCCGCCGGACGAGCCACCGGCCAGCCGGCCCGTGTCCCAGGGCGTCACGGTCGGCGGCCGCCCCGCCGGCTCGGTGTAGGGCGGCAGCCCGAACTCCGGCACGGCGGTCTTGCCGAGGCTGATCGTGCCGGCGGCGGCCAGCAGCCGGGCGGCGTCGTCGTCGGTGTCCGGCACGTAGCCGGCGTACACCGGCGAACCGAACGTGGTGCGCACCCCGGCCGTCACGGCCAGGTCCTTGATCGCCGTCGGCACGCCGAGCAGCGCCGGCAGCTCCCCCGCCGCCGAGGCGCCACCAGCGGAAGCGAGCAGCTTCTCCGCCGCCCGGGCCGCGTCCAGCGCCCGCTCCGGCGTGAGTGTGACGAACGCGGCGAGCGCCGGGTCCCACCGCTCGACCCGGCGCAGCGCGTGCTCGACCAGCTCCACCGCACCGAGCTCACCCCCGCGCAGGGCGGCGGCTTGTTCCAACGCGGTCAGCTCGTGCGGCTCAGTCACGTCCAAGATCTACCACTGCGGTACCTCCCGGACCAGGGCGACCGCCTCGAGCTGAGAGTTGACCTCGAGCTTGGCCAGCATGGACCGGATGTGCGTGCGCACGGTTGTCATCGAGACCACGAAGAACTCGGCGATCTCCGCCGCCCGCCGTCCCCTGGCCAGCAGCAGCAGCACCTCACGCTCCCGGGTGCTCAGCCGCCCGAGCCGCCGGGACAGCTCGCGCTCGCGCGCCTGGTAGCTGGCGTGCCGGGTCAGCCAGTCCTGGTGTTCGGCCTCACTCATCACCGGGTCGCCGGCCGCCGCGGTGAGCACCACGTCGAGCAGGCCGTGGAACGACGCCGACTTGGCCACCGAGCCGAGCGCGCCGGCGGCGATCGCGGCCGCCACGCCCGGGGTGTCCACGCTGCCGCTGACCACCAGCACCTTCCAGCCGTTGGCACACAGCACCTCGACCAGCTCGACGCCGTTCATCCACCGGCCGTCCGGGTCCTGCCCGAGGTCCAGGTCGAGCACCGCGAGCCCGGGCCGCAGCTTGCTGATCCGCATCCGAAGGTGGGCGATGCTGGTCACCGGGAGCTGGTGGGCGTCGAAGCCCTGACCGCACAGCGCCATCCGCAGCGTGGTGCTGAACAGCTCGTGGTCATCGATGACCAGGATCGGGTACCCCCGGGCGACACCGGGGGCGGCCTGGGCATGACTCATCTCAGACGCCACTGGACACGGCCGACCGTGCTGGCCGCGACACCAAACCACCGGCTGGCACCTCGACCACGACCGTGCAGCCCGGCCGACCCGGCTGGGCCGGCAGCATCCGGATCGTGCCGCCGTCCGAGGCCAGCAGCTTCCGGCAGATGTAGAGGCCGAGGCCCTCACCGCCGGCGGCGCGGTCGCGGACCCGCCGGTCGAACACCACGTTCTCGGCGCCGGAGTGGAGACCGGGCCCGCAGTCCGAGATCCGGACCCGCACCGAGGCGCCACAGCGGAACGCCTGGATCCGGACCGGGCTGCCGGCGGCGTGCCGGGCGCAGTTGGCCACCACGTTCGTGGCCACCTGGGCCAGGGTGTCCGGGGCGCCCTTCGCCCACAGTCCGGGGTCGGCGTCCAGCCGGATCTCCATGCCGGTGGTACGCCAGAGCAGCACGACGTCGCGCAGCACCTGGCGGACCCGGTACGCCTCGACGTGCTCCGACGGCCGGCTCGCGCCACCCAGCAGCGCCCCCAGCCGTGCCAGCTCGGAGGCGACGGCCGAGCGCAACGCGTCCTTCTCCTCGATGGGCAGCCCGGCGAGCGCGTCGGTGGCACCGGCCAGCCCGGCCAGCCCGTTGCGCAGCTCGTGGTCGCGCTCGGCCACCCGGTCCAGGTTCTGCTGGGCCAGGCGCAGCTGTTCCTCGTGGTCGGAGTGGCGCTCGTCGACGGCGCGCAGCATGCCGTAGGCGAGCTGCGTCATGCCGATCAGCACCAGCACCACGCCCAGCAGCCGGACCGTGCCGAAGGTCAGCCCCGGATCGGCGTACCAGCCCAGGTCGGCGGCCAGCCGGTCCACGTGGGCCAACCCCATCACGGTGAAGCCGAGGCCCACCCGGCCCAGCGCGGTACCCCCGCGCCGCCAGCCGACCACCGCGAGCCAGCCGCCGGCCGCCACCCCGATTACCGACAGCGACAGCCGCAGCGGCACCGACGAGCTGACCAACTGCGCCGTCTCCGGGGAGAACCGGGCGACCCAGCCCGCTCCCAGGGTCAGCAGCAGACCGATCGCGGCCCCGGCCCAGCGCCCGCTCGGCCAACGTTTGACCGGCGGCCGGATCGAGGCACAGAGCAGACCGATGGCGACCGCGCAGGCCGCCATCCGGGACGCGTTGACCACCGGGTTGACCGGCGCGGCCAGCCAGCTGGTGGTCGTCGCCGGCACATCTACCACGCTGTAGAAGGCAAGTGTCGAGCTCAGCCAGGTCAACTGGTGGTCGCGTGTCAAGCGACCGGCCAGCGCGGCCAGAATCGCCGCCATCGCGGCGAACGCCGAGGCGGTCACCGACAGCAGCAGCGCGGCGTGGTCGATCGAAATGGCCTCCAGTACGGCGGCCAGCCGAGTCACCACGACAACTACTGCAATTGCGGCTACAGCGACGGCGATTTCTCGTGCAATTCGCGGTGCCACACCACCCGGTGCGGCCCTTCCTACCAGCATTGCGGCGCCATTAAGCGGCAGCGAGCGCATGTGCAACTCCCCCGTGTCCCCTCGCGCCCGGACCGCAGCGACCATTCGATCCGAGTGCCCACGACTCCCCCGAGCCGACCCGGCCAGTTACCCCTTTCGGGTGTAGCTTCGCTCGCCCGAGAGTAGCAATGGTGTCATCGATCAATCAAGAAACGATCCAAACGAGTGGCTGTAAGGTTCAACACCTGGGGTAAGAGTGTCCTCGACCGGGGTACGGACCCCTACAGGCGAATACGCACGGTCAGGACGACGAAGTATTCCGTTGCGGAAATACCGGACCGTCAATGTTGGCGACGCGCCGGTACCCCTATCCATGCCTTTCCACCCCAGTCTGTGGTAACGAGAGCGAAACATCGCTACCGGACCGGGCGCCGCTCAGTTCTCCGAACCCGGCTCGACCGGCGGCGCTGAGCTGCCCGTGAGCGGCGGTTCCTGGCGCGCCTCATGGACCCGTTGTCGGTCCCGCCGCCGGATGACCGCCCCGAGCCCGAGACCCACCAGCACCGCCAAGACCGTCCACCCGAGCACCGTCAGCAGGATCACTGCCCAAAGAGGCACACGGCAGTATTCCGCATCGGCGGCCACCGTGGTGCGCGCGGCGCGCGGTGATCATCACCGGGCGCCGCCAACGCTGCCGCGCGAGCGTCAAAAGTTGACCGCCCGCGAGGGGCGGGCCGGCGGTTACGCTCCAAACGGGGTAACCGTGAGTGAGGGGGAACAGCTCGGTGACGAACGGGCCGTCTTTGGGGCGACGCCAGCTGCTCACGCTCCTCGCGCTGGCCCCGGCCCCGATCCTGCTGGGCTGCTCATCGACCGTGCCCGGCGCGGCCCCGGCCGGCACGGACCCCGCCGGCGCGGCACCGGACCCCGGTCCTGACCCGTTCGCGGTGCCACCGGGGCTGGCCGGCCGGGCCTTCTACGTCTCCCCGGCCGGTGACGACCGGGCCTCCGGGCTGAGCCCGAGCACCCCGTGGCGGACCGTCGGCCACGTCAACGCGCAGCTCGCGAACGGCGGCGTCGGGCGCTTCGACAGCGTGCTGTTCGAACGCGGCCAGACGTTCTTCGGCAAGCTCCGCATCCCGGGCGGGCGGCCGAAGACCGGCGGCCTGCTCACCTTCGGCGCCTATCCCTCGGCGGGCCCGGGCCGGCGGCCGGTGCTCAGCAGCTACACGCTGCTCAACGACCCGGCCGGCTGGCGGCGCACCGGCCCGAACGTCTGGACGGCCGACCTCACCCCGCGCCCCGGCGCCGGCCCGGAGCGGGGCTACGACGGCGCCCAGGGCGGCGCGGACAACATCGGCTTCCTGCGGGTCGACGGCGTGGTGCACGGCCGGCGGGTCTTCCGGCCGGAGGACCTGCGAGCGCAGTGGGACTTCCAGTGCACCCCGGGCGCGCTGCGGGTCTGGTCGAGTGCCGACCCGACGACGCTGGCCAAGGACGTCCGGGCCGCCTGCGACGGGCACGCCGTCGCGCTCGGCCACTCGGTGCGCATCGCCGGCCTGCGGCTGGAAGGCAGTGGCGGGCACGGCATCCAGGGCGCGGTGAGTCGGGTGCTGATCGAGGACAACGAGCTCGCCGAGCTGGGTGGCGCGGTACTGAAGGACACCACCCGCTACGGCAACGGCGTCGAGGCGTGGATCGACTCGGCGGACATCCGCGTCGAGCGCAACATCCTGCACGACATCTATGACGTGGCGCTGACCGCGCAGGGCGGTCCGACCTCGCAGACCGGCGGCTGGCGGAACCTGACCTTCCGCAACAACCTCGTCTACTCGTGCAACCAGTCCCTCGAGTTCTGGTCGGCCGGTACGCCCGGACCGGGCCGGGGGTTCGTGAACTGCCTGGTCGAGTGCAATACGTGCCTGTACGCCGGGTACGTGTGGTCCGAGGCGGTGCGGCCGGACCCGGGCCGGTCGGTGCACCTGCTCACCTACGGCTGGGACCTGCCGGCCGACATCACGGTGCGCAACAACACCTTCTACGACGCGAGCGTGGCCTACCGCTACTCCAGCGCGCCGACGCCGGGTCTGAAGTGCAGCGGCAACCTGATCCTGCAGCGGCCGGACGGCCGGCTCAAGGTCGGCGACCCGCAGACCATCGAGCAGGCCAGCGGCTGGGTCAGCGCCCGGCGCACCGACGTCGGCTCCACGTTCACCGTGCTGGCCGGGGCGGGCAAGGTGGATGTGGCCGGCGCGCTGCGCCGACTGGCCGGCCAGCGCCGAGGCTGCCCCCCGCCGCCGCTGCCCTGACCCCTGTTCCGCCCCTTGTCCGGGGCGCGCCGGGAGCCCTGCCCCGGCGCGCCACGACAGCTACCGGGGATCAGCCGTTGACCGCGATCCCGGCCTCGCTGCGGGCCGCCTTGAGCAGCACCGTCTCGTAGCCCTCGCAGACCGCGCCCCAGTTGTAGACCTCGGCGACGCGGCGACGCCCCCAGTTGGCCGCGTCGGCCCGCAGCTGGGGCGAGCGCAGCAGCGCGACCGCGCGCCGGGCGATCACCTCGGGGTCCAGCGGTACCACCATGTCCTCGCTGGCCAGCACCTCGCGGTTGAACTGGGTGTGCAGCGCGAGCACCGGGGCGCCGAGGCCCATCGCCTGGACCAGCGCCGGGTTGGTGCCGCCCACCGAGTGCCCGTGCAGGTAGACCCCGCAGTGCGCCCACAGCGCGGACAGCAGCTCCTGGTCGGAGACGTGGCCGAGCGCGTGCACCAGCGGCGGGTTGTGCTGGGCCCGGATCTGCTGCTCCAGCTCGTTGCCGCCCGCCGAGCCGACCACGACCACCGGGGCGCCGGTGCGCTTGGCCGCGTCCAGCATCGTGGCGACGTTGTTCTCCGGCACCAGCCGCGCCACGATCAGCGCGTAGCCACCGGGGGTCAGGCCGAGCTGCTCCACGCGCTCGGTGCCGGGCGGGCCGCCGGGCAGGTCGCCGCCGTAGGGCACGAACACGCTCTCCCGGTCGAACTCGGTGAGCCAGCGCGCCGAGATCGCCTCCGAGTCCGCGATCAGGTAGTCGGCCCAGCGCGCGGTCGCCCTGGCCGCCGCCTTGAACACCCGCTTGCCCAGCGGGCTCCACTTGTCGCGCTCCCACTCGATGCCGTCAACGTTCAGCACCACCGGCACGTTCCTGGCCCGCAGCGCCGGCAGGAAGAAGCCGTTCGCCACGTTCATCACCAGCGCCACGTGCGGCTTCTCCCGTGCGGTGATCACGCTGCTGGTCAGGCCGTGGCTCAGGGTGGAGGACGTGGTGCCGCTCAGCCCGGGGCTGGAGTAGACCCGCACCCCGTCGATCATCCGTACCCGGGCGCCGGCCGAGCTGGCCGGCTCCCGGTCGAACACCGTCACCTCGTGGCCCCGGCGCACCAGGTCCGGCGCGAGGTGCCGGATCAGCGTCTCGAAGCCGCCGTAGGTACTCGGGAATCCCCGCGTACCGAGAATGTGAATGCGCATCAGCCGTCCCCCAGTCGTACCAGCGTTTCGTCACACATCCAGTCCTCCGCCGCCAACCGGCCCCCCACCGGTGGCAGCGCGTCCCACACCGACTCCGGGGACAGCCGGGTGCCGGCCGCCTCCCGGAGCGCCCGCCCGAGGTCGGCGGTGCTGAAGCCGTCCGGCAACGTGGTGTGCCCGTTCCGGTGCAGCCAGTCGACCAACCCGGTGTCCGGGGTGGCGACGATGTGGCAGCCGTGGGCCAGGCCCTCGACGATCGACAGCCCGATCTGCTCCCGCCAGCGGCCCTCCCGCCGGGACGGCAGCACCACGACCGCCGTGGTGGACAGCAGCTTGTGCACGTCCGCCCGGTCGATCCGGCCGAGCGCGACGATCGACTGGTCCGCCTCGGCGGCCTCGGCCACCTGCCCGACCATCGGCCCGGTGCCCGCGACCACCAGCTCCCAGCCGGCCGAGGCCAGGCCGGACTCGCGCCACGCCGTCAGCAGGTCGGGCAGTCCCTTGCGGGGTTCCAGCGCGCCGATGAATGACATCCGCCGCGCCCGCTCCAGGTGGGTGTGCTCGCGGCAGGCCTCGGGCAGGTCCTCGAACAGCGCGGTGGCGCACCCGGTCGGCAGCACACGCGAGTCCCGGTAGCACTCGCTGGCCGCCGTGCTGGCGAACGCGATCCGGTCGTAGATCAGCTCGCCGAGCCAGCGCAGCACCCCGAACACAGCAGGGTGCAGCGACCGGGGGATGCCACGCAGCAGCGCCCTCGGGTCGTTGTTCTCCATTGCGTAGGTGACGACCCGCGTCCGGCGCCGGCGCAGCAGGTCGACGAACCGGACGGCGAGCCCGACGGACACGGTCAGCGGCAGGGCGCGCAGCCACAGCGGCTCGGGCAGCTCCACGACCTCCCAGCTGCCACGGAAGGCCCAGGTCCAGGCGACCGAGCGGGGTACCTGGCGGGAGGTCGGCCAGACGGAGCTCTCGTCGAGGTCGGCGATCCGAGACGTGAAGATCACCGTTCGGTCCGGTGACGGCCGGGACCGTTCGAAGTCGGAACTTCGCACCTCGGGGACTACGCGCAGTGTTCGCACCCGTACTCCTTGTTTGTCACCCGCGTCATGCGGCATGGCTCTTGCCCTACAGCCGGTCGAGTAGTGCGGTCGGGGCGAGCCAGCTCGCGGCCAGCCCGGCCGCCGCCTTCCAGCTCGGGTGCATCCGCGCCGACGTCGCCAGGTGCGACCTGGCCCGCCGGCGGGAGCCTCGGCGCAGCAGCTCGGCGCCGGCCGTGAGGTGGTCCCGGGCCAGCCGCTCGCGCAGCACACCGGAGTAGTCCCGCATGCGCAGGTCGTCGAGCATCCGCAGCCGGCCGGCGATGGCGCTGCGGGCCGGTTCGAGGCCGCGCGTGGAGCTGGCCGAGCCGGCGTGCCAGCGGTAGTAGAGCAACCGCTCGTCGTGGTAGTAGGCGGCGCCGCCGGTGCAGGCCAGCTGGTAACAGAGCCAGATGTCGAAGAAGGAACCGACGCTGGGCGGCAGCAGCGCGGGCGGCAGGGCGGCGCGCCGGAACACGCAGCCGGTGATCGCCACCGACTGCCGGGCCGCCAGCTCGAAGAACGGCTGGTGGTAGCCCTGCGCCAGGCCGGCCCGGCCCCACTGCCGGGAGCTGCGCTCGGTCGACGTCCGGTCGACCCGCCCCTGCGCGTCCACCATGTAGTGGTCGACGAAGCTGAGCACCGCGTCCTGGCGGCGCTCCAGCGGCGGCACCAGGGCGGCCAGCAGCCCCGGCGCCCACCGGTCGTCGTCGTGCAGCACCGCGACGTAGCGGCCGCGCGCCTCGCCGAGCGCCGCCACGAAGTTGCTCAGCATGCCGGTGGCCGGCTCCTGCTCCAGCCAGCGCACGCGGGGGTCGGTGATCACTCGCGACAGCTCGCGGGTGTGTGCCGGCTCGCCGTTGTTGGAGACCACCACCTCGAAGTCGGTGAAATCGCCGGCAAGAACACTTCGTATAGCCTCGGCGAGCCATACCGGCCTATTATGAGTGGGCAGGACCACACTCACTATCGGTTCAGGCACGTCGCATACCTTACTATCTTCAACGGCAACGCCAATGGCCGCTGGAGCGACGATTCGGAGGTTCGTCAATTTTTACGAGACAAACCATCACCCGGTCTGCCGTGACGTCCCGGACCGCGCTCCGCGCGCCCGCTATATCACTGGCTTCACAAATAATCGGCCTCGGCCAGCTCGCGCTGATGATATTGCGAGCCGGAACGAACGAGGCGACCGACGCCTACTTCTATCTCTTCAACCTCGGCATGGTGCCGATCTCGTGCATCGTCGTGGGGATGATGTACCCGGCCCTGCTGAACCGGCACAAGATGTCCCGGCGCGGGCTGGCCCGGATCAGATGGATCACGCCGTTGGCCAGCATCGTGTTCGTGGCCGGCGGCTCGGGGTGGCTCGGTTTGCACGGCCGGCTGGGCGTGAGCCTGCTCGGCGTTGCACTACTGAGCGCCGCGAACGCGCTGGTCCAAGCCTTGCTGTGGTACCGGGCGGTGGCCGCCGAGGCGTCCGGGAACGCCTTCTGGATCTCCGGTGTCGCGCTGCCGGCCAACGTGCTCGCCCTCGTCGTGCTGATCTACCCGTGGCCCGCGCCGGCGCTCGCGATGACCGCGATGACCGGCGCGCTCGTGGTCGGGAACCTGGGCCTGCTCGCCGTCCAGCGGCGGCTGCGGATCGGTGACTCGGTACTCGAGTCCGCCCCCGAGGAGTCGTCCTCGCCGGGCGGTCCTTTCTGGTTTCTCAGCCTGGCGTCGCTGCAATTCATCGGCCAGACATTCCTCCAGTCACTGGCCGTACTGCTACCGCCGTCGACCGTCACCCTGCTGAATATCGGCTACAAGATCGTCGGGTCGGTCTCGGCAACTTTCGTGAACGCGTCCATGCCCTTGCTGATCCACCAGAAAACTGTCTCCCCGGAGGGCGCCCGGCGGTTCCTCCGGATTGTCGTCGTCGTTGTCGCGGCCGGCGGGGTCGTTCTTGCCGCCGGCACCCGCATTGTGCGTCCGGAACTGTTCGCGCCGGCCGTCATCATTGCGATCTGGCTGATTACGTCCTCGGCGTCGGCGGTGGCGACCCGGATGTCCTACCGGTTCCTCGCGCCGCACGCGACGGCCCGGACCATGACCGTGATCATCGTCGTGGTGGCGCTGGCGATCGTCTCCTCGACCGGGCCCGGGTTCGCGCTGGCCGTGCTGCTCTGCGCCTACGCCGCACTGGACGGGGCCTCGGCGATGCTGCTGCTCTGGCCACTGCGGGACCGGCTGATGAGCCTGGTGCTGGCCGGGGCGCTGGCCGCGCTCGCGGTCGGCTGGGTGGCCAACTACCTGTGAGGCGGGCGCACCGGCCAGTGGGGGCACTGGCCGGTGGGCTCCGGCTCGGCGGTTAGCTCGACAGTGAGCACGGCGGTTAGCACGACAGTGCGGACGGTCAACGGCCCGGGGCGGGCAGCGGGACGAGGCCGAAGTAGCCGGCCCAGGCCTGCTCGCACCGGTCGCGGCTGTCAGCGGCGGCGACGACCATCCGGTCGGACTCGCCGGCCACCGCGTCCACCGCATCTCCCCAGTCGCCCGGCTCATCGCCACCGACCAGGCCGGGCCAGGTCGGGCCGAACAGGCCGGCCAGGAACGGGTGGTCCGGGCCGACCACCGGCACACCGAGCTCGACCGCCCGCACCGCGATCCCGCTCTGGTAGAAGCGGTTGTACGGGATCAGCACGGCCGCGGCCTGGCCGATCCGCAGGTCCAGCTCGGCCTCGCTGAGGAACCCGTCGACCACGTCCCAGCCCGGCACCGTCGGCCAGCCCCGCCCGGCGATCACCGTCCGGTAGCCCCGGCCGCGCAGCAGCGGGGCCAGCTCGGTGAGCAGCGCGAGGTTGCGGGCCGGCTTGAACTGGCCGCAGACCAGCACGGTGCCCGGCTCCCCCGAGGCCGGCAGGGCGCGGGCCCTGGCGCGGAACAGCGGGTGCGGCAGCAGCGCGGGCTCGCCCCAGCCGATCGCCCGCAGCCGCTGCGCGGCCACCTCGGAGTGCGCGACCACCCGCAGGTGCGGGGCGCGCGCGGCCCGGCCACCCAGGGCGGCGGCGAACCGGCCCATGCCGAGCTGCCGGCGGAGCGGGCTCGGGTCGTGGACCACGATCGATACGGTCGAGCCGCGCCAGGTCGGCAGCCAGAGCGCGGGCTCGAGCAGCCCATAGGTCGGCCAGCAGACGATCAGGTGGCCGTTCTCCCTGCCGCTCTGGGCGTGTGCCCCCAGCTCGGCCAGCGCCGCCCGCGCCCGGCCCCACTTCGAGGCCCCGAGCACCTCGACCGACGGCGCGTCCGCCGAGCGGGCCGTGATGCCGGCCGCGGCCAGCACGTCGAACAGCGACTCCTCGTAGTGGTGCAGCGCCTCGGGCAGCGGGTTATAGATCCACACCGGGCCCTGCTGGGCCTGGAGCTTGCGCGGTAGCGCGTTCATCGCCTCGGTTCTCCCTCAGTTCACCGCCGCCGCGCGTGGCGCGACGGCGTCGGTCCGGTGCGGACTGCCGAGCCGGGCGGCGGCTGCGTCGACCCACCGCCCGCCGGCGAGCTCGATGCGCGGCAGTGCCGCTCGTGCCTGGGCCAGCAGCTCGGGCACGAACACGAGCACGACGTCCGGGGCCCGGTCCACGAGCTCGGCCGGTGAGATCACCGGGATGCGGGTGCCCGGCATCCGACAGCCCTGCTTCGCGGGCGCGGCGTCGGCGATCCCGAGCAGCTCCCCCTCGTGCAGGCCCGCGAGGTTGAGCAGCGCGACCGCCCGGGACGCCGCGCCGTAGCCGTAGACCCGGGCCCCGCGGGCGCGTTCGGCCAGTACAAAGGCCCGCAGCTCGCCGGCGGTGCGACCGACCGCGGCCTGCAACCCGCGCAGCGCGGCCACGTCGTACACCCCGGCCGCGCGCTCCCGCCGGAGCACACCGGCCAGCTCGACGGCCGCCCGACCGCCCACCGGAGCCGAGTCCGGGGCGCCCGTCGCGACCAGACACACCGTGCCGCCGTACAGCGGGAACCAGCGGGCGCCGATCGCGGTGAGCCCGAGCCGGCCGAGCAGGCCGACCAGCCCCGGCGTCGAGTAGTAGCCGACGTGCCCGTGCCGCAGTACGTTCCACTGCTCGCCGCGCAGCACGGCGGCCAGCGAGTGGAACTGCAGCACCAGCCGCCCACCGGGGCGCAACCTCGCCACCCGCCGGCGCAGCGCGGCACCCTGATCGGCGGCGTGCATCAGCCCGAAGCAGCCGTCCAGCACGACATCGGCGGGTTCGTCGTGGCCGGCGAGCACCATCCCGTGCCCGGTCAGCGGCCCGGCGAAGGAGCCGCCGTGCGGGCTGCCGAACTCGGCCACCCGGTCGCCGGGACGGAGCGAACCCCGCTCGACGAGCCAGTCGAGGGCGGCGGCGCGCTGGGCGGCCAGCGCCGACGGTTCCAGGCCGACCGGGTCCTCCGGCAGCCGGACCCGGTCGGCCAGCTGGGCGAGCCGGCAGTCGGCGCAGAGCCACATACGCAGCGGTGCCACCGGGTCCGGGCCGGGATCGGCGAGCGCCGGAAAGTACTCCGAGGCCGGCTGCGGGCCCAGGTCCAGCACGATGTCGCCGCTGGTGGACCCGCAGAAACGGCAGCGCGGGGTCAGCATCGCGATCCTTCGCCAACTGTCGACCGGTCCGGCGCGCGCCCTGCCACAATGACCCCGTGCAGGTGCTTCGCTCGACGCTGCCCGGCGTACTGGTGTTCCGGCCGGAGCCCCACCGCGACGACCGGGGCCTGTTCACGCGCACCTTCGAGCTGGCGCTGGCCCGCGAGCACGGGCTGCCCGAGTTCCTGCAGGACAGCCAGTCGCGCTCCCGCCAGGGCACCGTGCGCGGGCTGCACGGCCGGGCCGGCGTGGGTGAGGCGAAGCTGGTCCGCTGCGCGCACGGGGCCGTGCACGACGTGCTGGTCGACGCGCGGCCGGAGTCCCCCCGGTTCGGCCGGCACGAGGTGTTCCGGCTGGACGACGAGACGTTCGACCACCTGTTCGTGCCGGCCGGGCTGCTGCACGGCTTCCAGGCGCTGACCGAGCTCGCCGACGTCTGCTACCGGATCGACTCCGAGCACCAACCGGCCGACGACCTGCAGGTTCGGTACGACGACCCCGATCTGGGCATCCAGTGGCCCCTGCCGGTGACCGCGATCAGCGCACGGGACCTCGCGGCGGGCAGCTGGCTCGAGGCCCGCGCTCGCCTGTAGAGCCGGCGCCGGGTGCGCTGGCGCCGTCACACGGACTCCCGCTCGAGCAGGCCGCTCGACGGGCGCAGGTCCGGACCGACCGCGCCGAGCTCCCGCCGCCGCGCCAACCGGGCCAGCCGGGTGAACCGCGTGTCGAAGTCGTGCCCGGTCAGCCCGTGCGCGCGGTAGGCGGCGGCCAGCTCGGCCGCGCCGGCCGGGATGCTCCAGCGCGCGGCGAAGGCCGGCACGGCGGTGCGCAGCCGACTGAAGTCCACCCGGTACGACCGGGGGTCCGGGCCGGCCTCACCCGTGATGACCACCTCGGACCCCGGCACCTCGGCGGCGACCGAGGCGGCGAGCTGCGCGACTGTCCGGTTGTTGGCCTCGGTCCCCACGTTGAAGGCCTGGCCGTGCACCGCGGACCGGGGCGCCTCGAGCACCGCCAGCACGGCGGCCGCGATGTCGGCGGCGTGCACCAGCGGCCGCCACGGGGTTCCGTCGGAGAGCACCCGCACGACACCGGTCAGTAGCGCGTGGCCGACGAGGTTGTTCAGCACGATGTCGGCGCGCAGCCGGGGGGAGAAGCCGAAGGCGGTGGCGTTGCGCAGCGCGGTCGGGCTGAACGCCGCGTCGGCCAGCTGCCACAGGTCGTCCTCGACGCGGACCTTGGACACCGCGTACGGCGTCACCGGCTTGAGCGGCGCCTCCTCGCCGACCAGCTCGTCCCCGCCCTGGCTGCCGTACACGGCACAGGTCGACGCGTAGAGGAACCGGCCGACCCCGGCCTCCTTCGCCAGGCGGGCCAACCGGGTGGACGCGCGGTGGTTGATCTCGTGGGTGAGCTCGGGGGCCAGCGCGCCGAGCGGGTCGTTCGACAGCGCGGCTAGGTGCACCACGGCGTCGAACCCGGCCAGCTGGTCGGCGGTCACATCGCGCACGTCCACCGCGAGCCCGGGCGGGTCGGGCGGCGCCGGACCGAGCACGCAGTCGGCGAACAGCCCGGAGTCCAGGCCCGTCACCCGGTGCCCGGCCGACGTGAGGACCGGCGCGAGCACGGTGCCCAGATAGCCCTGGTGGCCGGTCAGCAGGACGCGCACGGTTAGTTCCCCACCCTGAGCGCCGCCGACCGCGCGGGCGGCGCGGTTCTCGACGACCCGGCAGGACCGGCCGCGATGACCAGCTTGTCCAGGTGGAAGGCCTCGGCGTAGCGGGCCTGGCACTGCACGCCACGGATCCTGGCCAGCCCGGTGAACGCCTCCGCGTCGAACCACGGACGGTCCCGCTGCGAGGCGTAGTGCGTGGTCAGGGCGGCGACCTTGGCCCGCAGCGACGCCTCGGTCAGCGGCAGGTAGACCCCCGGTTGGGCCAGGTCGCCCTCCCACTTGAGGATCTCGTAGCCCAGGGTCAGGTGGTCACGGAAGGCGGTCGGCACCAGCTCGGCGAGCAGCCGGTGGTCCTGGTGCGCGTCGCGCGGCGCCGGCGCCAGCACCACGTCCGGCTCGGTCGCCCCGCGCAGCCCGTGCAGCGCCTCCTTGACCTCCCGCCAGTGGCCCGGCAGCCGGCTGTCGGTCAGCCCGAGCACCGAGACCCGCAGCTCGGCCCCGGGGCACAGCGCGGCCAGCGCGGCGCGCTCCTCGGCCTCCCTCGGCGTGCCGGCACCGCTGAACACCAGCGCGGTCACCCGCAGCCCCGGGTACGCGCGGCACAGCTGCAGCAGGCTGCCGCCGGCCCCGATGGCGATGTCGTCGCAGTGCGCGCCGACCAGCACCAGCTCCCCCAGCCGCTCCGGGCGCAGGCTCAGCATCACCGTTGCAGCACCGGCTCGGCGGTCGGCGGCACCGCGCCCGGCCCGGTCTCCCCCAGCCGGTCCCAGAGCGCCCACGGCCGGGTGCCGGCGTGGTAGGCGAGCTCCAGCGCGTGCCGTTCCTTCGCCGTGTCCGCCGGCTGCCACCAGCCCTGGTAGGGGTACGCGAGCATGCGGCCCTCCTTGGCCAGCGCCGTACACGCGTCGCTGACCAGGTCACCACCCGGCGGCAGGTGGTCGAAGATCTCCGGGCGGAGCACGAAGTAGCCGCCGTTCTCCCACAGTGGGAGGTCCCGCAGCGCGCTGATCCCGGTGACCGAGCCGTCCGGGCCGAGCTCGACGCAGTGGAACGCCGGCTGCGGCGGCACGGCGAGCAGGGCCGCCGCCGCGTCGCCGGCCCGGAACCGCGCGACCATCGCGTCCAGCGGCAGGTCGGTGAGCACGTCGGCATAGTTGGCCAGGAACATCTCCTCGCCCTCCACCAGGTGCCGCACCCGGCGCAGCCGCTCCCCGATCGGCGAGTCCAGCCCGGTGTTCACGAACGTGATCGTCCAGTCGGCGATGTCGCTGGACAGCAGCTCGACCCGGCCGCCGCGCAGCACGAAGTCGTTGCTGGTCGTCTCCTCGTAGTTGAGGAAGAACTCCTTGATGTGGTGCGCCCCGTAGCCGAGGCAGAGGATGAACTCGGTGTGGCCGAAGTGGGCGTAGTAGCGCATCACGTGCCACAGCAGCGGCCGGGGTCCGACCATGTGCATGGGTTTGGGCAGGTCCGTGGTGCCGTCCCGCATCCGCATCCCGTAGCCGCCGCAGAACAACACGACCTTCACGGTGTGACCACCTCGAGCCGGGGGATCGGGAACACGAGCCGGCCGCCCCACTCGCCGATGTAGGCCAGCTGCTCGACGAGCTCGGTACGCAGGTTCCAGGGCAGCACCAGCACGTAGTCCGGGCGGTCGATCTGGATCCGCTCCGGGGCGTGGATCGGGATCCGGGTGCCCGGGGTGAACCGGCCGTGCTTGTACGGGTTGCGGTCCACCGTGTACGCGAGCAGGTCGGGCCGGATACCGCAGTAGTTGAGCAGCGTGTTGCCCTTGCCCGGCGCCCCGTAGCCGACCACGGTGGCCCCCCACGCCGCCGCGTCCATCAGGAAACGGAGCAGGTCGGTGCGCACCTCGGCGACCGCGGGCGCGAAGTCCCGGTGGCCGTCCACGCTGTTCAGGCCGGCCGCGCGCTCCTCGGCGAGCAGCTCGGCGACGGCCGGCGACGGCGTGCCGCCGAGCTCCACCGGCCGGGCCCACAGCCGGAGCGAGCCGCCGTGGGTGTCCAGCCGCTGCACGTCGAGCACGGCCAGCCCGGCGCAGGCCAGCGCCTGGCGGGCCGTGTGCAGCGAGAAGTACTGGAAGTGCTCGTGGTAGATCGTGTCGAACTGGGTGCCCCGGACCAGCGCGAGCAGGTGCGCCACCTCGACGGTCACCCAGCCGTCGTCGGCGACGAGCGCGCGCAGCCCCTCGGTGAAGCCGACCAGGTCGGGCACGTGCGCGTAGACGTTGTTGGCCACCACCAGGTCGGCCGGCCCGCGCTCGGCCCTGATCCGGGCGCCGACCTCGGGGCCGAGGAACTCGGTGCGGGTGGGCACCCCGCGCTCGACGGCGGCCAGCGCCACGTTGCGCGCCGGCTCTATGCCCAGGCAGCGGATGCCTCGGTCCACCACGTGCTGCAGCAGGTAGCCGTCGTTGCTGGCCACCTCGACGACGAACGACTCCGGACCGAGGTCCAGCCGGTGCACCGCCTCGGCCACGAACCGCTCGGCGTGCGCCACCCAGGACGTCGAGTACGAGGAGAAGTAGGCGTACTCCCGGAACGTCTGCTCGGGGCTGATCATCGGCGGCACCTGGACGAGCAGGCAGCGCTCGCACACCCTGGCGTGCAGCGGGTAGGTCGGCTCGGGGGCGTCCAGCTGGTCGGCCCCGAGGAACGACTCACACGGCGGGGTGGCGCCCAGGTCCAGGAAGCTGCGCAGCCGGACGGAGCCGCACAGCCGGCAGCCGACCCGGGAAACCGGGCCGGCCGCCAGCTGCTGGGGGTCAGTAAGCGCCGTCACTACTGATCACCGCTCGGATCGTCTTCCACAGGATCAGGCCGTCCAGGGCGAGCGTCCAGTTCTCCACGTAGCGCAGGTCGAGGCGCACCGCTTCGTCCCAGGACAGATCACTGCGCCCGCTGATCTGCCACAGCCCGGTCAGCCCCGGCTTGACCAGCAGCTTGCGCCGGGCGTCGCGGTTGTAGGTGGCCACCTCGCTCGGCAGCGGCGGGCGAGGACCGACCAGTGACATCGAGCCGGCCAGCACGTTGAACAGCTGGGGCAGCTCATCGAGGGAGTACTTGCGCAGCAGGGCGCCGACCGGGGTGATCCTGGGGTCGGCCTTCATCTTGAACAGCGGACCGGCGGCCTCGTTCGCCGTGACCAGCGTGGCCTTACGCTTTTCGGCGTCCACCACCATGGAGCGGAACTTCCACATCCGGAACTGCCGCCCGCCGAGGCCGACCCGGGTCTGCCGGAAGAAGCCCGGGCCGCCGTCCGAGCGCACGGCCAGGTAGATGCTGAACAGCAGCGGTGAGAGCACGAGCAGCAGCAACGCCGCGCCGATCTTGTCCATGATGCCCTTGAGCACCCAGGGCGCCCCGGTGAACCGGGGTTCGGTCAGGCGCAGCAGCGGCAGGCCGTCCACCGGCGCCACGTGCAACCGGGGCCCCTGCACCTCCATCAGCCCGGGGTGCACCACGAGCTCGACGCCCTGCCCCTCCAGGTCCCAGGCCAGCTGGTGCAGCCGACGGGCGGACCAGCCGTCGGCCGGAGCCACCGCCACCACCCGGTAGTCGCCGCCCAGCACGGTCGAGGCCGTGGCGTCCAGGTCACCGACTACCGGCACACCGGCGACCTCGCCGTCCCCGTTCGGACCCGTGCCGCCCGGGGTGCAGGCCCCGGTGACCCGCCAGCCGTGGTACGCGGCGCGCCGGGTGCGCACGATCAGGTCGTTGACCCACTCCGCGCCGCCGACCGCGAGCACCTCGTGTACACAGTGGCCGTTCGCCCGCTGCCGGTACAGCAGCTGGCGCAGCACGTAGCGGCTGGCGGCGGCGAGCACGCCGAGTCCCGGGATCACGCCGAACACCCACGGCCGGGTCGCGCTCACCTGGAAGGCCAGCCCGACCAGGCCGACCAGCACCGACGTGCTGGCGATGGACCGCAGCAGCCGGCTGAACTCCTCCGACCCCCGACCGAGGATGCCCGGCTCCCAGGCCCGAGTGGCGATCATGCAGGCCACGAAGCACGGCGCGGTGCCGGCCGCGATCAACGGGGCGAGGTAGACGTCGGTCGCGCTGTTGCCGAAGCCGGCCGACACCCCGATGGCCAGCGCCACCGACAGGCCCAGCAGGTCGCCAAGGACCACTGCCCTGGCGTACCGGGTCTCCCAGCGCGGCCGGACGGTGCGGCGAGGTCGTGCCGGCCTCCCGACCACCCGTGTGGTGCCGCTGACCAGTGCAGTGGAACTCCCGTTCCGCATCCCGCCCCCCGACGTCTAACCTCACTTGGTCACCGGTCTGGACCGGTGAACGCCGATGCCGCCACCCAGAGCCGCGGCGCGGCGTGCTCTACAGGAATGACTTCCTTGGACCGCAATGGACCGCGATCGACCGGGCCGCCGACCGGAAACACAATTCGGCGTCGCCCCGTGTACCCGCTCGACCCAACATCAGTGGTTCGTCGAGCAGGCCCCCCTCGGCTCCCCCGAGCCGAACCCCCGATACCCCTTTCGGGTGTAGCCTTACTCGACCGAGCGTAGCAATGGTCGCGCTGTGCAATCAAGAACTGATCGAACGGGTCCCTGTAAGGTAACCCACGCCACGTATTCTTCACACCGAGTGAATGCTCTGATGTGGTTGTAAAAGATTTCCAGAATTGAACGATAATCTAGTCATGTTTTACGAGGCGGCATTGGTCGCCGTTATGCTTGAATGTCTACAGTTCGTATGCCCTGACCTGAGCGAGCCGGCTTGACCAGCGGCTCGGCCGCGCCGCCGGGCACGCGAGCCCGGCAGCCACCTCCTCCGACCTACGCCCGCTCGACCACAGCTGGACCCGGGGTGCGGCGACGTTCAGTGCGGCGACCGAGCAGCGGAAAAAGAACGACAATGGTCGCCATCGAGGGTGTGTCGAATACGCACCTACCGGAGGTGCGACCGTTGTCCAGCGGTGGTCGATAAAGTGTCAACGCGATCGTTTAAATGGACATGAATAGGCATCGAGAACAGTGAGAACAACCCAGGCTTATTGCAGAATAAACAGAAATGCAATAGTGCGAAAATGTGGAGCTATCGCGTCGGCGCCTGCCGTGCCAACGCGACAGCCTCCAGCTGGGAGTTCACCTCTAGCTTGATCAGAATGGCCCGGATCTGCGTGCGGACCGTGGCCATGGAGACCACGAACCGCTCCGCGATGACGCCCGCGCGGTGGCCCTCCGCCAGCAGCTCCAGCACCTCGCGCTCACGGGTGCTGAGCCGGTCCAGCCGGCGGGCCAGCTCGATCTCCTTGGCCTGGTAGCCGCGGTGGCGGGCGAGCCAGTGGTACCGCTCCGTCTCGGTCATGACGGGCGTGCCCTCGGCAGCCATCCGCACCGTGCGGACCAGCGTCTCGAAGGAGCTCGACTTCGGCACCGAGCCGAGGGCCCCGCCGGCGATCGCGGCCGCCACACCCGGCTGGTCCACGCTGCCGCTCACGATCAGCACCTGCCAGCCGTGCTCCCGCAGCGAGCCCACCAGGTCGGCGCCGTGCACCCAGTGGCCCTCGGTGTCCCGACCGAGGTCGAGGTCGAGTACGACCAGACCGGCCGGGCCGGGCGAGGTCTGGCGCATAAAGTCCGACAGCCGGGCCACCGGAATTTGGTGCGCGTCAAATCCGTGCCCGCGCAGCGCCATCGTCAATGAGGTGCTGAATAGCTCGTGGTCATCAACGATCAGTACGGGATATCCCGCTGGGCCGGTACCGGTACCCGGGGTGCCCTGGCTCGCCTCGGTCACCATTACGCCGATGCCGCCACTCGCCTGGCCCGGTCCGGCACCTGGGTGGCCGGCACCTCGATGCGGACCGTGCACCCCAGGGCCCCGCCGGGCCTGGGCAAGACCTGGATCGTGCCGCCCTCGCCGCACAGCAGCCGCTGACAGATGCTCAGCCCGAGACCCTGTCCCGGGGAGCGGGCCCCTCGGGTACCCGCCTCGAGCACGCGGGCCTCGGCGCCCGGTGGCACCCCCGGCCCGAAGTCGGAGATCCGGATCGTGATCCGGTCGGCCCGCCGGCTGGCCTGTACCCGCACGGGGCTGCCCGGCGCGTGCACCGCGCAGTTGGCCAGCAGGTTGGCGACGACCTGCGACAGGGTGGACGCCGAACCCTCGGCGGTGAGCCGCACGTCGGCGTCCAGCCGCACGTCCATCCCGGCCGAGCGGCGCAGTGCGACCTGGTCGCGCAGCACGCCCACCACCGAGTACTCGCCGCGCACGGCGGCCGAGCAGTCCTGATCCATGCGCAGCAGGGCGTTCAGCCTGGCCAGCTCCGAGGCCATGGCCTGGTTCAGCACCGCGTCCGGCCGATCCACCAGCAACCCGGCGGCGCCGGCCAGCCCGGCCAGCCCGTTGCGCAGCTCGTGGCCCTGCTCGGCGGCCTTGCGCAGGTCCTGCCTGGCCAGCAGCAGCTCGTTCTGCTGCTGGGTCTGCCGCTGGTTGAACGCGACGAGCGCGTGTATCGCCACCTGACCGAGGCCGAACACGACGAGCAGCATGCCGAACAGCCGGATGACCGAGGCGCTGAGCCCGAGCGGCGCGGTGTCCCGCGTCACCTCCTGCACGGGGTCGAGGTGGGTCAGCGCGATCATGGCGAAGCCGAGGCCCACCCAGGAGCGGAAGCGGCTCAGCGAGGCCCAGCCGGCGGCCGCGACGGCGAGCCCGACCAGCACCCCGGTGAGCACGATGCCCATGCGCACCCAGACGTAACCACCCAGGGCCAGGCTCTGCCCCGGCAGCAGGGCTCCGAGCAGCGCGCACAGCGCCGTACAGATCAGCCCGAGCAGGAACACGGTCCGGCACCGCCAGCGCTCGTGCAGGCCGCCAGGGCTCACCGCGACGATCAGGGCACCGATCACCGCGACCCCGACGAAGAGCCGCACGTTGCCGAGCGCCGCGTCGGCGGACGGCGCGGTCGTGCCGATCGCGGTCGCCGGCACCACCGCAACGCTGTAGAGCGCCAGTGCCACGGCGATCCAGGTCGCCCGCTTCTCACCGGTCAGACGGCCGATGGCGCAGCCGAGCACCGCGCTCGTGGCCCCGGCCGCCATCGAGGCGAGCCCGAGCACAGTGGTGATCTCCGGTACCGGCAGGAGATCGACCACCGCCGGCGACGTGGTCACAACAGTCAGGAACGCGAGTGATCCTCCGACCACCGAGAGATCAAGAATTCCCCTTGTCGACAGCACGAACCAACCCAGGATCCGTCGCATCAGCGAGCCCCGTGTCCCCTCGTGCGTGAGGTCGCCCCGACAACTCACCCACGCGTTCCGCATCCGTCCCCGTCAGCGGTACGTGAAACCACCCAAACGAGTGGTTATAACGGAGAGAAGGCTACGATGGGCCTGAGAATCCCACAAGCTAATAGAAATTAAGTATACGTAACGCACCCCAAATGGCCTAATTCTCGCAACAGGGGGACGATGTTTGATTACTGGGCGTAATACAGCTTTTAGGCCGCCGCGAGCCAAGGTTCCCAGGTGGGATGTGGTTCCACCGTCAACAGCAGCACACCGCCGTGGCCGCGTCTGGGTGGCCCTGGCATCACCCGAAGCGACCAACCCAACTCGGCGAGTAACCGGTCCGCCTTCCGGGAGTTGCACTGCCGGCAGGCCGCGACGCAGTTGTCCCAGCTGTGCGTGCCGCCCCGGCTGCGGGGCACGACGTGGTCGATGGTGTCGGCCCGCTTGCCGCAGTAGGCACAGACTCGGCTGTCCCGGCGGAGCACGCCGGCCCGCGTCATCGGCACGCTCGGCCGGTACGGCACCCGCACGTAGCGCGACAGCCGCATCACCGACGGCGCCGTGATCGTGAGATTCTCCGAGCGGAAGGCCCCGCCCTCCAGGGCGGCCTGCACCAGCTCGGCCTTGCCACTGAGCATGAGCAACACCGCGCGTTTCGCGGTGACGACCGCGAGCGGCTCAAATGTCGCATTGAGCAACAGCACCCGGGACGTCACCCTCGTACCCCTTACCGGCCGGCGCCGAAGGGCGCTGAGAACCGGGGCGCCGCCCCGCGGGACGGGACGGCACCAGAGGTCCGAGGTTGTCGTTCCGGCACGTGACCACCTCCGTAAAGGCTGCTCGCGCATAGTCGACCACACTCCGGCACCAAACGCACCTGTGAACCTCGTCGTGTCGCACCGGAGGCTCAGTGGAGGCCCAGGTCGACACCCCATCGTCATCGCACCGGCACCCGTCCGTAGCCTCGGCGGGCGTGAGTCCCGACGCCTTCCACCTGTTCCCGTGGGCGCCGGCGTGCACCTCGGACACCGGCTCCTGGTGCGCCCGGGTGTACGGCTGGACCCACAGCGACTTCCTGGCCCGCTCGTCCGACGTGGTGGTGGACCGGGCGCTGTCCATCGCCCTGATCGTGGTGCTGGCCGTGCTGGCGCGGGTCCTGCTGCACCGGATGATCACGCGACTGGTGCGGGGCGCGGCGAACGGCCCGGTCCTGGTGCCCAAGGCGCTGCGGCGGCGGGCGCCGGCCGGGCTGCGCGAGATCGCCGCGCCGCTGCTGTCCGAGCGGCGGGTGCAGCGGGCCAACACGGTCGGCTCGGTGCTGCGCTCGATCACCTCGATGGTCGTGCTCGTGATGGCGTCGATCATGGTGATGGCGGAGTTCGGGCTCAACCTCGCGCCGATCCTCGCCTCGGCCGGCATCGCGGGCGTGGCGCTCGGCTTCGGTGCCCAGAACCTGGTGAAGGACTTCCTGTCCGGCATGTTCATGCTGCTGGAGGACCAGTACGGGGTCGGTGACGTCGTCGACCTCGGCGAGGCCACGGGTACCGTGGAGGCGGTTGGGCTGCGGATCACGACCGTGCGCGACGTGCGGGGCACCGTGTGGCACGTGCGCAACGGGACGATCCAGCGGGTCGGCAACAAGAGCCAGGGTTTCGCGGTCACGGTGGTCGACCTGCCGCTCGCGCACACGGCGGACATCACGCTCGCGGTGGAGATCGCCGGCCGGGTGGCGGCCGAGGTCGCGGCCACCGAGGATGTGGCGCGGCAGTTGCTCGCGCCGCCGGAGGTGTTGGGAGTGGAGACGGTGACCGTGGAAGGCCTCACGCTGCGCGTGACGGCGAAGACCCAGCCGGGCCAGCAGTGGCTCGTGCAGCGGGCGCTGAACGCCGCGATCACCAACGCGTTCGAGGCCGCCGACCTGCCCCGCCCCTACGCCAGCGCCCCACCGAGTGGCCGGAGCCAACCGTGAGCAGCCCACAGCAGTTCTTCGCCGAGGTCGGCGGCGCCGACACCTTCCACAAGCTGGTGGCCCGGTTCTACGTCGAGGTGGCCGACGACCCGGTACTGCGGCCGCTCTACCCGGAGCAGGACCTCGGGCCGGCCGAGGTGCGGCTGCGGATGTTCCTCGAGCAGTACTGGGGCGGCCCGCGCACCTACTCCGACCAGCGCGGCCACCCCCGCCTGCGGATGCGGCACGCGCCGTTCCGGATCGGCCCGATCGAGCGGGACGCGTGGCTGCGCTGCATGCGGGTCGCCGTGGACGAGGCCGGCCTGGACGACGCCCACCGCGCGCAGCTGTGGCAGTACCTGGAGATGGCGGCCGCCAGCATGGTCAACAGCAGCTTCTGACCCAACGCCGACGGCTCAGTGCGGTTAATTGTGGTTGACGAGGCTTGTGTGGAGTGAGCCACCGGGCTATTAAGGTGTGCCGCCCTGGACCTCGGCGGGCCCGCCCGGGCGTCCGGGCTGTCTTCCTACTGGCCCGCTGTGGAGGTCTGTGGCGATGCCCGAGCGGCGGACGCACCCGGTCCTGATCGCCGATGGCCATCGGCTGTTCCGCACCACCCTGCGGGCGGCGCTGGCCGCCAGGGCGCTGGACGCCCACGAGCTCCCGCTGGCCGGCCGGGACGCCCTGCTGGCCGACGCGGCCGGGTTCGACGCCACCGTTGTGGTCCTCGATCTGAGCCTCGACGACCACCTTCCGGCGGGCACCGGCGAGCGGCCGGGTCTGGTGGCGGCCCTGCACGGGCTGGGCCACCGCCCGGTGGTGATCCGGGGCAGCCACGACGAGGCCGCGATGGCGGCGGCCGTGGCCGGTGGCGCGATCGGGTCCGTGACCCGGTCGACCCCGTTCGAACATCTACTGCAGCTCGTCCTCCGGGCAGCCGACGGGGAACCGGTGATGACGGAGGTCGAGCGCCGCCACTGGCTGAGCAGGCACCGGCACCTGCGGGACCGGCAACTCCGGTTCACCGAGCTGACCGAGCGGCTGAGCACCCGCGAGCGCGAGATCCTCGGGCTGCTCGCCGAAGGGCACGGCGCGGCGGCCATCGCCACACTGTCGGACCTGCCGGAGGATGCGGTGCGGGCCGAGATCCGCGCCATCCTGACCACGCTCGAGGTTGGCTCTCAGCTCGAGGCCGCCGCACTGATGCACGACGACCCGGTGCGCCACCACATCCTGGACGGGCTCGCGGCGGCGCCTCGGCGTTCCTCGACCGACCGCCGCGTGATTCGATAAACACCCCCTATTTACGTCAAAACTATCGACGCGGCGGGTCAACACCGCAGGTAGCGTTTCTCGTTGTGCCCGCGTCGACGCCCACCTCTGACGGTTCCGGCTCGACCGCGCCGGAGGACGGTGAGGACCCCACTGAGTTCATCAATACCCTGGTCACGCACGCGCTGGACGACCTGGAAGAAGGCCGGCTAGACATCGAGTCGGCGTTGCGCATCATCGCGCGCGCGGCCTGGGCGGCCGGTCACCGGCAAGGCGAAATCAGTGGGCCGCAATACCATCCGTGACCGGGACCCCTATTCGGGTCGGGGTAGTGCACAACATTTGCCGATCCGAACGATTGCGCGCGGAACCACCTGTCGGCCCGGTCAAATTCCGGCCGCTCCCGGGTCCGGGACCCGCCCCGGACATGAACCGCCCTTTACCGTGTGATGGCGTTCGGGGCAACCGAACTCGACCGTTCGTAGGTAAGCCAGTCCCGCAGTCGGGCGTACCGCCGGTTTTCTTGGCAGGATGAACCCCCGTGCAACCCAGCCAGAGCGCGGGCCGCCCGGCGAACCGGCCGTGGTGGTCGGACGCCATTTGCTACCAGGTGTATCTCCGCTCGTTCGCCGATTCCGATGCGGACGGGGTCGGCGACCTGGCCGGGGTGCGCAGCCGCCTGGGCTACCTCGAGCTGCTCGGCGTGGATGCGCTGTGGATCACACCGTGTTACCCGTCACCGATGGCCGACCACGGCTACGACGTGGCCGACCCGCGCGACATCGACCCGCTGTTCGGGGATCTCGCCGCCTTCGACGCGCTCGTCGCGGCGAGCCACGAGCACGGCATCCGGCTGATCATCGACCTTGTCCCGAACCACACCTCGGACCAGCACGAATGGTTCCAGGCGGCGCGCACCTCGGCGCCGGGCAGCCCGGAGCGGGACCGCTACATCTTCCGCTACGGGCAGGGCGACGACGGCGCCACGCCGCCCAACAACTGGCCGAGCCAGTTCGGCGGCCCGGCCTGGACCCGCGTCACCGAGCCGCACGGCCAGCCCGGCCAGTGGTACCTGCACCTGTTCGCCCCCGAGCAGCCTGACCTGAACTGGTCCAACCCGGACGTCTGGGCCGACCTGGAGAAGACCGTGCGGTTCTGGCTCGACCGCGGCGTGGACGGGTTCCGGATCGACGTCGCCCACGGCATGGTCAAGCCGCACGGCCTGCCCAATGCGCCGCCGGATGCGTTCGGACTGCTGGACGAGGGGGCCAAGTCCGACGTCCGGTTCGACCACGACGGCGTGCACGAGGTGCACCGGATGCTGCGCGGCGTGGTCGACGAGTACCCCGACCGGGCGCTCGTCGGCGAGATCTGGGTGTCCGACGACGAGCGGTTCGGCCGCTACCTGCGCCCCGACGAACTGCACCTCGGCTTCAACTTCCGGCTGACCACCGCCAAGTTCGACGCCGCCGAGCTCAGGGCGGCGATCGAGCACTCGATGGCGTCGGTCACCTCGGTCGGCTCCCCGCCCACGTGGACGCTGTCCAACCACGACGTGGCCCGCCCGGTGACCCGGTTCGGCGGCGGTGAGCTCGGGCTGCGCCGGGCCAGGGCGCTGGCGCTGGTCGAGCTCGGGCTGCCCGGCACGATCTTCCTCTACAACGGCGAGGAGCTCGGCCTGCCCAGCGTCGAGCTGCCCGACGAGGCGCTGCAGGACCCGGTGTGGGAGCGCTCCGGGCACACCAGGCGCGGCCGCGACGCCCACCGCGTCCCGGTGCCCTGGGAGGGCGAGGGGCCCGGCTACGGCTTCACCGACGGCGAGCGGACCTGGCTGCCGATGCCCGACGACTGGCAGGGCCTGACCGTGGAGGCCCAGCTGGAGGACGCCAGCTCCACCCTCTCGCTCTACCGGCACGCGCTGGAGCTGCGGCGCAGCCATCCGGGCTTCTCCGGCGACGAGCTGGAGTGGTACGGCGCGCCGGACGGCTGCTTCGCCTACCGCCGCCCCGGCACCACCCTCGTCTGCGCGCTGAACACGTCGGCCGTGCCGGTCCCGCTGCCGCCCGGCGACCCGCTGCTGGCCAGCGCGCCCCTCACCGAGGACGGCCAGCTGCCGCCGGACACCGCCGTCTGGCTCGCCTGAGCCCCTCGCTCTGGCCTTGGTCAGAACAGCAGGGGCAGCAGGGCCCGGCCCCGACGGACCACCGCGCCGTCCGGGGTGTCCAGCCGTACCCAGTCCCGGTCCCCGGTGGCCGACACCCGCACCTGGCCGGGTTCGCCGCCGGCCAGGTAGCCGAGGCCGGACAGCGCGAACAGGCAGCGCAGCGGGACGGCCGCCCGGCCGCCGTTGCCCTCGACGGTGCGCACCGTGCGGTCCAGCAGCTCGGCGGGCGGCACCGGCGAGCCACCGTGCCCGTGCCCGGCGTGGTTGCGCGCCTCGGCGAGCCCCGCCTCGGCCAGCTCGGCGAGCTCGGCGGCCGGCACGTCGGCCACCGCCAGCCAGCCGGCTGTGGGCGGCAGCTCGGCCCGCCACCTGTCGTCCACCCGGCTACCCGGGTCCACCTCGGCGTCCCGGACCACCGCCAGTGCGGCGAGCAGGTCGGGCGCCGGCACGGTCAGGTCGGCCGGCCGGACCTCGCCGCGCACGGCCCGCGTGGCCAGCACCTCGAACGGCGTGCCCGCCCAGGCCACCACCTGCCCCGGTACGCCGCGCAGCCGAACTACCGAGGTGCCGTCCAGCTGGACCACCCGGGCGATGAACGCGGCCAGGTCGTCCCGCTGCGCCGCCTCCGGGATGTGCAGCACGGGCGCCGGCCCGGTGACCCGCTCCCCCGGGGCCACCGACGCGCTCATTCGGAGCCCGGCTGACGGGCCGCGGCGGCCGCCCGCCGGGCACCCATCGACCGGTCCACCGAGGCCGACTCCTCGCCGCCGTCGCCGGCCGCGCCGTTGTCCCCGCCGCCGGGCGGGTCGTCCTGGGGATCCGGGGGCCCCGCACTGACCGAGGTCTCCGGTGCGTCCGCCCAGCGGGCCAGGAAGGCGCGCTCGGCCTCGGTGAGCCGGCGGGGCCGGCCGGCGGCCAGGTCGTAGGGCACCATCTGGGTCTGCGCGGTGACCGCGACCGGGTCGCTCTCCGCCGGGCCGGTGCGCAGCTCGTAGTGGATCAGGAACGAGGCGGCGCGCACCTGGTCGGTCCACATGCTGACCCGCACCGACTGGCCCTGGTACGGGATCTGCACCTTGTAGTCCACCTGCAGGCTGGCCACCAGCAGGCCGTCCGACCACGAGCCGGCGCCGGCAGCGCCGGCAGCGCCATCCTCGGAGGCCCGGTGGAACACCAGCTCCACCCGCGCCTCCTCCAGCAGCGTCACCGTGCGCGCGTGGTTCACGTGCCGGTAGACGTCCAGGTCGGCCCAGCGCAGCGGAATCTCGACGTGGAACCGGCTCACCTGGACAGCCCCCGCAGCTGGCGGGACACCACGGACAGGGTGGCCAGGTCGAGCTGGCCGGCCTGCCCGACGGCGAGCAGCGCGGACCGGGCCCGGCTCAGCTTGGACGCGTTCAGCCGTTCCCAGACAGCGATCTTGTCGGCCACGCTGTCGCCCGCGTTGCTGTCGCGCAGCGCGTCCAGGGTGATCGTGCGCAGCGAGCCGTACAGGTCGTCGCGCAGGGCCAGCCTGGCCAGCGCGTGCCACCGGTTGCCGCGTTCGAGGTTGCTCACCGAGGTCAGCCCGAGGTCGACGCCGAGGTGGTCGGAGAGCCCGTAGTACAGCGCGGCGACCTCGCGCGCGTCGTGCTCCTCCTGCTCCCGCTCGGCGAGCTCGGTGACGTCGACGATGTCCAGCAGGGCGTAGCCGTTGAGCAGGGCGGCGATGCGTTCGGCCAGCTCGGTCGGCACGCCGCGCTTGACCAGCTCGGCGACCCTGGCCGCCTGGGCGTCGGCCTCCCGACCGACCAGCATCCTCGGTACCGCCTCGCGCAGCGCGGTGACCGTCGGGGCGAACCGGTTGATCTCCGCGCCGACAGCCAGGGGTTGCGGCCGGTTGGTGAGGAACCAGCGGGCGGAGCGGTCCAGCAGCCGCCGCGACTCCAGCACCAGCTCGTCGGCGAGCCCGGTGTCCAGGCCGGCGCCGCCGCTGAGCCGTTCGATCTCCGCCCACAGCGCCGGCAGCCCGAACACCTGGGTGGTGATGGCGTAGGCGCGCAGCGCGTCGGACGCGCTGGCGGAGAGCTCCTCGGCCAGCCGGAACGCGAACGTGATGCCGCCGCCGTCGACCATCTCGTTGACCAGCAGCGTCGTCACGATCTCGCGGCGCAGTGGGTGCGCGGCCACCGCGTCGGGGAACCGCTCGCGCAGCGGCGCCGGGAAATAGTCGTTCAGCCGGTCGGCGAACACCGAGGCGTCGGGCAGCTCGCTGTCCAGGATGGACGCCTTGAGGTCCAGCTTGACGTGCGCGAGCAGGGTGGCCAGCTCGGGCGAGGTGAGGCCCTGTCCGGCGCGTTCCAGCGCGGTGAAGCCGGCCGGCTCGGGCAGCACGTCCAGCGTGCGGTCCAGCCCGGCGCGGGACTCCAGGTCGGTGACCAGCCGGCCGGACACCGAGATCATGTTCGCCGCGTGCGACCGGGACACCCCGAGCAGCTCGTTCTGGCTGCGGTTGTCGGCCAGCACGAGCTCGGACACGTCGTCAGTCATCTCGTGCAGCAGCGCGCGGCGGTCGTGCTCGGTGAGCGCACCGGACGCGACGAGGCGGCCGAGCAGGATCTTGATGTTGACCTCGTGGTCGGAGCAGTCCACGCCGGCGGAGTTGTCCAGCGCGTCGGTGTTGACCTTGCCGCCGGCCCGGGCGAACTCGATGCGGCCCAGCTGGGTCAGCCCGAGGTTGCCGCCCTCGCCGACCACCCGGACCCGCAACTGGGCGCCGTCCACCCGCACGGGGTCGTTGGCCTTGTCCCCCACCTCGCTGTTGGCCTCGGCCGCCGCCTTCACATACGTGCCGACGCCGCCGTTCCACAGCAGGTCGGCCGGGGCCAGCAGGATCGCCTTCATCAGCTCCGGCGGGGTGAGCTTGCGGACCTTGGCGTCCAGGCCGAGGGCTGTGCGCATCTGCGGCGACACCGGGATGGACTTCGTGGTGCGCGACCAGACGCCGCCGCCGGGGCTGATCAGCGACCGGTCGTAGTCCTCCCAGGAGGAGCGGGGCAGCGCGAACATCCTGGTGCGCTCGGCGAACGAGCGCGCCGGGTCGGGGTTCGGGTCGACGAAGATGTGCCGGTGGTCGAACGCGGCCACCAGCTTGATGTGCTCGGAGAGCAACATGCCGTTGCCGAACACGTCCCCGGACATGTCGCCGATACCGACCACCGTGAACGACTCCGACTGCGTGTCGGTGCCGAGCTCGCGGAAGTGCCGCTTGACGCTCTCCCAGGCGCCCTTGGCGGTGATGCCCATGGCCTTGTGGTCGTAGCCGACCGAGCCGCCCGAGGCGAACGCGTCGCCCAGCCAGAAGCCCCGTGCCACGGCGAGCTCGTTGGCGATGTCGGAGAACGTCGCGGTGCCCTTGTCGGCGGCGACGACCAGGTAGGAGTCCTCTCCGCCATTGACACTGTCGTGGCGGACCACACCGGCCGGCGGCACGGTGACGCCGTGCTCGAGGTTGTCGGTCAGGTCCAGCAGGCCGGAGATCAGCATCCGGTAGCAGGCAATGCCCTCGCGCTGGGTGGCCTCGCGGTCGGCCGTCGGGTCACCGGTGGGGGCCGGCGGGCGCTTGACCACAAAGCCGCCCTTCGCGCCGACCGGGACGATCACCGCGTTCTTCACCGCCTGGGCCTTGACCAGCCCCAGCACCTCTGTGCGGAAGTCCGCCGGGCGGTCCGACCAGCGCAGCCCACCCCGGGCCACCGGGCCGAACCGCAGGTGCACGCCCTCCACCTTCGGCGAGTACACGAAGATCTCGAACCGCGGCCTCGGGCGGGGCAGCTCGCGGATCTGGCCCGGGTCGAACTTGAGCGCGAGGTACGGACGCGTGCCCGCGTCGCAGAAGTAGTTGGTGCGCAGCGTCGCGGTGATCAGGTTCAGGTAGCCGCGCAGGATCCGGTCCGCGTCCAGGCCGGCGACCTGGTCGATCATCGAGGTGACCTCGGCGAGGCGCCGTTCCACCGCCTCGGTCCGCACCGGGTCGTCGGCCGCCCCCGACGCCGGGTCGAACCGCGCCTCGAACAGCCGCACCAGCGCGGAGGCGATGGGGGCGTGCCCGATGAGGGTGTCGGCCAGGTACTGCTGCCCGTACGGGGTGCCGATCTGGCGCTGGTAGCGGGCGTAGGCGCGCAGCAGGGCCACCTGGCGCCAGGCCAGCCCGGCGCGCAGCACCAGGCCGTTGAACCGGTCCACCTCGACGTCGCCGCGCCAGGCCGCCGCGAACGCCGAGCAGAACCCGGCCTGCACCGAATCCGTGCCCCGGTCGCGGGTGGCCGCCTCCAGCGTGGTGTCCATCCGCAGGCCGAAGTCGTAGATCCAGCAGCGGCGCCCGTCCGGGCGGTTGATCTGGTACGGCCGCTCCTCGATGACCTCCACGCCCATCTGCTGCAGCACCGGCAGCAGCTCGGTCAGCGCGACCTCCTCGCCGGCCAGGAACAGCTTGAACCGCCGCTCCCCCCGGTGTGCCTTGGACGGGGTGTAGAAGACCATCTGTGGCTCCCACACATCACCTCTGCCCAGCCCGTCCAGCCGCGTCAGGTCCTCGGCCGCCTCGACGGCGTCGAAGTCCTCCTTGTAGGCCGCCGGGATCAGCGGCAGGTAGCGGCGCAGCCCTGTACTGACCTCAGCACTGGTGTCGCTCATCTGCCCGGCCGCCAGCTCGCTCCGCTCGTCGAGATGCGCGAGCACCCGGTCGTCCCAGGTCTGCACGGCGTCGAACAGCTGGTCCTGCAGCTGCTCCGGCTCGGGGTCGATCGGCTGCTCGGGATCGGTGTGCACCGTGACGTGCAGCAACGCCACGCTCGACTCGGTGACCCGGGCGGTGTAGTCCACCGAACGGCCCCGCAGCTCGCGCAGCAGCACGTTCTGCACGGCCAGCCGCGCCGAGGTGGTGTAGCGGTCCCGGGGCAGGTAGATCAGGCAGGAGAAGAAGCGGCGGTACGGGTCGCGGCGCAGGAACAGCCGCAGCCGCCGCCGCTCGGCCAGCGACAGCACGCCCACCGCGGTCTCGTACAGCTCCTCGGCAGTGACGCGGAACAGCTCCTCACGCGGGTAGCTGGCGATCACCTCCAGCATCCGCTGCCCGGAGTAGGAGTCCAGCGGGAACCCCGCGCGGCGGATCGCCTTGCGCACCCGCCGCTCCACCACCGGGATGTCCAGCGGGCTCTCGTACAGCGCCGGCACCGTCAGCAGCCCCAGGAACCGGTGCTCGCCGGTCACGTTCCCGTCGGCGTCGAACGTCTTCACGCTCAGGTAGTCCGGGTACACCGGGCGGGACACCCGGCTCGGCGAGCTGGCCTGGCTCAGCAGCAGCAGCTCGCGCGCGGTGGCCCGCTCCACGGCGTCCGAACCCGGCGCGAACGACCGCGTCGACAGGCTGTCCCCGCGCAGCACGCCCAGCCCGGACGCCAGCACCGCGGTCAGCTTCGGCTCCTCGCTGGCCCCGGGCTCGGTGTGCAGCTCGTAGCGGCGGTACCCGAGGAAGGTGAAGTGGTCCTCGGTCAGCCACTCCAGCAGCCGCGCGCCGTCCTCGACCTCGATCGCACCCAGCGGCGGCGGGTCGGCCCGCAGTGTGCCCGCCAGCTCGCGCGCGGTGTGCCGCATCCGGTCGCGGTCCTCGACGACCTCACGCACGTCGGCCAGCACCCGCGACAGCTCGGTCGCCAGCCGCTCCCGCGCCCCGTCATCACTCAACGGGTCGGTCTCCACGTGCATCCAGGACTCGAGCTGGGTGCCCTCCGGCGGGTCGTCCGGATCCTCGTCCGGCAGCACCTCGACCAGTCGCCCGGTCAGGTCCCGGCGCACCACGACGATCGGGTGCATCACGCGCTGCACGGCCGCCCCGGAGCGGCCGACCCCGGCCAGCACGGACTCCACCAGGAACGGCATGTCGTCGTTCACGATCTCCACGACCGTGCACGGCCGCCCCAGCTCACTGGCCCCGTCCCGCACGCGCAGCACCGGGCGGCCCTGAGCGCGCTGCTCGGCCAGCTCGTAGTGCGACGACACCGCGGCGGCCAGCTGCTCCGGCGCGGCGGCGGCCAGGTCCTCTACCGGGGTGTGCCGGAAGTACAGCTCGGACAGCTTCGCCATGCCCGGCGCGACGGCCTCCCGCGTGCGGGCCAGCAGCTCGCGCTCGTCCCCGGCCACGGCGCTCACGCCGGCGCCGGACGCCCGCGCCGGCGTACCGGCGGCGGCCTTTGCCCGGGACGTACCGCCCGGCTCGGCCTTGCCCTTCTTGGCGTTGGCGGCGGGTTTCGCGGTGGCGGAGGGCTTCGCGGCGGCGGTCTTGGAGGCAGCGGTCTTGGAGGCAGCGGCCTTGGAAGCGGCGGCCTTGGAAGCGGCGGCCTTAGGGGCGGCGGCCTTGGCGGCCGGCTTGGTAGCGGTGGTCGTCTTGGCGTCGGCGGACTTCGCGGCAGTCGACTTCGCGGTAGCCGACTTCGCGGTAGCCGACTTCGCGGCAGCCGACTTCGGCGCGGTGGTTTTGGTACCGGACGACTTCGCGGCGGCCGATTTTGTGCCGGCGGTCTTCGCCGCGGTCGACTTCACGGCGGCGGACTTGACCTTGCCGGCCTCGGCCGCCTCTGCCTTCTTGGCGTCCGACCCGGCGTTTGACGTGGTCTTCCTGCTGGTGCTCGACTTCACCTTGCGCCCCTTGCCGGCCGCGCCGGCCGCGCCGGCATCGTCCGGTTCGTCCTGGTCGGGTTGGTCTCCGGCGGTCTCGGGCCGGCCGGCCTCGGTGCCGCGCGGGGCACCGGTGTGTTCGTCGTCGTGCTGCTCGTTCCCCGACTGTCGAGACCGGGTTCCCGTCGAGCTCATGACATTTCCCCTCCGGCCGAGCCCGTACGCAAAGCTCGGCCCCCGCCCACCCTAGTGCCCGGCGTGTGAACTCTTTTGCCGATCTCCGGCGCCCGGAGGGCGCCCCGCGGCGTTGTCGTAGTGACCGACACAACCCAGGAACGAGCCGCTTCGCGGACGCCGCGACCTTGCGATACATCCATCCGGGCACCGCGGCTCCGGCAGGGCAGCGGCCGCGGGACATGAGCCAGCGCTGGCTACCGACATCGCTCAGTCACCACAGGATCAGGGTCGCCGAAGCAATCCCGTCAGGTCTCGCGGTACGCGGCCAGCGCGCCGGCGATCAGCTCGGCGAAGCTCAGCTCGGAGACCGGCGTCGACGGGTCCGGGGCGGCCCCCCGGGGTGTCGCGGCACGCCCGTTGCGGCGCCTGGACCTACCGCTGTGTCCGGCCTCACGCTCGCCCACCGGATCAGCGTCGACCGTCGGGTCGGCGGCGTCGCCCGTCGGGTCGGCTGCCGCGTTGGCACCGGCGCTCGGGTTGGCCGACGGGTCGGCGCCCCCGCCAGTCGCCTCTGCGTCCTCCTCGGCGCCGGTGGTCGCGCCGGGCGCGGCCGCCCCGTTGGCCTTGGTCCCGTTCGTGGCGACCCCGTTGGTCGAGCGCCCGTCGCCAACTCGGTTGGTCACTCTGTTTGTGCCGGCCCCGTTTGTGCCGAACCCGTTGATCGCGCCACGGGTCGCGTCGCCATTAGTAGCGGACCCATTCGTAGCGGCCCCGTTGGTCACCGTCCCGTTGGTCACCGCCCTGTTGCCGGCTCCGTTGAGCGAGCCATGGGCCCTCGCCCCGTTCGCGGCAGACCCGTTAGCGGCGGTCCCGTTCACGGCAGACCCGTTCACGGCAGACCCGTTCACGGCCGACGCGTTCGCGGCGGACCCGTTCCTGGTCCCGTTGACCGAGCCATGAGGTGCTGCCCCGTTCGGGGCGGCTCCGTTGGAGGACCTGCCAGGGCCGGTGACCCCGTTCCGGTCGACTCCATGAGCCGCCGCGCCGTTCCGGTCGGTCCCTCGAGACGCCACCACATGCACGGCAGCCCCGTTCACAGCCGACCCGTTGACAGCCACCCCGTTGACAGCCACCCCGTTCACGACCGTCCCATTCGTGGGGACGCCGAGCGTGGGCGATCCATCAACGGTGGGCAGGCCGGCCAGGACCGAGCCGTTGGGCAGGCGTAAGGCGCCGATGTCCGGGACAGCGTTCCCATGCCCGGCCGAACCGTTGGCGACCGATCCGTTGGTGGCTAACCGCGAGCTCGGCGGCGCGCTCGGCTCGGCGGCGACCTGGTGGTCGGCGAACTGGCGGTCGTCGGGGCGCGGTGCCTCGGCTAACGCGATCCGGCCGGGCTCCGGGCTGTGCGCGGTTTCGGCGGCCGCCGACGGCTGGTCCACCGAGGCGGTGAGCCGCGCGATGGGGGTGCCGATCAGCTGGCTGTACCCCGCGGCCCACACGCCCGGCGCTCCCCCGGACGCCCCCCGCTCCACCCCGCCGGCGTCGCGGAAGCCCTCGGGACCTCCGGTGGAGATGGCACTCGGGCCGCCGCGGTGCCGGGATGTCAGCCGGTCGCCCGCCGGGCCCGCCGACGGCGTGTCCTGACGCCGGAGCCCGAGCTGCCCGATGGCCTTGCCGTCGGAAGCCGAACCCGGGCCGCCGCCCGGGCGCCGACGCCGGCCGCCGCTGCCGGGCTGGGCGTTGATCCGGTTCGGGTCCAGATCCACGCCGACCGGAGCCTGACCGATGGTGCCGGCGACGTGTCGCGCGGGCGGCGGCGGTGGCTGCTGCCCGTCGCCGGGTAGCGGGCCGCCGAGTGGGCTGTCGGGGCCGCCCTGAGGCTGGTCAGGCTGGCCGATGCGCAGGTCCCAGAGCTGCTCGGCGATCGTGCGGTCGCGGTCGAGTGCTCGGACGTCGATCCGGAACACGGCCCGGGGAAGCTCTGCCGCGAGCTCGCTCCAGCGCAGGGACAGCCCGGTGGACACCGTGCGAACCCACCGCGTGACCGCCTCCGGATCAACCTCCGGCAGCGCGACCGCGACGGCGTCCTGCTCGACCAGGTACAGCCGCGCCGCCGGTGGTAGCTGCTCACGGACCCGGGACGCGATGCGGCCGGTCAACGCGGCGACCTCGGGCCCGGTGGCGGAACCGTCCGGGGTGGCGATGTCGATCAGTACCAGGTGTGGTGGCTGGCCGGTTTCGGTGTTCAGGCCGAGCAGCTCGATGGCCAGCTGGGCGATGCTCAACCCGACCGGCGCCTCCGGCCCGCCCAGCGAGCCGCCCCCGATCGACCGAGCCGGGTGCACGAGCCGTTCGGCCGCGGCCTGCCAACTGGTCGACGGCACCGCGCCCAGCGCGGCGGTGGGACCGGCCCCGCCCAGCGGATCCGAACCCGACAACGGGTCGTACCCGGACAGAGGGGCTGGCCCCGACAACGGATCATGGTCGGAGAACGGGTCCGAACCTGACCTCGGGTCGTGCCCGGACCACGGAATGTCTCCGAACAACGGGTCGGGCTCAGCCCGGCGCCCGACCTCGGCGAACGGGTCACCGGCGGTCAGCGGACCGGGCCCGGCGAGCCGGTCACCGGAGAGCGGGTCCGAGCCGGACAGCGGGCCGGTCGCCTGTGAGGCGGCCACCCCCGAGGCCGGACGGGAGCCGGACAGGCGATCGAACCGCGACAGCGGCCCGGCACCGCCCAGCACGTCGGGCGTCGTGGCCGGACCGGGGCCGCCCAGCGAACTCCCGCCCAACGGGTCGGCGGACGCCCCCGGACCACCCGGCGGGACGGACGAGTTCGACCGGCCCGAGTAGGTACGCGGATCGCCGGCGGCCGGGCCGGGCGTGCCGTTCGGCCCGGCTGTCCGCTCGAGGTCAAAGGGTCCGCCGCGACCCGCGCTGTGCAGCTCGCCGGCCAAGGTCCGACCGAGTAACGGGTCGGTCGTCTCGAGGCTCGCCCTCAGGTCGTAGCCCGCGCCGCCCCGCTGGCCAAGTGCCGACAGCCCGCCGGGCCCGGCCGGTGTCGGGTGCGCCCCGAGCCCGTCCGACCCGGCCGGTGGCTCCGACTCGGACGTTCCCGGCCGTTCGGCCAACGGGGCGACCCCGGTCGGCGCCAGTGGGTCGGCCCGCGACAGGAGGTCACTCGGGCCGTGAGGTGTCTTGGGCTCGGAGCCCGCCGCGCCGGCCTCGCCAGCTCGCGCCCCACCGCCCTCGAACAGCCGGTACACGTTGCTCTCGGTCCGCCCGCCAGCGCCTTGGCCGGCCCCCGCGAGGGAGTCTGCTCCAGAGCGTCGCGGCGTGACCGACCCCGGATGGCGCGCGGTCTCGACCGAGGGTCGCCATGCCGGCCCGGCACTGGTCATCCACGGAGGCTTGGTGCCGTTGGCAAGACCCGCCTCGGCACGTGCGGACGCCTGCCCGGCCGCGGTGGCGTGGCCGACCGCCGGTACGGGCGGCGAGGGCTGATCCGCCAGGTCGGGTGGGCCGGCCTCCGCGCTCGGCCCGTCCAGATCTCGCCCACCCGCCGGCGCGACCTCACCGGCGGCGCGCACGAGCAGCACAACCGCGCGCTCGACCGCACTGGCCAGCGCCCGGTACGCGGCGTGGCCCTGTCGGCTCGCGGCCAGCGCCTCGGACAGTTCGCCACCGCGTTCCCGCAGCTCCGCGAGCAGCCCGAAGCACTCGACCTCGATCTCGGGCAGCTCACGCCTGGCGACGGCCCTGGCCACCCACTCCACGGCCGCCGACGCCTCGTCGCGGGCACCGGCCGGCAGGTACACCCGCTGGGCCAGGGCGAGCTGCAGCCGGGCAGTGGACACCAGCGATCCCGGTTGCACGTCCCACCGCATGACCAGCCGGGCCGACTCCAGCGCGGCGTCCTGCTGGCCCTGGTCGAGCAGCGCCAGGGTGAGCTCCAGGCCGAGCGTCGCCGCGAGGTAGGGCGACACCGGCTGTAGCGGACCGCCGGCCGGTTGGTCGCCGAACATCCGCCGCAGCCCGGACCGCGCGTACTCCACCGCCTCCCCCAGCTGCCGGCGGGCCCGCAGCTGACTGGCCAACGCCGCATCCGCCGCCGCGAGACCGAGCTCGCCGTACTCCCCGCCGACCTCCCGCAGCGCGGCGAACGCCACGTCGCCCGAGGCGCCGGCACCGTCGCTACCGGCATCCCGGCAGAGCACCGCCTCGAGGTGGGCGTCCGCGTGCAGCCTCGTCGAGGTACCGCCCGCCTCCAGTACGGGGGCGAGCAGCACGAGCCCGGTGCTCCGATCGTCCAGCGACCGCGCCACGCCGGCCAGCGCCACCCGCAGCCTGTCGCTGGCGGCACCCTGGTTGTCCCGGGTTGCCTCCGACAACGCGCTGACCGCCCGGGGCACCGCGGCCACGCCGTGGCCGAGTGAGAACAACCCCTGCGCCAGCCAACCCTCGGCGAGCAGCGCGGTGCGCGGATCGCCACGGTCCCGGGCGAGCTGCGCGGCGTGCTCCGCGAGCACCGCCGTCACCTCAGGGGCGCGCCACCGGGAGGCCTCCGCGAGTTCGAGTATCGCCGGCGCGGACGCCAGCGCGGACGCGGCGGCGCTGGTCATCCCCGTCGGCTGCACGGATTCTCCCGGTACCTCAGCACTGCTGTGTTGTTGAGCTGGTCCAACGCGGCAACGATCAGCGGCGCGACGCTCAGTCGCGGGTCAGCTTACGGTGTGTCACCCGGTGCGGTCTGGCCGCCTCCACTCCTAGGCGATCGATCTTGTTCTTCTCGTACGACTCGAAGTTGCCCTCGAACCAGAACCACGAGGCCGGGTGACTGTCGTCACCCTCCCAGGCGAGGATGTGGGTGACCACGCGGTCCAGGAACCACCGATCGTGGGAGATGACGACCGCACAGCCCGGGAACTGCTCCAGCGCGTTCTCCAGCGAGGAGAGCGTCTCCACGTCCAGGTCGTTGGTGGGCTCGTCCAGCAGGATCAGGTTGCCGCCCTGCTTGAGCGTGAGGGCCAGGTTCAGCCGGTTCCGCTCGCCACCGGACAGCACGCCCGCCGGCTTCTGCTGCTCCGGGCCCTTGAAGCCGAACGCCGCGACGTACGCCCGCGACGGCATCTCGACCTGGCCGACCCGGATGTAGTCCAGGCCGTCGGACACGACCTCCCACACCGTCTTCTTCGGGTCGATCCCCGCCCGGTTCTGGTCGACGTAGGACAGCTGCACCGTCTCACCGACCCGCACGATCCCCGAGTCGGGGTGTTCCAGGCCCACGATCGTCTTGAACAGCGTCGTCTTGCCCACGCCGTTCGGGCCGATCACACCGACGATGCCGTTGCGCGGCAGCGAGAAGGACAGGTCCTTGATCAGCATGCGACCGTCGAAGCCCTTGTCCAGGTGCTCGACCTCGACCACCACGCTGCCCAGCCTCGGGCCCGGCGGGATCTGGATCTCCTCGAAGTCCAGCTTCCGCGTCTTCTCCGCCTCGGCGGCCATCTCCTCGTAGCGCTGCAGCCGGGACCGGCTCTTGGCCTGACGGGCCTTGGCACCGGAGCGCACCCAGGCCAGCTCCTCGGTGAGCCGCTTCTGCAGCTTGCTGTCCTTCTTGCCCTGTACCGACAGCCGCTCGGCCTTCTTCTCCAGGTAGGTCGAGTAGTTGCCCTCGTAGGGGTACGCGCGCCCCCGGTCCAGCTCGAGGATCCACTGGGCGACGTTGTCGAGGAAGTACCGGTCGTGCGTGACCGCGAGCACCGCGCCCGCGTAGGCGGCCAGGTGCTGCTCCAGCCAGAGCACGCTCTCCGCGTCCAGGTGGTTCGTCGGCTCGTCCAGCAGCAGCAGGTCGGGCTTGCTGAGCAGCAGCTTGCACAGTGCCACTCGCCGACGCTCCCCACCGGAGAGCAGGGTCACCTCAGCGTCCGGCGGGGGGCACCGCAGCGCGTCCATCGCCTGCTCGAGCTGGGAGTCGAGGTCCCACGCGTCGGCGTGGTCGAGCTCCTCCTGGAGCTGCCCCATCTCCTCCATCAGCTCATCGGTGTAGTCGGTGGCCATCTTCTCGGCCACCTCGTTGTACCGGTTGAGCTTCTCCATGATCGGGCCGACGCCTTCTTCGACGTTGCCGAGCACAGTCTTCGACTCGTTGAGCGGCGGCTCCTGCTGCAGCATGCCGACCGTCGCACCGGGGGCCAGGAAGGCGTCGCCGTTGTTGGCGTGCTCGAGGCCCGCCATGATCCGAAGGACCGTCGACTTACCGGCGCCGTTCGGACCGACCACCCCGATCTTCGCTCCTGGTATGAACGACAAGCTCACATCATCGAGGATGACCTTGTCACCGTGCGCCTTGCGCACCTTCCGCATGGTGTAGATGAACTCAGCCACACCCCCAATCGTAGTTGCGCGCTCCGGCGGCCCTACTGCCGCACCGTCGTCACGACTGCGTGCCTCCCACGACCTCCAGAGAAGGCCGCTCACGCTCCATCTCGTTGCCCGTCGACTGGGTGGGCACGACCGTGCCGTCCTCCGACGTGACGGCGACGGGGGCGTCCTCAGTGGCCGAGCGGCGTACCCGCATGAGCTCCGCGCTGCAGCGGGACAGGTCCGGCCCGACCGCGTTGGCCTCGATCTCGGTGACGGACCTCTTCTGGCCCTCTACCTCGTAACCCCGGGTGTAGAGCCGACCGGTAACCACTACCGGGTCGCCCTTGGACAGCGACGCAGCCACTCCGTTGGCGAGCTTGCGCCAACACGTCACGCTGACGAACAACCGGTCGCCGTCGACCCACTCTCCGGTCAGCTTGTCGAACCGGCGCTCGTTGCTGGCTACCCGGAAGTTCACCACCCGCACGCCCTCGCCGGTGCGCCTCGACTTCACATCGCTGATCACGTTGCCGACGACGGTGACCTCTGTCTCGTTCATAGCCATCTCGCTCTCTGCTGGCTCCCCACCGGCCGTCCGCCGGCTAACTCCAGCTTCCCGAGTGGAGCGGCGCCCAGCCACCGAGCTGTTCGCAACTGTGGATAACCGAGGCGGAGGCGAACAACCGGGCCAGCCGAAGCCACACAGAAGAAGAACTGTCGGGGTGGTCAGGCATCATGGCGCGCCGGCGTACACACGGTCGTCACGACGCCCCAGATTGTGCTCGCGACAAAAAGGGAAGGCCTCGTCTCAGACTAAATGTCTGAAACGAGGCCTTCCCAAAGGTTAAATGCCGGCAGTGTCCTACTCTCCCACACCCTACCGAGTGCAGTACCATCGGCGCTGAAGGGCTTAGCTTCCGGGTTCGGAATGGGACCGGGCGTTTCCCCA
>DATAZG010000034.1:0-52857 GCA_036272155.1 Pseudonocardia sp.
TACCGACACCGCGACGGTCAGCTTCCTGGTCCCCGGTCGGCTGAGCGACCGAGAGGGAGAGGAGTAGTGCCGCCGCGCATGGCGATTCCACAAGGGGGTTCCGGGGCTCGCAGGCACCCAGCTCCAGCCGAATCGCCGACCGCGGTCATGTCACGCGGAGGCCCGCCCCGAGCGCGGAGCACTCAGGTACATCGGCACTGGCGCCCGCCACAACCCATCGAGCGCACCTCAAGGCTACCGCGGCGAGTAGCCGGCGCAACCCGACCTCAGGAAATCAACCCATCAGCTGGGCGCACTCAGCCGGTGCCCCCTTGTACCCCGGGTGGCCAACTCCCCTGTGCCACAGGGACTGCTGCTCGGCCGCGGCCCGTGGCCACGGCGGGGCGGCCCCAGCGGGCTCTGCTGGCCGACGAGTTGACCGCGGTGGCCAACCGACCGCGGCCACTACCCGACGGCCACTCCCCCGCGGCCACCGCCCGGTGGCCATCGCCACCGGAGTGCCCGAGCTGGTTCGTGGCCGGTCCGTGGCCACTGCGCGGAGGGTCCGTGGCCGGCGGTGGCCGTGCCGGAGTCGGCACGGCCGGTCACGGCGCGGCTCCACGGGCGGCCGGGTTCCGGCCCGGGCGTGATCGTGGGTCCGTCCCGGGCAGCGGCGGGAGACGCGCGGCGCCGCTGCATCGGCCCGTCGGTGCCTCCGCTCGGGCATTGGCGCGCGGCTGCCGAATTGGGCAGCCGGCCGGTTTCCCCCGATCGTTCCGTTGACCGATGCCGGCGTCAGCCCGTACTGTCCTCGGTGCTCGGCTGTGAGCGTGGGCGTGTTGATGTCCGCCACTCGCACAGGGTCGAGCACGTTAGGTCTCGGTGTGACAGTGCCGCGGAGGCCAGGTTCATCACTCATGTCCCTGGTCGTACCCGCATGCGCGGAACGCCCCTGTCCTTGGACTGGACTCACGCCGATGACTGCCTTTGCCCCGGATGCCTCGCTGCGCCGGTTCGTCACCGACGGACTGCGCGACACCGTCGACTCCTACCTCTCCGGCAACCTTCCACTGCACCGCTTCAGCTGGGAGCTGGAGAGCCGGCTGGCCATGCTCGCCGAGCTGACCGGCCTGCCCCGCTACCGGACCCTGGCCACCCTGCGCGCCGCGCAGCACGCCGTCGCCACGATCGACGTCGAGCTCCGGACCAGTGGCCGCGCAACCCTTACCGCGGCCGAGAGCCACACCGTGGCCACGGCCATCACCACCCTGCGCACCGGTCTCGCCGAGCTCGAACCGACCGACCCCGGCGACCCGACCGGCCACGCGCGGCCACGACCGGCCGGCCGCACGCCGGCGACCATGGCCGCGGCCACCACCCCACAACCCGTGCCCGAACCACGTCGTCCGACCGGTGGCCAGCGCCCACTGGTCGCCTGACGAGCCGCACCAGCACCACGCGTACTCACACCCGGTTAGCGCCTAGGGGCGGTCAGGCGGGCCACGCTGGTCGCCAGGTCGCGGCGTTGCGCTTCGGTCCAGGTGCCGGGTTGGCCTATGTCGGTCAGGCTGCCCTGGGCCAGCGCCAGGATGTGGTCTAACAGCCGGTCCGCCGGCAGCGCGTCACTGACCAGGCCGGCGGCCTGCGCGCGGGCGATGGCACCGATCTTGTCGGTCATCGTGCGCACCACGGGGTCGACCGAGCGCAGTAGCTCCGGCCGTTCCAGGGTCTGCCACAGGGTCAGCCGCAGGAAGCGCGGGTTGGCGCGGTAGACGTCGAAGACCTGCTGGGCGTAGCCGGGCAGGTCGGCGGCGTCGAAGTCGACCGCGTCCTGCGCGAGCAGGATGTGGTGCTCGAGCACCGCGTCGAAGAGGCCGTCCTTGCTGCCGAAGTACGCGTAGATCATCCGCTGGTTGGCGCGGGCGCGCTCCGCGATCCGGGCCACCCGCCCGCCGGCCAGCCCGAGGGCGGAGAACTCGACCGTCGCGGCGTCCAGGATCCGCTGCCGCGTCGCCGCCGCATCCCGGACCGAGACCGTGACGCCGTCACCGGTGGCGGGCCCGCCGCTGGGCCCAGCGCTGGGCCTACGCATCGGCGGAGCGGCTGAGCTGCTCCCACCGCGCGAGCTCGGCCAGCCGCCGCTGCTCGACCGGCCGGATGTAGTCCACCGCCTGGCCCGACAGCGCGAACCACAGCGGCGGCTCCGGCAGCTCCAACACGCCCAGCAGCACCTGCGCCGCCCGCTCCGGAGCCAGGCCCGCCCGGTCGGCGTCCGCGCTGCCGCGCAGCCCGAGCGCCGGCGCCACGGCCTCGGCGTAATCCACTCCCGGGGTCACCGAGGTCATCGACGAGTACAGGCCGGTGGCCATGGTGCCCGCCTGCACGATGGTGACCTTGACCCCGAGCGGGGCCATCTCCAGCGCCAGCGCCTCGCAGAACCCCTCCAGGGCGAACTTCGCGGTCACGTACGGACCCAGGCCGGCGAGCGGGGCGACCCGGCCGCTGACCGAGGAAATCTGCATCACGTGCCCGCCGCGCTGGGCGCGCAGCACCGGCAGGGCGGCCCTGGTGACGTGCACCGCGCCCCACAGGTTGGTCTCCAGCTGCGCCCGGAAGTCCGGCAACGCGGTGTCCTCGATGCTGGCGATGTGGGCGTAGCCGGCGTTGTTGACCACGACGTCCAGCCGGCCGAACGCCGCCACCGTCGCCCGGACCGCGCCGTCGGCCGCGTCCGGATCCCGCACGTCCAGGGCCACCGCGCGCGCCGTGTCCGGGTACCGCTCGACCAGCTCGCGCACCGACTCGACATCCCGCGCGGTGGCCACCACCCGGTGCCCGGCGGCCAGCGCGGACTCGGCCATTGCCCTGCCCAGGCCGCGTGAGCTCCCGGTGATCAGCAGCGTCCTCGGCATCGTGGCTCCCTAAGTAAGTATCTGATTACTTATCACTGTACTCCGGCCAGGGGCCCAGCTCGGGGCGGGTATGGGCGGACCGGGCGCGGCGGGGCGAGGTCGGGCTGCCATGGTGGGGGCATGGCCTCCGACCACCGAACCCGCCGACTGGGCACCGACCAGGACCGACGCGACGGTGGGCGCGGACAGGTGCCGCCGGCCGGTCCGCCGTCGGAGGGCCAGTGGCCAGCGGCCGGCTCCCGGCGGATGGGGCCGCCGCCCCAGGCCGGCGGGTATCGGCCCCAGGCCGGAGCTCCTCGACCGAGGGGCGGGCAGCCGCCCACTCCCCCTGGGCCGATCCCGGCCGCCCCGCCGCCCGCCCCGTGGCCGGCCGACCCCAACCGATCAGCGGCTCCGTGGCCGGCCCAGGCCACCCCGGGGCCGGCCGAACCGGTCGCCACCGGGCACCCGGTGGCCACGGCCGGCAGCGGGCGCTCGTTCAGCGTCACCAAGCTGATGGCCGGAGGGCTGGCCGCGGCCTCCTCGGCGGTGTGCGGCTCCTACTTCGGCGTACTCGGCACCGTGGGGGGCGCCGCCGCTGGCTCGGTCGCCACGGCGCTGACCACTGAGATCTACCAGCGCTTCCTGGACCACGCGCGCGACCGGATCCGTCCGGGCACCGGACCCCGGACCGCGCCCGGCCGGTCGGCAGCCGGGTCGGCGTCCTACCAGCCGTACGAGTCGGATGCCGCCGAGCCGGCGCCGGCCCCGCGCCGCCGCTGGGTGCCACGCCTGGTGGTCGTGTCGCTCGTGCTGTTCGCCCTCGCCATGGGCGCGGTGAGCGGGTTCGAGGCGCTCCGGGGCGAGCCGCTGTCCGGGGGCAGCAAGGGCACCAGCGTCGGCCACCTGCTCGGGGGAGGCGGTCTGGGCTCGACCGTCGACGGACTGCTGGGCGGCGGCGGCAGCGCTTCCGGCAGCTCGGACGACAAGAGCGGCGACAACAGCGACAAGGGGCACGACCACGGCCTGGTCGGCGGGCTGCTCGGCGGGCTGACCGGCAACTGAGCTGACCGGACCGGCGCGGGCGCCGCTCAGCCCCCGGGCCGCAGCGGCACGGTGACCCTGACGGCGAGCGGGCCGTAGTCCTCGATCACGTGGGCGGCCGGGCGCGCACCGAGCCGGTCGATCTCCGTGAGCACCGCGTGGTAGGCGTGGGCGAGCTGGTCGGGGTCGCCGTCGTGGTCGACCCGCACCCCCTGCCCGTCCGGCAGCGTGAACGTGTCGACCCCGCCCGGTATCGGCGCCAGCCCGGTGCGGGCGAAGACATGGCCGGTCACCCGGTCGCCGAGGTCGAGCGGCAGCAGCGCACCCCAGCCCTGGACGCGCAGGTCGGCGCGCCGCAACCGGGCCCGCAACCCGGCCACGCCCCGGGTCACCGCGGCGGCGAGGTCGGCGACCCCGGCCTCGAAGGCGAGCACGGGGACGCGGTCGGCGGCGAGCCCGACGCGGCAGGGCCGACCCAGGGCCGGCGGCCGCCCGCCGACCAGTTCGTCGAGGCGGCTCAGGGCGGCCGTCCGCCGGGCGATCTCGTCGGTGATCCGGCCGCGCTCGGCCGCCAGCGCCGCCACCGCACCCGGGCCGCCGCCGAGGATGCGCGCGATCGTCTCCGGCGAGGTGCCGATCGAGCGCAGCCGGGCGATGGTGACCGCGGTGGGCAGCTGGTCGACGGTGTAGCGGCGGTAGCCACTGCGCGCGTCCACCTCGGCGGGGCGCAGCAGGCCGACCCGGTCGTAGTAGCGCAGGGTGGACACCGGCAGGCGGCACCGGCGGGCGAACTCCGCGATCAACAGCCACCCCGGCGCGCTCACCGGGACAGCGTGCCCGACCCCGGCCGCTCCCCCGACCCCGGCAGGGTGACCCGCACCGACGGGCGGCGGCGCACGATCCGGGCGAGGGTGTCCGGCGCGATCCCGACTGCCAGCAGCGCGGCCGCCCGGTCGAAGTGCTCGCGGTAGGTGTGGCACCGGCCGTCCCGGGTCTCGAACACCGAGGCGCCGGAGAAGCGCAGTGTCCGGCCGGCCCCGCTGGCTACGGTGTCGCTCAGGGTGAGCTCGAAGTCCCACTCACCGAGGGTGCACTCGGGCGCGGCCGCCACCGAGGTCATGGTCCACTCGTGCCGGCTGCCCTCGGTGTACATCCGGGCGAACAGCGCGCGCAGGCCGGCGTGCCCGGTCCAGACCCCGTAGAACAGGTCGTGATAGGTCGCGTCGGGCGTGAAGAGCTCGACGAGACGGTCCACGTCGCGTGCGTTGAACGCCTCGGTGAACCGGTGGGCGATGGACAGCGGTAGTGGGTTCATAGGGCCGAGCGTGGGCCGTGAAGTCGGGTGAGGGTCAAGACGCGACATCTGTCGAGTCGGCTCCGACCGGCTTGTGGCATCAGTCGGATGACCAGCCGCCGACGTCGGTCGACAATCGTCTGACGACGCCACGCGGAAAGCAGGTGCGCCATCACACCACCACTTCGCATCGACGACGCACCGATGAACGCATTCCACGTCCGGGTGTGCTGCTACACCACCGGCGGCTACTTCTGCGACGGCTACATCCTCGGCTCGATCGGGCTGGTGCTGCCGCTGATCGCCGGGCCGATGGGGCTCGGCTCGGCCTGGCAGGGCCTGCTCGGCGCGTCCGCGCTGATCGGCATCTTTCTCGGCGCACTGATCTTCGGGCCGATCACCGACCGGATCGGCCGGCAGAAGATCCTGGTCTTCGACCTCGTGGTGTTCGTGCTCGCCTCGCTCGGCCAGCTGTTTGTCCAGGGCCCGGTGCTGTTGCTGGTGCTGCGCCTGGTGCTCGGCCTCGCGATGGGCGCCGACTACGCCATCGGCCCGGCACTGCTGTGCGAGTTCGTGCCGAAGCGGCGCCGGGGCAACCTGCTGGCCAGCCTGAACATGGTGTGGACCATCGGGTTCGTGGCCTCCTACGGCGCCGGCTTCGGCATCCAGCAGCTGGCCGGTCCGGACGCCTGGCGCTGGATGCTCGCCAGCAGCGCGGTGCCGGCGGCGGTGACCCTACTGCTGCGGCTCGGCACGCCCGAGTCGCCCCGGTGGCTGATGAGCCGGGGGCGGGTCGAGGAGGCCCGGCGGATCGTGCACACGCACATCGGCCCGGACTACGAGCCCGACGAGGCGGACGCCGGCGAACCGGTCCGCTACCGCGAGCTGTTCACCAGCCGGTACCGCTCGCGAACGATCTTCGCCGGGACCTTCTGGCTCTGTCAGGTGTTCCCCTACTTCGCCATCGGCACCTTCCTGCCGGCGGTCACCCACGCGCTCGGGCTCGGCGAGGGCGTACTGGGTGAGGTGCTCTACAACGTGCTGCTCGCGCTCGGCGCCGTAGCCGGGTTCCTGGTGATGGACCTGCTGCCGAGGCGGCGGTTCGTGATCGCGACATTCGCCGTCGTGTGCCTCGCGCTCGTGGTGCTCGGGGTGGCGCCCAGCGGGCCGCTCGCGCTGGTGCTGCCGACGTTCCTGGTGCTGGCGTTCGTGATCTCGGCGGCGGCCGACCTGGAGTCGGTGTACCCGGCGGAGGTGTTCCCGACCGAGGTCCGCGCCTCCGGGGTCGGCCTGGCCGCCGCGATCAGCCGCGCCGGCGCCGCGCTGAGTACGTTCGTGCTGCCGCTGGTCATGGACACCTCCGGGGTGGGCGGCACGATGTTGCTGCTGGCCGCGGTGGTCGCGGTCGGGCTGGTGCTCTCGGTGTTCCTGGCTCCGGAGACGCGGCACCTGACGCTGAGCGAGGCGGCCGCGAAGGGTGCCCGGCGGCCCGCCGACGCGGCGGATGCGGGGCGGTGACGTCGGAGTCCTGCTACGTTGTTGCGGTGCGTCTTGTGGGAGCCGGTCAGCGGCGGCAGATTCTCCGGCGCGCCGACTGAGCCAGGTCGTCGGCGCGCCTGAGCTGAGCCGCGCCCGCACGACCGTTGCACCCAGGGCGCCGCACCGGCACCTGGCCCGGATCCTCGTTCGCCTCAGCCAGGAGATCCGTGTCATGCAGCCCACCTCGTTCGCCCCTACCGCCTCGCAGCCCCGCCCGACCCGGCCCGCAGCCGCCGGTCCGCCGCCCGCTGTGAGCCCGCCGGTCGCGGTGAGCCCGCCGCCCGCTGTGAACCCCCCGCCCCGCCCGACCCGGCAGTCGGCGAACCTGCGACCCGCCGACCACCCCACCTACCGTCGCGTCACCACGCACGTCACCGACGGCCTGGACGGAGTCATGCGCGTGATATCCCTGCTGCGCGGCCGCCAGTACCGCCTGCGCGACCTGTCGATCAACGTCCAGGAGGGCGTGGTGGCGAGCACCGTCAGCGCCACCGTGCTGCTCGGCGCGCAGGAGCACACCCTGCTGCTGAACCGGCTGCGCCGCGTGCCGTCCGTGGTCTCCGCCGACTGCCTCTGAGCCTGCCCCGGGGAGGGCGCCGGCGTGACCGATGACCACCTCCAGTCCATCGTCGACGAGCTCGCGACCCGGCTGACCAGGTCGGTCGCGATCGACGACCCGGCGATCCGGCTGCTGGCCGCGAGCCGACACTTCGGCGACGAGGACGCGGTGCGGGTGCAGTCCGTGCTGAACCGGTCGGTGGCCCCGGAGATCGTCGAGGCCATCCTCGGGGTGGGGATCGCGGCCTGGACCCGGCCCGGGCGGTTCGTGCTCGACCTGCCGGGCTACCAGCCGCGGGTGTGCGCACCGGTCCGCTGCAACGGGCTGCTCCTGGGCTACCTGTGGCTGATCGACCGCGACGGGTCGCTCGACGCCGCCGAGATCGGCCTCGCCGAGGACGCCGCGACCCGCGCCGGCGCGGTGCTCTACCGCCAGCTGGTGCTGCACGAGCGGGCCAAGGCGCGGCACGAGGCGATCCTGCGCGAGCTGGTGTCGTCCGACCCCTCCACCCGGGCCCAGGCGGCCGAGGACCTGCACGCGGAGCAGCTGCTGCCCGAGCACCCGGTGTGCTTCCAGGTGCTCGACGTGCGCTGTGGTGGGGAGGATACGAACGACGCCGCGGCGGTCGCCCTCGAGGCGGCAATCGAGCAGGGCCTGCGCGCCTCGGCCCCCGACGACGTCCCGCTGGTGGTGGCGAACCGGTCGCGGGCCTGGGTATTGCTGGCCACCCGGCAGCCGCCGCCGCGCGCGCTGCTGGACACCGTCGGCGACCGGATCACCGCCCGGTTCCATGCGCTAGGCCGGCACCGTGGCCGCGTCGTGGTCGGCGTCGGCGCGCCCGTCGACAGCCTGGGGCTGGTGGTGGAGTCCTACCGCCAGGCCGGGCTGGCCGCGCGGGCCGCGCTGCTCGTGCCGGCGCTGGGTGACGTCGCCCGGTGGGGCGAGCTCGGCCCGTACGAGGTGCTGCTGAAGCTGCCCGTGGACGACCTGCTGCTGGCCGCCCGGGTGCCGGCGCTGGCCGCGCTGGACGCGCAGGACAGCCACGGCGTGCTGCTGGCCACGCTGGAGACGTTCCTCGAGCTCGCCGGCGACGTGCGGCGCACCGCCGAGCGCCTGCACGTACACCGGGCGACCCTGTACCACCGGCTCAAGCGGATCGAGCTGCACACCGGCTGCCGGCTGGACCGGGGCGACGACCGGCTGACCCTGCACCTCGGCCTCAAGCTGCGCGCCCTGGCGGTGGCCTACCAGACGGGCGTCAGCGCGGGACCGGGCTAACCCAGCACGGTGCCCGAGCTGCCGGTGTTCACCCCTCGCCGGCGGGAGAAGGTGCCGAGGTCGATGGTCAGGCCCGTGTGTTTGGCGAGGAACCGCACGGGGTGGGCGTCGTGGTCGAGACCGCCCTCCACCTGCTCGATGATCGCGGCCAGGAACTGGCCCACCACCGGGGCGTTCTTGAACTGGTTGCCGCTGGTGCCGATCGCCACGTAGTAGCCGTCGAGCTCGGTGCGGTCGTAGATCGGCGTCCAGTCGTCGGCCACGTCGTACACGCCGACGACACCCCGGGCGCGGCTCGGCACGGTGAGGCCGGTCAGCCGCCGGGCGGCCCTGGTGACGTGAGCCTCGAACACCGCCGCCGTCGGGTTCGGGTTGGCCTCGTCCGGGTCGTCGAGCCAGTGCAGGGGGTCGCAGTCGGGCTCGGTGCCGCCGACGAGCAGGCCGCCGCCCCGCTCCCCGCGCAGATAGGTGCCCAGGTCCATGTCGGCGATGCTGATCCCGGGGTCGCCGTAACCGGGCGGCGCCGCCAAATGGGCGACCTCCTGCCGCAGCGGCCGCACCCCGATCGTGAAGTCGGCCCCGACGCCGGCCAGCGCGTTGAGCCGGCCCGACCACGGCCCGGCGGCGTTCACCAGCGTGTCGCAGGCCAGCGTGGACCCGTCGTCGAGCCGGACCCCGACCACCCGGCCGTCGACCGAGTCCACAGCGACGACCGTGCGCCCCAACAGCAGCCGCGCCCCGTGGTGCACGGCGGCGGCGGCCAGGTTCTGGGCGGCCCGCTGCGGGTCGCTGACGTAGCCGGCGTCGGGCGTGAACAGCGCGCCCAGCTCACCCTCCGCGCCGGCCCCGAACCGCTCGTCGGCCAGTGCCTTCGGCGGCCAGTACCGCCCCGCGTCGATACCCGGGACCCGGGCCCGCAGCGTCGCGCTGTCCCACTCCTCGTACGGCACGCCCACCTCGCGGAACAGCTGGACGTAGCGCGCCCTCGGGGCCAGGTCGACGTCGAGCATCGCCAGGCCGGTGCGCTCGAACCGGGTCAGGTCGCCGACGTGGCAGCCCAGATGGTCGCCCCAGTCCCGCCAGCAGAACCGCGACTCCCACGCCGTCGCCACCCCCGCCAGGGTCGAGAAGGTGAACCGGACCACGGCGCTCGACGCGCTCGTCGAGCCCAGTCCCACTCCGCCGGCCCGATCCACGACGATCACGCGGCGGCCGGCCCTGGCGAGCTCGAGCGCGATCGATGTCCCGATCACGCCGGCCCCGACGACGACGTCCGTGCTCATGCCGGGCTCCTCCCCTGGGTCGTTGCCCCCAGTCTCATCGCCCGGTCACACCCCGACATCCGGCGGACGGCGAACATCGCGCGCGCCGCACACGACAGATGTCGCAACTAGTCGAGCGTCAGGCCGGCCAGCGAGCCGTCCGCGCGCCACTGCTCCAGGACCCTGGCGAAGGCAATGGGGCCTTTGCCGTAGGAGCCGCTCCTGGCCGCCTGTCGGGAGAGCTGCCCCTCGTTGTTGTAGTAGCCGGGGGTGCATTCCTCGAGAAAGGGCCGGCGCAGTTCGGCGAGCTCGACGATGCTGTCCGTCCAGGCCGACTCGGCTGCTTCGGTGGCTTCGACGGTGTTCGCGCCCCGGGCGGCGCATTCGGTGAGGATGTAGGCCAGGTGCTTGGCCTGCTCGGCGAGCATATGCACGAAGTTGGGAGTCTGCCCGGACTGCGTGATGCTGACGACGAAGTAGTTCGGGAAGCCGTGGCTGCTGAACCCGTGGAACGTCATCGGCCCGTCGCGCCACTTGTCCCGCAGGGACCGGCCGTCGCGGCCGTAGACGTCGAACCCGGCCTGGTGGGACAGGTCGGTGCCGATCTCGAACCCGGTGGCGTAGATCAGGCAGTCCACCGGGTAGACCTCGCCCGCGACCACCACACCCCGCTCGACGATCCGCTCCACGCCCTGGCCGAGGGTGTCGACGAGCTGGACGCTCGGCAGGTTGAACGTGTCCAGGTAGCTGTCGTGGAAACACGGGCGCTTGCAGAACTGGTTGTAGTAGGGCTTGAGCGCCTCGGCCGTCGCCGGATCGCGCACCACCGCGTCCACCCGGGCCCGGATCTGCTCCATCTTCTGGAAGTCGGCCAGCTGGACGAGCTCGGCGGCGCCCGCGTCCCCACTGCGGCCGGCGCGCGCCCGCATCACGCCGAGGTTGTGCAGGATGTCGGTCCAGCCGTCGTTGACCAGGTCCTCGTCGACGGGGCGGCCGCTCACCAGCGCGTTGAAGTTGTCCATCCGGTGCTGCTGCCAGCCGGGGCGCAGCGTGCTCGACCAGTCGGGGTCGGTCGGCCGGTTGCCCCGCACGTCGATCGAGGACGGGGTGCGCTGGAACACGAACAGCCGCTCGGCGGACGCGCCCAGGTGCGGTACGCACTGCACCGCCGTCGCTCCGGTGCCGATGATCCCGACGCGCTTGCCGGCGAGCCCGGGCAGCCCGTCCGCCGCGCTACCGGTGTAGCCGTAGTCCCAGCGGCTGGTGTGGAAGCTGTGCCCCCGGAAGGTCTCGATGCCGTCGATGCCCGGCAGCTTCGGCCGGTGCAGCGGGCCACCGGCGGTGATCACGAAACGGGCCCGGATGCGGTCGCCCCGACTGGTCGACACGACCCAGTGGCCGGCCGCATCGTCCCAGCGCAGCTCGGTGGCCTCGGTCTGGAAGCACGCGTTGCGGTACAGGTCGAAGTGCGCGGCGATGCGCCGGGCGTAGCCGAGGATCTCCTCGCCGCGCGCGTACTTCTCCGTCGGCAGGTACCCGGTCTCCTCCAGCAGTGGCAGGTAGATGTAGGACTCGATGTCGCAGGCCGCGCCCGGGTAGCGGTTCCAGTACCAGGTGCCACCGAAGTCCGCTGCCTTCTCGAGCACGCGGATGCCCTCGATGCCGGCCTCGCGCAGCCGCGCGGCCGCGAGCAGGCCGCCGAACCCGCCGCCGATCACCAGGACGTCGACCTGGTCGGTCAGCGGTGGGCGGTTGAAGCCCGGGTCGGCGTAGGGATCGTCGAGGTAGCGCGCGAGCGTGCCGGCCGGGTCGCGGTACTGGTCGTTGCCGTCGCCGCGCAGCCTGCGGTCCCGTTCCGCCCGATACCGCTCCCGCAGGGCGACCGGGTCGAATTCCAGCGCCTCGGCGGCGCGGCCGGCCACATCCACCATCGAGTCTCCTCCGAGATCACCGCGCTGTTGGGTCGCTCAGTTGGGCAGGGTGTCGCTGGGCCAGTCGTCGGAGGCGCCGCCGACGCCCCGCTCCCGATGGGCCCGCCGGTTGGCGTAGACCTCCCGCTGGAACCCGGAGAACAGCACCTCCGAGGCGTCCGACCGGCCCTGCTTGGCCTCGGTGAACAGTAGCCCGGCAACCCTGGCGGCGGGGTCGACCCAGCAGTAGCTGTGCGCATCGCCGGCGCAGGTCAGCGTGCCGGCCTCGGGGCCGCCCGGCACGTCGTCGAGGTTCACCAGGAACCCCAGGCTCCACTTGCCGGTCATGGTCAGGCGCAGCCGGATCTCGGGGTAGAAGTTGAGGTCCGCCGGGGTCCGCGCCCGCATCAGGCTCACGGTGGCGGGCACGGCCAGCGCGCCGATCTGGTTGGTGCACAGCAGCGCGAAGGACTCCGGGCTGAGCACCGCCTGGTCCTGGAAGAGCACCGCCTCGACGAACTCGAGGTAGTCCCTCGGCGTGCTGAAGAAACTGCCCCGACCGGGCTCGGCCCGGCCGCCCTGGCGCAGCTGGTGACCGACGTCGAAGCCGGTGTCCATCATCCCGAGCTCACGGAAGATCTCGTCCTCGAGGTACTCCACGACGGTCATCCCGGACAGCCGCTCGATCACGAGGCGGAGCAGTTCGACGTCCGAGTGGTGCAGCCACCGGGTGCCGGGGTCGGCCAGCAGCGTGACGCCGGGCGCCCCCGCAGGCCGGCTGCCGTACGGGGTGAAGAGGTCCGTCGAGGCGCCGGGCCAGGACCCGTCGGCCAGGCCCGCGGTGTGGCTGAGCACCTGGCGCAGGGTGATCTCACCGCGCGCCGGGCGGAGCAGCGGAGTGCCCGTCGGGCCGAACCCGGTCAGGACGCGCGGGTCGGCCAGGGCGGGGACCACCGTGCGCAGCGGCTGGTCGAGGCCGACCACGCACGAGTCCACCAGCTGCAGCACGGCGACCGCCAGCACCGGCCGCAACAGCCCGTCGACCCGGAACAGCGTCTCCCCGGACATCCGTCCCCAGCTCGCCGACGAGCGCAGGCCGAACGCGCCCGCGTAGGACGGGCAGCCCTGCGCGGTCGCCATCCCGACGGCTCCGCTCACCACCCCGGAGCTCACCGCGCCGTCGAGCAGCTCGTCGACATTGCCCATGACACAGGTATGCCACGCCCGCGTAGCTGAGCCATTGACAGCCCGTTGATCCGCCAGCCGCCCCGAGCGGCGCCGCGTGGTCAGCCGGCGCGCACGGCGGTGAGGGCGGTGTCGACGCGGTCCAGGGTCTCCGTGACGTCGGCGAGCGTGTGCGCGGCCGACACGTACCAGATGCCCCGGTAGGCGACCCAGACACGCGCCGCGATCAGGGCCCTGGCGAACTCGCTGTACCGGTCGGCGTCGACGGCCTGCAGCTGGGCGTAGCTGGTGATCAGCTCGTCCGACTGGTCGAACCGAGCGTGGAAGGCCATCGGCAGGCCCTGTAGCCGGATCGGCACCCCGTGCGCCCCGAACAGCTCCCGCAACGAGCTGACCAGCGCGGACCCGACGGAGTCGACCTGCTCGTACACCCCGCCGGAGACCAGCTCGTCGAGGCAGGCGCGCACGGCGGCCGTGGCGATCGTGTTGCCGTTGAAGGTGCCGGCGTGGGTGACGGCACCGGTCGCCACGCCGTCGAACAGCTCCCGCCGCCCGACCAGCGCCGCGCACGGCCACCCGGCGGCCATCGCCTTGCCGTACACGGCGAGGTCGGGGTACACGCCGAACCGCTCGGCCGCCCCGCCGAGCGCCAGCCGGAAGCCGCTGATGGTCTCGTCGAAGCACAGCACGATGCCCCGCCGGGTACAGAGCTCGCGCACGGTCGCCAGGTAGCCGGGCAGGGGCTCGATGGCGCCGGCGTTGAGCATCATCGGTTCCATGATCACCGCGGCGAGGTCGGCCCCGTGGTCGGCGACGGCCCGGCGGAACGCGTCGGCGTCGTTCCACGGGATGGTGACCGTCGGGTCCAGCGCGTCCGGCACCTGGCCGAGCGAGCCCGGCAGCGCCCGCTCCCCCGCCGACCGGATGTGGATGTTGTCGAACCAGCCGTGGTAGTGGCCGTGGAACCGCAGCACCAACCGCCGCCCTGTGGCCTGGCGCGCCATCCGCAGGCCGGCCTGGACCATCTCGCTGCTGGAGCTGCCGAACCGGAGCACGTCCGCCCAGGGCAGCACGGCCAACACACGTTCCGCCGCCTCGATCTCGCCCCGGTGCGTGGCCGCGTAGATGATGCCGTCGCGCTGCGCGTTCAGCACCTGCTCGACGACCCGGGGCGGGGCGTAGCCGAGGAAGTTCGGTCCCTGGCCGAGCAGGTAGTCGAGGTACTCGGTGCCGTCGACGTCCCACAGCCGGCAGCCGGCGGCGCGGTCGACGATCAGGTGCGGGTTGAGCAGCCTGGTGTTGCTGCTGACCCCGCCCGCGAGCGCCCGCAGCGCGCGCTGCTGGTACTCGGACTGCACGGTGGTCGTATCGGTCATCGGGTCACTCCTGGGTCGGCTCGGGTCGAGGGTTGCGGCGTCCGGAGGCCGTAGCACTCGGACGCGGTGCCGACGAACACCTGCTCGCGCTCGCCGGCGCTCAGCCCGGCGAGGCAGTCGGCGGCGGCCGCCAGCACGGCGTCGTAGCCGCCGGCCAGCTCGCAGACCGGCCAGTCCGAGCCGAACATCAGCCGGGCCGGGCCGAATGCGGCGAGCAGCGTGTCGACGTACGGACGCAGGTCCGAGGGCGCCAAGCGGGCCCAGTCGGCCTCGGTGACCAGGCCGGAGAGCTTGCACCAGACGTTCGGGGCGGCGGCCAGCGCCGCGATGCCGGGGGTCCAGGACGCCGCGCCGCCGGTGGCGATCGGCGGCTTCGCTCCGTGGTCCACGACGAACCGGACGTCCGGCAGGCGCCTGACCAGCTCGACCGCGGCCGGCAGCTCTCGGGCGGTGATCTCCAGGTCGAACGTCAGCCCCAGGCCGGGCAGTGCGTTCAGGTTCCGCCCGACGTCGTCGTGCAGCAGCCATGCCTCGTCGGCCTCGTCGGCGGCGCCGTGCCGCAGCCCGACCAGCCGATCGCCCCCGGGCAGCGCGGCGAGCACGGCCAGGTCGTCGCGCAGCCGCGGCGAGGTGAGGTCGACCCAGCCGACCACCCCGGCGATGAACGGGGTGCACCCCGCCCAGCCCAGCAGCTCCTCGGTCTCCTCGAGGTCGGCGCGCGCCTGGACCACGACCGTCGCCCGCACGTCGTTGCGGACCAGGTGCGGCGCGAGGTCGGCCGGGCCGTACACCCGGCGCAGCGGCGCGAACGGGCCGGTCATCCACGGGTAGTCGGTGCGCTCGGCGTCCCACAGGTGGTGATGCGCGTCGACGACGCCGCCGGGCGACACTGTCACTCCCGCCCCGCCGCCCTGGCACCGCCCGCCAGGGCACCAGCAGCACCGCCCGCCAGGGCACCAGCAGCACCGCCCGCCAGGGCACCAGCAGCACCGCCCGCCAAGCCGACCTCGCCCGTCACGACGGCACCGGCGCGGCGGCGTCCAGCAGTCCCCCCGCCGTCAGCTCCGCCCACAGGTCGGCGGGCAGCTCGAGGTCGAACAGCGCGACGTTCTCGGCCACCTCGGCGGCGCTGCGCGTGCCGGTGAGGACGGCGGCCACGGCCGGGTGCGCGAGCGGGAAGCGCAGCGCGGCGGCCTTGAGCGGCACCCCGTGGCGGGCGCAGACGTCCGCGAGCGCCCGGGCCCTGGCGATGAGCTCGGGTGGCGCCGGGTCGTAGTTGTAGTGGGCGCCCGGGTTCGGGTCCGCCAGCAGGCCGCTGTTGAACACGCCGCCCGCGATCACCGCGATGCCCCGCTCCGCGCACAGCGGCAGGAACGTGTCCAGGGCCCGCTGCTCCAGCAGGGTGTATCGGCCGGCCAGCAGGAACACGTCGGGGTCGGCCTCCGCCGCGAACCGCTCGAGCGCGGCGGTCTGGTTCATGCCGGCGCCGATCGCCGCGATCACCTTCTGCTCCCGCAGCTCCACCAGCGTCGGGAAGGCGGTCGCCAGTGCCTGCTCGACGTAGTCATCGGGGTCGTGCACGTGCACGATGTCCAGCCGGTCGGTGCCCAGCCGGGTCAGGCTCTCCTCGATCGAACGCAGCACGCCGTCGCGCGAGTAGTCGTAGACCGTGGCGACGTCGGGGGCGCCGGCGTCGTACGGGACGCCATGTGGGTCGAAGTCGTCGGGGTTGGGCGGGGCGTCCGCCCTCAGCAGCCGGCCGACCTTGCTGGACAGCACGTACTCGTCGCGCGGATACCCGGCCAGGCCCTTGCCGAGGCGCACCTCCCCGTTGCCCCGGCCGTACTGGGGCGCCGCGTCGAAGAACCGCAGCCCGGCGTCCCAGGCCGCCGCGACCGTCTCGACCGCCTGCGCCTCGCTGACCTCGGTGTACATCCCACCGATGGCCGTCGCGCCGAACCCGAGCGCGGTCACCTCGACGTTCGTGCGGCCGAGGCGGACAGCGGTGTCGTGTCTCATCGGATCTCTCCTCAACCGGTCACCGAGCCGTCGCGGCGCAGCTCGGTGACCTGCTCGACGCCGTCGTAGAGCACGGCGGTGACCTCGGTGCGCTGGGTGTCGCCGGGTTCGAGCAGCCGGGCCCGCCCCAGCCGCACGGCCTCATCCAGCGGGCTCGGGTAGCCGGTCCACGGCTCGATCAACGCCTGGTGGTAGCCGCGCCAGCCGCCGTAGACCAGGCAGAACCAGACGACGGGGAACAGCTCGCGGTCGAAGCACAGCCCGAACCCCCGCCGATCGGGCACGTCCGTGGCGGCGACCCAGCCCGCGGTCAGCCCGGTCAGGTAGTGCAGCGCGAACGCGCCCCGGTCCGGACCGTTCGCCTGGCGCAGGTCGTAGCCCCGGATCAGCGGCCAGTCGTACTCCTCGCCGGGTTCGCCGAGCAGGCCGCCGCCCGCCTCGTCGACCACGCCCCGGGTCGCCGGGATGTCGAACCGCAGGCCGGGGCGGACAGCGAGGCTGGGGTGGACGCCCCAGTTGTAGTCGAACGGCATGGTGCCCACGTTGCGCAGGGCGTAGCTGAGCGTGAAGGTCGGCTCGCCGGCGCGCAAGGTGATCGTCCGGGTCAGCCGAGCCGGCGTGACCGGGGTGTGCACCACGGTCGTCAGCGAGACGTGGTCGTCACCCCGCTCGACCTGGTAGGCGGCGCCGGCCGTCCAGACCTCCCCCATGTACGGCAGCAGGTCGCCGTAGCGGTTGCGGCAGGCGCGGCCGCCGGGGAACGCGTCGTCCCAGCCGCCCGCCCAGTGGTCGTCGAAGTCGGCGTGTACGGCGGCGAGGTGCGGGGTGACCCGGGGTGACTTCCAGAGCAGGTCCAGGTCACGGGCCTTGTCCACGACCCGGAAGATGTTCCCGCCGCGCTCGGGAAGCACCTCGATGGCCAGGTGGGCGTTCTCCAGGCGCACCAGCCGCAGGCCGTGGTAGGTCCAGTTGTCGTCGACGTCGATCCGGCTCACTGCGCTGGTGTCTCCTCGTATCGGACGGGCGGCTGGGTGGGCTCTCCCGCCGGGACGTCCAGGTCTCCGGCGTCGGCGAGCCCCTCGCCCCGGTTGAGCGAGTCCGCGATCCGCCGGGCGACCCGGGGCGCGCCGAAGATCAGTGCGACGCCGATGATGATCCAGACCGCCGCGATCACGATGTTGGCCCGGCCGGCCGCCGTGTCGGGCCACGGCGCGACGTTGCGGTACATCGTGTACCCGATCAGCGCGACGGCCAGCACCGGGACGACGTAGTCCAGCGGCGCGGCGGGCTGCCCCTGCCGGGGCGCGCGGACGCACAGGTAGTACCAGGCGCCCGCCGAGAACAGGCCGTAGGCGACCAGCAGCGACAGCGTGCCGATGGTGCCCGACCAGGCGAAGAGGTTGAACGCGGTGTCGGTGAGCAGCAGCCGGACCACGACGATCAACCCCGCGCCCAAGCAGGTCACGAACACGGTCGCGGCGACCGGGGCGCGCGACTTCGCGGAGATCTTCACGAAGCCCCGGCTGGCGAAGGCACCTCGGTTCATCGCGAACAACAGCCGGGAGGCGGCCACCGTGGTGGCGAGGCAGCAGCCGACGGCGGAGATCGCGGTGCCGAGCGTGACCAGGCCACCGATCACCGGGGCGACGTACAGCTGGCCGAGGTCCCCGAACAGCGACGCCGAGCCGGCGAACGCCTTGACCCCGGCGGCATCGGTGCCGAACCCGAGCATCTCGACCGCGGTGCCGAAGATGTAGAACAGCCCGCCGAACAGGGCGACCCCGAAGATCGCCCTCGGGATCGCGCGCCGGGGGTTCTTCGTCTCCTCCCCGAGCGAGGCCGAGGCCTCGAACCCGGCGAAGGACAGGAAGCCGAAGACGATGCCGAGGAACAGGGTGCTCACCCCGATGTCCGGGGGCACGGTGAACATGTCGAGGGTGAAGGTCTGCCCGCCGGGCGCGTGGCCCGAGGCCACCCTGATGATCACGACGACCGCGATGAGCAGGATCAGCGCGGTGGTGCTGATCTCGACCCAGAGCAGGGTCTTCATCGAGGTCCTGACCGGGGCGACGCCGAGTACCAGTGAGACGGCGACGGCGCCGAGCGCGATGATCCACGGCGCGATGTCCGGCGTTGTCGTCCAGAGCCCGAGCACCCGCAGGAAGTCGGCACCGAAGATGCCCGCCGTGATCGCGGTGGTGATGATGAACGAGAGGTAGGCGCCGAGCAGCCCCCAGCCGGCGACGACCCCGGCCCGGGGCCCGATCGTCACGCTGGTCAGGCCGAACACGGAACCGGCGTGGCTGAGCCGGCCGCAGATCCGGGCGAACCCGTACGCGACCAGCAGCACCCCGACGGTGGCGAGCACGAAGGTCAGCGGCACGGCACGCCCGACCACGGCCCCGGCACCCTGCGGGTTGAGGTTGATCGCCAGGCTGGCGCCCATCGCGGCCACCGAGAGGGAGACCGCGGCCCAGGTGGCCAGCGTCCGGCGGAGCGCGGGCTGCGCCTCGGGCGTTCGCTCCGTCGCTGAGCTCATGCTCACACACCTCTCGTGGGCCGTGCTGCCGCTGGGCCGCTCCTCGATCGCGCGGCGGCCGAAGCGCCGCGACTCGGGAGTGGGCCAACCGTATGGACGTCACCGGTGTTGACACAATGACGAACCGGCCCCCTTACCTTTCGCTCCACCCGAACAATTCCGGCCACTCACGACCCCGGGCCCGGCGGTGCGGCGGCCTGGAAGTCCTTGGCGATGTTGATCAGGTCGGCCATCAGCGCGGTGTGCTCGGGCCACCAGGCGAGCGCGACGACGCACGGCGGGATGTTCTCGATCCGGCGGAACACCACACCGGGACGGGCGTAGTAGCGCGCCGCGCCGGCCGACGTCACGCTGATCCCGACGCCCCGTGCGACCAGGTGCAGCTCGGCGTCGCGGGTGCTCGCCTCGGCCACGACCGGCGCCGGTGACGTCCGGTACTCGGTGAGCAGCCAGTAGTCGCGCCACGGCCCTGGCGCCTGCGGCGCGGCGATGATCGGCTCGCTGAGCAGGTCCGCGACCTGGACGGTGTCGCGGTCGGCGAGCCGATGCCCCTCCGGCACGCACGCCACCCGGTCCTCGGTGAGCAGCTCCAGGGTGGTCAGCCCGGCCAGCCCGGTGGGCGGCCGGATGATCGCCGCGTGCACGGCGGACTCGCGCAGCCCGGCGGTGGGGTCGGCGAAGTCGTACTCGACCGTGCGCAGCTGGCGTTGCGGGAACTCCGCCGCGAACGTGCGGAGCAGCCAGGGCACGACCTCGAGCCCGGCGCCGATGATGTAGCCGAGGGTGAGCGCGGCCTCGTCCCGGTTCGCGGTCCGCTGGGTGGCCTTCACGGCCGCATCCAGGTCGTCGAGGATGTGCCCGGCCAGCCGCGCGAAGATCACCCCGGCCTCGGTCGGCTCGACCGAGCGGGTCGTCCTGGTCAGCAGCCGCACCTTCATCTGACGTTCCAGATCCTTGATCGTCTCGCTCAGCCAGGGGTTCGAGACGCGGAGTTGCTCAGCCGCCCGCGAGAAACTGCGATGCTCGGCGACCAGCAGGAACGCGCGCAGCTGACGCAGGGTGATGTTCGGCTGGGTCATGCGATCAGACTATTCGGTCGATACGAATAGTGAGCGGCGTTGGGAGCGCGCGGCCGGGTGGGGTGCGAGGATCGGCCGCATGACACCCCGGATCGGCGTCGTCGCGCCTCCCGACCTCGCCGTCGACCAGTTCGTGCCCTTCGCCCAGCGGGCCGAGCAGCTCGGCTACGACGAGCTGTGGGTGGTCGAGGACTGCTTCTTCCAGGGCGGCATCGCGCAGGCGACGGTGGCACTGGCCCGGACCGAGCGGATCCGCGTCGGCGTGGGCATCCTGCCGGCCGGCGCCCGCAACCCGGCCTTCGCCTGCCTCGACCTGGCCACGCTGGCCAACCTGTTCGCCGGCCGGCTGCTCGTCGGGATCGGTCACGGCATGCCGGGCTGGATGCGGCAGACCGGTACCTGGCCCGCCAGCCCGCTCACCCTGCTGCGGGAGTACCTCGGTGCGGTCCGGTCGATCCTGGCCGGCGAGCGTGTCACGGTGTCCGGCGACCACGTCCGGCTGCGCGAGGTGCGGCTGGCAGCCCCGCCCCGGGTGGTCCCCCCGGTGTTCGCCGGTGTCCGGGGGCCGAGGTCACTGGCCGTGTCCGCCGAGCTCGCGGACGGCACGATCCTGGCCGAGCCGGTCACCCCCGAGTACCTGGGCGCCGTACGCAAGCACACCGACACCGCCGGCCGACCCCACGAGATCGTCGCCTACAACGTGGCCGCCGTGGACGACTCGGCCGACCGGGCCCGCGCGCTGGCCCGGCAGAGTCTGGGCGCGATCGGCGACCCGGAGTGGGCCCCGCACATCGCACCGCTGCCGTTCGCCGACGAGTTCGCCGCCCTGCGCGCCGCAGCCCCCTCGCGCGAGCAGTTCGCCGCGAGCCTGCCCGACGGCTGGGTCGACCAGCTCGCGGTGGTCGGCACGCCGGCCGGCGCCCGGGCCCGGCTCGCCGAGCTGGCCGCGGCCGGTGCCGACCACCTGGTGCTCATCCCGGCCGGCCCCGATGCGATGGCCGGCCTGGAGTCGCTGGCGCGCGTGCTGCCGCCGGTCAGCTCCGGTGGATCGCCACGCTGACGTTCATGCCGGGGACCAGGGTGCGGCCCTGCCGGTCCAGGATCGAGATCTTCACGGGGATCACCTGGGTGAGCTTCTGGAAGCTGCCGGTGGCGTTGTCCTGCGGGTTCGCCGCGAACGTGGCCGCCGACGCGCCCCGGATCTCCCGGACGAAACCGGCGAACGTGACGCCCGGCTGGCCGTCGACCGTGATGTCCACCTGGTGACCCGGCCGCACCCCCTCGATGTCGGTCTCGTCGACCCGGGCGGTCACATAGACCTCGGTCAGGTCGTAGCCGACGGCCAGCTCGCTGCCGGCGGTGACGTACGCGCCCTCGACGACCTTCTCCAGCGCGACCGTGCCGTCGGCTGGAGCCCGCAGTACCCGCTGGGCCTGGACCTGCCCGTGCCCCGGCTGGATCCGCCCGATCGCCTCGTTCCTGCGCAGCTCGGTGCCGAGGGTGGCGCGCCACTGGCTGAGGGTGCCGTCGACCGGCGCGACGACCGGGATCCGGTCGGCATCGATCTGGGCGTTGTCGGTGCGCACGTAGCGGTGGGCGTCGATGAGGTAGCCGACCGTCAGCGTCACACTGAGGGCGAGCGCCACGAACGGCACCGCCCGGACCGCGAGCTGCGCCGGCCGTGCCAGCTCCCCGGCGCGGCGGCGCAGCGTGGACGCGGCGAGCGCCAGCGCCACCATCGCGGCACCCACCACGACGGCGGTGTTGCCGAGCAGCCCGGCGGTCACCAGGCCGGTCTCGCTGACCTCCTTGAGCGCCTCCAGCACGTAGGTCAGCGGCAGCCCGTCGCTGACCTTCTCCAGCCAGGTGGCCATCTGCTCGCGGGGCACGAACAGGCCGCCGAGCAGCACCTGCGGCATGACCACCGCCGGCATGAACTGCACCGCCTGGAACTCGCTCGTGGCGAACGCGCTGCCGAGCAGGCCGAGTGCCATGCCGAGCACCGCGCTGGCGATCGCGATCACGATCACCACCACGGCCGCGCCCGGCGTGTACAGCCCGAGCACCAGGTACGCGACCGCCGAGGTGACCAGGGCCTGCGCCGTCGCGGCGGTCGCGAACGCCAGCCCGTAGCCGAGCAGCAGGTCCAGCTTGGACATCGGCGTGGTGAGCAGCCGTTCCAGCGTGCCGCTGGTCCGCTCCCGCAGCATGGCCACGCTGGTGACCAGGAACATCATCGTGAACGGGAAGATCCCGAGCAGGTAGAGACCGGTCGTGTCGAAGGCGCGCGTCGAGTCGAGCATCTCGTGGATCAGCACCAGCAGCAGGCTGGGCACGACGATCAGCATGCCCACGGTGCGCCGGTCGCCCTGCAGCTGGGCCAGCACCCGGCGGGCCGTCGCGGCGACGATTCTGGGCGTGACCAGGCGCATCGTCGGTTCGACCGCTGTCCGGCCGGGCGCGGCGGGCCGGTCGAGAGCAGGCGCGGTGGGCGCGTCCACAGCGGGCGCGGTGGGCGTCGGTGGGGCCGGGTCGGCGCGCGGAGGCGCCGGCGCGGCGTCCGGTGAGGACTCCTGGGTGGGCACCGCGGTCACCCCCGGGCCGGCGTGGCGGCCGGGCGGTCACACTCGTCGCGGCGGATGAGGCGCAGGAAGGCCTCTTCGAGATCCTCCGTGCCGGTGGCCGCCCGTAGCCGGTCCGGGGTGTCGTCGGCGATCAACCGCCCGTCACGCATCATCAGCAGCCGGTCGCAGCGGCTCGCCTCGTCCATCACGTGGCTCGACACGAACAGCGCGGTGCCGGCGGCGGCGAGGGCGTGGAAGCGGGCCCACAGGTCGTTGCGCAGCACCGGGTCCAGGCCCACCGTGGGCTCGTCCAGCACGAGGAACTCGGGGGTGGCCAGCAGCGCGCAGGCCAGCGACACGCGCGCCCGCTGCCCACCGGACAACGTGCCGACCTTCTGCGCGGCCCGCGCGGTGAGGTCGACGTCGGCCAGCGCCCGGTCCGCCGCGCCGGCCTGGGCGCCGTAGACGGCGGCGAAGTACCGCACGTTGTCACGCACGGTGAGATCGACGTAGATCGAGGCCGCCTGGGTCACGTAGCCGACGCGGCGGCGCAGCTCCGCCGACCCGGCCGGCACTCCGAGCACCCGCATGGACCCTGAGCTGATCTGTTGCAGGCCCACCACGCAGCGCATCAGCGTGGTCTTGCCGCAGCCGCTCGGCCCCAGCAGGCCGGTGACCGCTCCGGTGGGCGCCGTGAACGTCAGGCCGCCCAGCACGTTCCGGCCACCCAGGGTGACCACCAGCTCGCGTGCCTCAATCGCCGAGGCCATGCTCGTTCGCCCCCAGCCCGGTCTATTTCATCAACTGATGAAATCAGGTCGAAGGTACCACGCGACTCCCGCGCACACAGCCCCCAACGGAGCCCCACACGAGCCCACCCGACCGCGCACCGGACCCCCGCCGACCGCGCACCAAAGCCCGGCCGACCGCGCACCGGAGGCCCGCACAGACCGTTCGCCTCCGTACAGACCGTGCACGGTCTGTACGGGGTGGGAACGGTCTGTGCGGCGGGGTGTTCGGGCCCGGCGCGCGGACTCAGGCGGGGGGTGCGACCAGGGCGAACTCGGCGAGGTCGGTGAACCGGGGGCGCCCCGGCGCGGAGCGGTCGGCGACCACGTCGTACTGACCATGGACGCGGCGGCGCGGTTGCTGACGCTGTGGGGGCGGCGGCCCGCTCAGCCGATCACCGTGGCGGCCGCGCACGGCGGCACGCTCGCCGCCGCCACGGCCGTCCTGTGGTCCGGCGCGACCCCGTGAACCAGGCGCCTAGTTGGCGTTCGAGAGGTCGGGGTTGTCGTTCTCGGTGATCGCGACGCCGTCCTTGCCCGAGGTGCCCTCGACCGAGGACACCAGGGAGTTCACGCTGGTCACCCCGCTGGCGTCGCCGGACTTGAGCTTGTCGAGCGCCGACTGGACGCTGTCGCCGATCTTGCCGAGCGGGGCCGCGATCGCCTTGCACAGGGTGGGGTTGGCCTTCACGTCCACGCTGGCCAGCCGAACCTCGCGCTTGATGAACAGCGCCGCGAGGCCGCCCTTGATGAACGCCGTGATCCGCCCGCTGGCGCCCTTCTTGAAGGTACCGGCCTGGTAGGGCTTGTAGAGGTAGCGGTGGAAGGCCCCGAAGGCGAGGCCCGAGTGCAGCACGAACTTCGTCTTGGCGAACGAGATCGTGTTGCTGGTGGGGCAGCTCTCGTCGATCGGCGCCGCATCGGCGGAGGTGCCGGAGGGATCGGCCGGGACCGCGTCGTCCGACCCGGCGGTGCTGCCCGCCGAGGGCGCGCTGGCGTTGTGGCTGCTCGGCCCGCAGCCGGCGACCAGTCCCAGCGCCAGTAACAGGACAACCCACACGCGCAGTGCTCGCGTCATCTACCCCGACCTCTTCGTCTCGACGGTCCGCCGGCGCCACCACGACGGGGTCGCGGAGAACACCTCGGCACGGAACAAGGCGCCATCGTAGGGCAGCCACCCGCCGGTTTCGGTGGCGCCGCGCGAGCCGGCACTGCCAAGATCGGGTACATGACAGTGGTGCTGGTGCATGGCAATCCGGAAACCGATGCGGTGTGGGGTCCCTTGGTGGCCGAGCTGGGCCGCGACGACGTCGTCCGTCTCTCGCCGCCGGGCTTCGGCGCGCCGCTGCCCGACGGGTTCGGCGCGACCGTGCTGGAGTACCGGGACTGGCTGGTCGCCGAGCTGGAGCGGTTCGAGGCGCCGGTCGATCTGGTCGGCCACGACTGGGGTGGCGGGCACGTGGTGAACGCCGCGATGGTCCGCCCCGACCTGCTGCGCAGCTGGGCGACCGACGTGATCGGGCTGTTCGACCCCGAGTACGTCTGGCACGACCTGGCGCAGGTCTGGGTGCAGCCCGGCCCCGGTGAGGAGCTGGTGAACTCGATGACGGGCGGCACGCTCGCGGAACGCACCGAGCGGATGGTCGGCCTCGGCATGCCCGAGGACGTCGCGCGCGGTATCGCCGCCGGCCAGGGCCCGGAGATGGGCCGCGCCATCCTCGCGCTGTACCGCTCGGCCCCTCGGGAGGTGCTCGACCGGTTCGCCGAGGACCTGCCGGTCGCCGCCAAGACCCCCGGCCTGGCGATCAGCGCCACCGAGGACCACTTCGTCGGCACCGACGCGGTGCGCCGCAGGGCCGCCGCGCGGGCCGGCGCCCAGTTCGAGGTGTTGGAAGGGCTCGGGCACTGGTGGATGGTGCAGGACCCGGCCAAGGGCGCCGAGGTGCTCACCCGGTTCTGGGCGTCGGTGGCCACCGACTGACCGGCGGCTGGCGGACGGCTGACGGGCGGCTGGGGTGTTCTGGCGTCGGCAACTCGTCGCGGAACATGTCCCTGACTTCGGGCGGACTCGCGGGCTGACGTACAGCCGTGGCGTCATCTGACGGGCGCGGCACCGGCCGGCGGCAACCTACGGTTGCGCCGGTGAAGATCAAGAGCGTCTCCGTGGCACTGGCCGCCCTCACCGGCACCGTCGCGCTCTGCGCCGCCTGTGCCGCCGGGCCACAGCAGAACGGCGCGCCGGCGGGCAGCCCGGCGGCCCAGCCGGCCACCCAGCCGGCGAGCGCACCGTCCGGACCGAAGCCGACCATCGTCCTGCTGCACGGCGCCTTCGAGGACGCCTCCTCGTGGAACAAGGTCACCCGGCAGCTGCAGGCCGAGGGCTACCCGGTGCTCGCGCCGGCGGTTCCGCTGCGCGGGGTCGCTTCGGACACGGCCGCGCTGCAGGGCGTGGTCGACGCGGTGCGGGGACCGAAGGTGCTGGTCGGGCACTCCTACGGCGGTGTCCTCGTCAGCGAGCTGGCCAGTCGGACGCCCGACGTGACCGCGCTCGTCTACGCGGCGGCGTTCATCCCACAGGCGGGCGAGACGGCGGGGCAGCTCAACTCGCGGTTCCCCGGCTCCCTGATCGGTCCGACCACCACCCACACGGTGCCCAGCCCGGACGGCCCCCAGGTCTACGTGAACCCGGCGAGCTTCCAGGAGCTGTTCGCGGCCGGCGGCGACCCGGCCGAGGCGGCCGTCGAGGCGGCCAGCCAGCGCCCGATCGCGGCCGCCGCGTTCGACGAGAAGATCGCCAGCACGGCGCCGGCCACCATCCGCAAGTTCGCCATCGTGGCCACCGGCGACAAGGCGATCGCGCCAGCCGCCGAGCGTTTCGAGGCGCAGCGCGCCGGCGCCGTGATCACCGAGGTGGCGTCCCCGCACACGGTGCCCTCGGCGGACCCACAGGCGGTCGTGGATGTCATCCATCGGGCGGCCGGCGCCACCCAGTAGTACGGCCCAGTAGTACCAAGGCCCGACGACCGAGGGGGATGGCCGTTGTCTTACCTGTCCCGGCCGCGCCGTCAGAGGGTGCGCTCCAGTCGCTGGGCCAGGAGCGAGACGAACCGGGTCGGGTTGGTCAGCTCACCGCCCTCGGCGAGCAGTGCCATGTCGTGCAGCAGCCGCGCCGTGCCGGTCAGCTCCTCGTCCTCGGGCCGCTGCTCGTGCGCCGCCCGCAGCCCGTCGACCAGCGGGTGCCCGGGGTTGAGCTCCAGGATCCGCTTGATCGTCGGCAGCTCCTGGCCCATTGCCCGGTACATCTTCTCCAGGGTCGGGGTCATGTCGCCGGTGTCGCCGACCAGGCAGGCCGGCGAGGTGGTCAGCCGGGAGGTCAGCCGGACCTCGCGCACCTCGTCCTCGAGGGTGGCGCCCATCCAGGTCAGCAGCCCGGCGAAGCGGTCCTTGTCCTCCGCCGCGATCTCCGCGCCGTCGAGGTCCACCTGCCCCTTGCCGATCGAGGTCAGCGGGGTGCCGTCGAACTCGGGGACGGAGTCCACCCACACCTCGTCGATCGGGTCGGTGAACAGCAGCACCTCGTAGCCCTTGGCCCTCGGTGCCTCCATGTGCGGGGAGTTCTCGATCGCGGTGCGCGACTCCCCCGTCATGTAGTAGATCTGCTCCTGGCCCTCGGGCATGCGCTCCTTGTAGGCCGCCAGCGTGGTCGGCGCGGACTCGTCGTGGGTGCTGGGGAACGAGCAGATCTCCAGGATCTGGGTGCGGTTCTCCGGGTCCTCCAGCAGGCCCTCCTTGAGGGCGCGGCCCAGCTCGGCCCAGAAGGTCGCGTAGCGCTCCGGGTTGTCCGACTGCATCGACTTGACCGTGGACAGCACCTTGCGGACCAGCCGCTTGCGGATCAGCTGGATCTGCCGGTCCTGCTGCAGGATCTCCCGGGACACGTTCAGCGACAGGTCGGCCGCGTCCACGACGCCCTTGACGAAGCGCAGGTACTCCGGGACGAGGGCCTCGCAGTCGTCCATGATGAACACCCGGCGCACGTACAGCTGCACCCCGCGGCGCCGCTCGCGCATGAACAGGTCCATCGGCGCGTGCGACGGCAGGAACAGCAGCGCCTGGTACTCGAACGTGCCCTCGGCCTGCAGCCGGATGGTCTCCAGCGGCTCCCGCCAGTCGTGGCTGACGTGCCGGTAGAACTCGGCGTACTCGGTGGCGTCGACGTCGCCGGGCGAGCGGGCCCACAGCGCCTTCATCCGGTTCAGCGTCTCCGGCTCGACCGGGGTCGCACCGGCCTCGGACTCGGCCTCACCCTCGGCGGGCTGCTCGGCCGGGCGGGGCAGCAGCCGGATCGGCCAGGTGATGAAGTCGGAGTAGCGCTTCACGATCCGGCGGACCGTGGCCGGCTCGGTGTAGTCGGGCATCTGGTCGTCGGCGTCGGCCGGCTTCAGGTGGACCGTGACCGCCGTGCCCTGGGGCGCGTCGGGCGCCTCCTCGATCGTGTAGGTGCCCTCACCGGCGGACTCCCAGCGCACGCCGGCCCCGGCGCCGGCCCGGCGGGTCACCAGGCTGACCTTGTCGGCCACCATGAACGCCGAGTAGAAGCCGACGCCGAACTTGCCGATCAGCTCCTGCGCGACGCCCGCCTCCCGCTCCGAGCCCTCCCCCGCGCCGCGCAGCGACGCCAGCAGCTCGGCGGTGCCGGACTTGGCGATCGTGCCGATCAGCGCCACGACGTCGTCGCGGGACATGCCGATCCCGTTGTCCCGCACGGTGAGAGTGCGCCGCTCCGGGTCCGCGTCGAGCTCGACGTGCAGGTCCGAGATGTCGACCTGCAGGTCCTTGTCCCGGTACGTCTCCAGCCGCAGCTTGTCCAGCGCGTCCGACGCGTTCGAGATCAACTCCCGGAGGAACACGTCCCGGTTCGAATAGATCGAGTGCACCATCAGCTGCAACAGCTGCCGGGCCTCGGCCTGGAACTCGATCGTCTCGGCGGTCATGGCGCGCGCAGTCCCCTCGTTCAACGGCTGGTGGCTGGGCTGACAAGTCTGGCCCAGGCGCACCTGGGCCGATGCCGGAACCCTAACCGGAGCGGCGGGGCGGCGCCCCGGCCCCACCGGGCAGTTGGTCACCGGGCCCGGCGGTGGCAGTTCGTCACCGGACGCGGAAGAAGGGCACGAACAGCAGCACTGCCTCCTCGGCGGTCTGCTCGATCGGCTGCAGGGGCAGCACGATGTGGCTGAGGATGAACCGCACCGAGGCACTGCAGCCGACCCGCAGGCGTTCGGGGTCCAGCTCGGGCCAGCGGCGCGCCATGGCGGCGGCGATCCGAGCGGCGATCAGCGTGACCAGCGGGGCGCCGTCGCTGGTGTAGAGCGGCAGGAAGGTGTCGCTGCTGTCGGGCGTCATGACGACCTTGAAGACCTGGTCGCCGGCCGCCTGCTCGAGACCGCGCCGGAACGACTCGCGCAGTCCCGACTCCAGGTCGTGGCTGCCCTCGATGATCTGGGCGCACTCCTCGGCGTAGGCCGCCGCCATGGCCAGCACGAGTGCCTTGGCCAGGCCCCGCTTGTCCTCGAACTCGGCGTTGATGGTCTGGCGGCTGATACCCACCGAGTCGGCCACGGCCTGCATCCGCAGGCCCCGCCAGCCGCCCGCGATCACCTCCTGGGTCGCGGCGGCCAGGATCTCCTCCCGCAGCCGCTCGCGGGTCCGGGCGGCGAAGCTCGCCCCGTCCTGAGCGTGGTCCGGCGTCGACATCAGTGAGCTCCTTGACGGATTCGCATTTTCGTCGGATAAGGTACAGATTGATGACGATGTATGCCACGGTTGCCGGCCGGCTCGTGCGGGTTGCCGGCGGAGTCCCCGGGAGCGCGCGCCCATGACGGCAGCCTGGACGCCACGGGTGCAGGTGCAGACCTACGAAGAGGTCACCGGCGCGATCCGCCGGTCCCGGGCGGCCGCCGCCGAGCTGCGCCTGGCCGTGGGCGAGACCAAGGATCGTGCCCTGCACGCCGTCGCCGAGGCCACGGCCGAGCGAGCCGTCGAGATCCTGGACGCCAATGCGCAGGACCTGGCCGCCGCCCGGCACAGCGGCGCCGAGGGGTCCGCCCTGGACCAGCTCGCGCTGTCCGAACACACGCTCAAGTCGCTCGCGGACGAGCTCCGCGACTGGGCGCGGCCGGCCGACCCGGTCGGTGAGGTGCTGCGGGAGAGCGACCGGCCGGACGGGGTGCACCTGCACCAGGTCCGGGTCCCGATCGGGGTCGTCGCGGTGCTCTACGACGGCGCACCGGGCATCCTGCTGCGCGCGCTCGGTCCGCTGCTCAAGGCCGGCAACGCGGTGCTCGTCCGAGCCGGCCGCGCCGGTACCCGGACCGCCGAGACGCTGGTCGGCGTCGTGCGGGAGGCTCTGGTCGGCGTCGGGCTGCCTGCCGACGGGCTGCAGCTCATCTCCAGCGCGCAGCGCTCCAGCATGCGCTACCTGATCGCCGCGCGGGGTGAGGTCGACCTGCTGATCCCGCTGCTGAGCCCCGGTCAGCGGGCCGCGGTGATACCCGAGGCGAAGGTGCCGCTGATCGAGATCGGCGGCGGCCGGTGCCACCTCTACGTCGACCGGGCCGCCGACCTGGACCTGGCCGAACAGGTCGCGCTCCGCTCCACCACCGGGCCGGCGCCCCTCGGCCTGCGCGCCGACACCATCCTCGTGCACGCCGAGGTCGCCGACCGCCTCGTGCCCCGGCTGGCCGCCGCGCTGACCGGGGCCGGCGTGCCGCTGCGCGGCGACCCGAGGGCCACCGCGCTCGCGCCCGACCTGCCGGCGGCGGAGCCCGGTTGGCCCGATGAGCCCGACGCGGGCGGCGTCACCTGCGCGGTCGTCGACACGTTCGACGAGGCGACGGTCCACATCGAGCGGTACGGCACCGCGCACACCGAGGCGGTGGTCACCGCGGACGAGGCGGTGTCCCGCGCCTTCGCCAGCCGCATCGACGCGGGCACCATCGTGGTGAACGCGCCGACGGCGTACGACGCCTCCACCGGCGACACCGCGACCGCCGGGATCGAGCCGCTCGCCTACTCCACCCAGCGGCTCGCCCCGCGCGGCCCACTCGGGCTGGCCGAGCTGACCACCACCAAGTGGATCGCGCGGGCCTCCTAGCTCCTTGCCCCGCGCCGCGTCCGCCTGGCCAGCACCAACGCGCAACCGGCCGCGACCAGCACCGGGATCGCCGTGAGCAGCACGATGTCCTTGCCGGCCAGCGCGAACGCGATCAGCACGCCCGCGATCGCCGGCCCGACGATCGACCCGGCCCGGCCGAGCGCGGAGACCCAGCCGATCCCGGTGGTCCGCGCGCCCACGCTGTACAGCGAGACGGCCATGGTGAGCTGGCCGATCTGCCCCGCCACCAGGCCGGCACCGGCGCCACCGAGGGCCAGCAGCAGGGCGGTGTCGCCGAGGTCGGCGCGGGCGGCGACCACCATGCACACCACACCGAGGGTGGGCATCAGGACGAGGGCGCGGGCGATCCCGATCCGGGCGGCCAGCGGGATCAGCGCGAGCCCGCCGAGCAGGCCGCCGAAGCTGACGAACGCCAGGCCGAGCGGGGCCCGCGACGGGCTGAAGCCGTACCCGGTGAGCAGGGTGGGCGTCCAGGACGTGAGGGTGTAGGCGGCCACGAAGACGAGGAAGGCGAAGGTCCAGAGCAGCGTGGTGTTCGTGCGCAGCTCCGGGGTGAACAGCCGCCCCAGCCGGGCCTCCTCCCGCGCGGCCTCGGCGTGCGCCGGCGCGGCGGCCGACGTCCTGGGCACCCACCGGACCAGGGCGACGACCAGCACCAGTGGCAGCAGGCCGGCCACCCAGAACACGCCGTCCGCCCCGAGCCCCAGCAGCAGCCGCCCGCCGAAGAACCCGCCCAGGGTGCCGCCCGAGGTCAGCCCGAGCGTGACGACCACCGCGACCAGCTCCCGGCGGCGGGTGGGGCTGTGCTCGGTGGACAGCGACACCGCGGCCGGCAGTACCGCGCCGAGGCCCACCCCGGTGAGCACCCGAAGCGCTGTGAGCAGCGGGATCGACCGTAGACCCAGCAGCGCCGCCACCGCGCAGGTGGCCGCCGCGAACAGCACGACCCCGCCGATCAGCAGCCGGCGCCGACCCCACCGGGCGCCGAGCCAGCCCGACGACAGGTAGCCCAGCACCACCCCGATGTTGGTCAGCACCAGGGGCAGCGTGAAGCCGGCCGCCGTCACGTGCCACTCGCGGGACAGCGTGGGCACCACAACGGCCAGTGCGGCCGAGTCGAACCCGTCCAGCAGCACGGCCAGGAACGCCAGCACCACCAGACCCCACCGCACGCGACTCGGCTCCACCCGCGCGCCCGCCCCGGTGTCCGGCTGAGTGTCCGACCCGCTCGTGCCCGGCTGGGTGCCGGGCCCGGTGCCCGCCGGCGAGCTCGCCCCGGCGTTCATGCCCGGCCGAACACGACGTCGTGGGCCGCGCGGAAGACCGGCGAAGCCGGGTCGGCGAACGCGGTGGCGCTGGCCAGGTGGTCGGCGGGCCCGAGGGACACGGTCCGCGCGGGCAGCCCGGCCGCTTCGAGCGCCTTGGCCAGCAGGAGCCCCTGCTCGACGTAGAAGCTCCCGCCGTCGCCCTTGCGGTTCGGCTCGGGGTCGCCGAAGGAGATCACCACGTCGGCCGGCGCCCTGGTGACCCGCAGCGCGGGGCTGAGCCGCTCGGCGTCGGCCACACCGCGGACACGCAGGTCGGTCGGGGCGCTCAAGCACACCGCGCCCACCACGGTGCCCCCGGGCGGCCCCGCGGTCCAGTCGGTCAGCGCGGCCATGGCGGCCAGGTGCGCGCCGGAGGAGTGCCCGGCCACGGTGATCCGGTGCGGGTCGCCGCCGTAGCGGTGCGCGTGCGCGGCCACCCAGGCCAGCGCGGCGACGGCGTCGTCCACCGCGTCGGCGATGGTGTGCGCCGGCTCCAGGCGGTAGCCGCAGGACACGAACACCGCGCCCGCCTCGACCCAGGGCGCCGCGAAGTGGTCGTAGCACGCGGGGTGCCCCTCCCTCCACCGGCCGCCGTGGAAGAACACAACGACCGGCGACGGGCCGCCGGCGCCCGGGCGGAAGACGTCGGCGAGCTGGTACGGGTCATCGCCGTACTTGAGGTCCAGCTCGTGCGGGAACCGGTCGCACACCTCCGCCCGCCGGAGCAGCGCCTGCCGGTAGAAGCCCGCCCAGTCCGGGACGTAGGCGTCCGGGTTGCGCCAGGTGAAGAACTCGGTGGGGTCTACGGGGCGGACGGCCCCGGGCTGCGTCGGACCGGACTCGACCAAGGAGGGCTCCTTCTCCGGGGCGCCCTGGCGGCGCGGCGGCGGATGCAGCCATCATGAGCCGCCCCCTATGCTGTGTCCAGTACCTTGATAAAAAATCCGCTATGCCCTCGGAGTCGTCAGGCTGCCGGTCAGGGCCGCGCGCGGTGACGTCCAGCCTCGTAGCGCGGCGCGCACGTCGTCCCGGGCCTCCGTCCGGACCGCCGCCGCGTGCGCATCGGCCAGCACGTCGTCGACCAGCACCCGCTCCCGGCGCGTCGCCGACCGGACCGCGGCCTCCACCATCGCCAGGCTGAGCACGTTCTCGTGCACCTCACCCATCGGCACGGTGCCGGTGCGCAGCGCCTCGGCGAACGCCGCCAGCGCCGCCTCGATGCCGCCCAGACCTGGACGTGGCGGCGCGGGCACGCCGTCGACCAGTGGCGTGGACTCGCCGTCCCAGGTCGCGGTGCCCACCTCGCCGCTCGCCCGCCACGCCCCGTTCCAGGAGGTGTCGACGCCCCGGCTGCACCAGCTGCCGGTGAACGAGTACCGCGCGCCGCCCTGCATCTCGAACACCGCGGTGGCGGCCGCCGCGCCCGCGAACCAGCTCCACGGCGGGTTGTACGCCTCGCAGTAGGCCGACAGCGGCTCGGCGCCGAGCAGGAACCGCGCCGAGTCGAACGCGTGGATCGCCATGTCCACCAGCAGCGGGTTGGCCATCTCCTCGCGGAATCCGCCGAGGTGGGGCCCCCTGAAGAACTCCGTGGTCAGCGTGCCGACCGTACCGAGCCGCTCGATCCCCTCACGCAGCGCGAACAGTTGCGGGTTCCACCGCCGCGACTGGCTCACCATGAACAGCTGCCCGGTGACCTCCGCCGCGGCGGCGAGCGAGAGCGCGGCGGCGACCGTGTCCGTCACCGGCTTCTCCCCCAGCACCGGCAGCCCGGCGAACAGGGCCGCCGTGGTGACCGGGTGGTGCGCGGCCGGCACCGCCACGTCGATCACGGCCTGAGCTCCGGTGCGCGCCGCCAGCTCGACGACGTCCACGCCGACCTCGACCCCCGGGGCCGCCGCCCGCGCCACCCCCATGTCCAGGTCGACCACACCGACCAGCCGCACCTCGGGCGAGGCGGCGACCGCACCCAGCCAGGTCCGCCCCATCGCGCCGGCCCCGACGACGACCACCCGCAGCGGGTCCACCGACCACGGGCCCGGCGACAGCAGGTCCGCCGTCAACGGATCGCCCCGCTGTACGACTTGCCGTCGAAGAAAGCATCCGTCTCGTAGCGCAGCAGCTCCGGCAGCCGCCTCGACAGCTCCGGCCGCGCCCAGCCGACCGCGTTGGCGATCACCCTGCGCACGTCGCGGTGGTGGTACACCGGGTAGTCCTGGTCACCGGGACTGAAGTAGAAGATCTTGCCGTGGCCCCGGCGGAACGTGCAGCCGCCTCGGATCACCTCCCCACCGCTGAACGAGCTCACGAAGACCAGCTCGTCGGGGGCCGGGATGTCGAAGAACTCGCCGTACATCTCGTCCTCGTCGAGCACGATCGGGTGCGGCACCCCCTGGGCGATCGGGTGCGTCGGGTTGACGGTCCAGATCAGCTCGCGGTCGTGCTCGCTGCGCCAGCGCAGGGTGCAGCTGGTACCCATCAGCTTGACGAAGATCTTCGACCAGTGCCCGGAGTGCAGCACGACCAGCCCCATGCCGGACAGCACGTGCCGGTGCACCCGCTCGACCACCTCGTCGGCCACCTCGGCGTGCGCGGCGTGCCCCCACCAGGTGAGCACGTCGGTCGCCGCGAGCACCTCCTCGGTCAGCCCGTGTTCGGGCTCGTCGAGCGTCGCGGTGCGCACCGCGCAGCCGTCGCCGAGGTTCTCCACGATGCCCTCGGCGATCGTCGTGTGCATGCCGCGGGGATAGATCTTGGCGACGTGCTCCTCGATCTGCTCGTGGCGGTTCTCGCCCCAGACGGTGACGCGGACAGGGTGCGGCATGGGCGGCCTCTCATTCGGGTGCGCTCGGTCATCGAAGGGTCAGCTGACGATTACTTGACGGCACCACCGGTGACTCCGGCGGACACGTAGCGCTGCGCCACCAGGAGCAGCACGACGGCGGGGATGGAGGCGAGCACCGCGGTGGCCATCACCGAGCTCCAGTCGCTGACGTAGCTGCCGAGGTACTGGAACAGGCCCAGTGTCACCGGGCGGACGTCCTCCGTCGTGGTGAGCGTGAGCGCGAAGAGGAAGTCGCTCCAGGTGAACAGGAAGGTGAACAGCGCCGCCGTGACCAGCGCGTTCCGGCTCATCGGCAGCACGATCGAGACGAACGCCCGAACCTGGCCGGCGCCGTCCACCCGCGCCGCCTCCACCACCTCGACCGGGATGGCGCCGAGGAACGCCCGGATGATCAGGATCGCGAACGGGATACCGGCCGTGGAGTCGGCCAGGATCAGCCCGGGGACCGAGTTGAGCAGGCCCAGGGCGGCGTAGGCGCCGTACAGCGCGTTGGCCACCACGATCGCCGGCACCATCTGGCTGAGCAGCGTGCCGAACAGCACCGCGCCGGCGCCGCGCACCCGGAAGTGCGCCAACGCGTAGGCCGCCGGGGTGGCGACCAGCAGGCTGAACACCACGCTGCCCGCCGCAACGAGCAGGCTGGTCAGCAGGTGGCCGCCCTGCTGGGTGAGCGCGGTCGCGTAGCCGTGCAGGCTCAGGTGCAGCGGGAACCACGGCGTGGCCACGGCCGAGCCACTGGGCTGCAGCGAGACGTTGACCATCCAGTAGACCGGGAACAGCATCACCGCGAGCAGCAGCACCCCGACCGCGGTCGCGCCCCAGCCGCGCCGCTCGACCCCGCCTCGCCACCCCACCGCACCCCGCCCTGTCCCGGCGCCCCGCCCCGCCACCGCACCACGCCCCGCCACCGCCCGCGTCACGACTGCACCGCCCGCCGGCTGGCGCGCAGGTAGCCGACCGCGAACAGCAGCGAGACGACGATCAGGATGTTGCCGAGCGCGGCGCCCTGGCCGAAGTCGAACCGCTGGAAGGACAGCTGGTAGGACTGGGTGGCCAGCGTCTGCGTCGCGTTGGCCGGCCCCGCGTTCGTGAGGCCGAGGATGATGTCCAGCACCTTCAGCGTGTAGACCACCCCGAGCACCAACACCACGGTCACGACCGGGCGCAGCAGCGGCCAGGTCACGTACCGGAAGGCCCGCAGCCCGGTCGCCCCGTCCATCGCGGCCGCCTCGTACAGCTCCTGAGGGATGTCCTGCAGGCCGCCGTAGAGGATCGTGGTGTTGAACGGGATGCCGATCCAGATGTTCACCAGGACCACCGCGAGCAGGGCGAGCGAGGTACTGGTCAGCCAGGGCAGGTGTGCGCCCCCGAGCGACCGGTTGAGCACACCGTTGTCCTCGTCCAGGATCCACCGCCACACCGCGCTCGACACGATCAGCGGGATCAGCCACGGCAGCAGCAACAGCGAGCGCAGCATCCCGCTCAGCGGGAACCGGCGGTGGAAGAACACGGCGATCGCCAGCCCGATGGTGAACTGCCCGGCGATCGACCCGACGGTGAACAGCACCGTGTTCAGCACCGCCCGACCGAACACCGCCGACCCGGTCACCGCCAGGTAGTTCGCGAAACCGACCCAGGGTGCGGCGCCGGTGTAGAACGTGGCGGTCGTGTAGTGCTGGAACCCCATCACGACGTTCTTGACCACGGGATAGCCGAAGAACGCGCCCAGGTAGAGCACCGCCGGCAGCAGGAAGCCGACCTGGGTCAGCCGCTCGCGCCGCCGCGCGGACCACCAGCGGCCGGCCACCCCGGGCGCGGACCCGGACGCCGGCTCGGGCACTGGCACTGGCACCGACTCGGTCCGAGCCATCGCCAGCCGCGCGACCTCAGCCATCCTGGGCCTGCCGGAGTGCGGCGGGCGGCGGGGCGCTGCCGGTCAGCGCGGTCTGGATCGCCGTGTAGATCTTCGCCGCCGTCTTCGGCCAGTCCGGGCCGAGCTCGCCGGTGCGGGCGCGGCTGCCCTGCACGGCCGAGACGAACGTGGCCATCTCCGGGTCTTGGGCGGCGAACGCGGCGTCCAGGCTGGTCCTGGTCGGCACGGTGTCGCGCTGCGTGGCCAGCGACTGCTGGTTGGCGTCCGAGTTCAGGCACTCGACGATCTTGGCGGCCTTCGCCTGCCGGGCGGTGTCGCCGGTGCGCGGGATGGTCCACGTCTCGCCACCCAGCGGCGCGACCGGGGCCTGCCCCGCGCGGGGGACCGGGATCGGCACCACGCCGTAGTGCAGGTTCGGATTCTGCTTCAGTACGGGGAGCTGCCACGGGCCGTTGACCATCATCGCCGCGTTGCCGGCCACGAACTGCTCCCGCACATCGGCCTGGTCCCAGGTGACCACCGACCGCGAGGCCGAGCCGGAGCTGACGAGGTCGACCCACAGCTGCAGTGCCTGCGCGACCTCCGGCGTCGTGATGTTCTTCTCGTCGCCGCCGTTGCTCCACATGAACGGCAGGAACTGCCAGGTCCCCTCGTACGTCGCGGCGGCGGAGAAGGCGACGCCGTACCGGCCGCCCGCCGTGAGCCGGCTCGCCGCGGCCTTCAGCTCGTCCCAGGTCGTCGGGGGTGCCACCCCGGCCTTGGCCAGGACGTCCTTGTTGTAGAACAGCGCGATGGTGTTGGCCACCGGCTGCAGCCCGTACACCGCGCCCTGGTAGGTCGATGCCGCCGTGACACCGTCGGCGTAGCCCGCCGAGGACAGGCCGAAGTCGCTGATCGGCGCGAGCGCGCCGGTGGCGGCGATCTGCTGCAGGTCCGGGTTGTCGAGCATCAGGACGTCCGGCAGGGTGCGCGAGGAGGCCTGCTGCAGCACCTTGGCGATCAGCGCGGCGCCGGGCACGACCTCCCGGTCGATGGTCACGCCGTTCTGCTTGCCGCAGGCGTCAAGGGCCTGCGCGTAGACGGTCGTGTCCGGCTCGTTGTTGTAGTAGTCGAGCACCCGAAGGCTGGTCACGGGGCCGCCGGCACCTGCCCCTGCCCCTCCGCCACAACCGCTCAGTCCGATCGTGGCGGCCAGCGCCAGCACCGTGGCCAGTACCGCTCTTCGTTGAGCCATGTCCGGTCCTCTCTGACAGGCGTCATCGATGCGCATCGACGATCGACGTGCGGTGCCGCCGCCGGGTGCGGCGGGTACTCAGTCGTGCGGGACGGTGGTGGTGCGCTGGGTGAGCCGGGGGGCGACGAGCTGGACCTGCCCGGGCGGCGGGGCGGTGTCCCGGTCGAGCAGGCTGAACAGGATCTGCATGGCGCGGCGCGAGACGTCCCTCGGCTCCACCGAGACGTTGCTGACCGGCGGGATCATGTTGTCGGCCACGACGTCCGGACACAGGCCGACCACCGAGAGGTCCCGCCCCGGCACCGCGCCGCGCTCGTGCAGGTTCTGCAGCACGTGCTGGATCACGCCGCCGCTGGGCACCACGATGCCGGGCCGCTCACCGCCGACCGCGAGCGCCCGGTCCACCGCCGCCGCCGCGCCCGCCCTGCCGAGCGTCACCGGCGACACGACGTGGTACTCCAGCCCGTGCTCGGCGGCCGCCAACTCGGTCCCGCGCAGGAACCGGCCGACGTAGTTGACCCTTCGCGCCAGCAGCGCCGCCGAGTAGCCGATCACCACGATCCGACGGTGCCCGCACGCCGCCAGCTCGTCGACCGCCAGCCGGCCGGCCAGCGTGAAGTCGAGGTCCACGCAGTGCAGCCCGGCGCTGTCGTCCGGCACCCCGATCAGGATCACCGGCACGCTCAGCCCGGTGGCGACGGGGATCCGGCCGTCGGTGGCGCCGATGTCCATCATCACGATCGCGTCGCACAGCGACCGCCCGGCGAGCCGGCGCAGCCCCGCCGCGCCCTCGTCGGCGGTGACCAGCAGGACGTCGTAGTCCTGCTCGCGGGCGCAGGCGGCGATCGTCTCGATGAACGGCAGCAGGCCCGGGGTGTCGTCGACCGGTTCGAACGGCACAACCAGCCCGATCACCTGGGTGCGCTGGCTCGCCAGTGCTCGGGCCCCGGCGTTCGGCTGATAGGTGAGCTGCTGGATCGCGGCCTCGACCCGGCGCCGCGTCTCCTCGGAGATCGGCCGGCGACCGCTCATCACGTAGGACACGGTGCTCTGCGATACGCCGGCAATGCGGGCAACGTCCTTGCTGGTCACCACGTTGTCACCACGTTGTCACCTCGCATCGATGCGTATCGATGAACGACGTTAGCCGCCCCGGCCCCCGGCACACAAGGCTCGGCCCACCGGGCTTTGCGCAAGCTCGGGCACGCGCCCGAGGGGAACGGACCGGGGTACTGGTCGTGCTGCGCGACGGCGCGCTGCAGAGCGGCGGGCTCGACGACCCCATCCAGGTCCGCGAGACCGTGCGGCGCGCCGTACTAGACCTGGTCGGACCGATCGAGCGAGCCTAAATCGGCACCTGCTCGGGACCCACTGAGCTGCCGAGCTCAACCACAGTGGCCCGAGTAGTGCGGTGGGCCGCCGTTGTGGCTGAAGTCGGAGGGTGCGAGCGCCTGTCGAGTCTTGCGGCGCTCAGATGGCCATGAAGAGGATCTCGTCCCGCGAGTACTCACGCCCGGGGTGGGCGGAGGCGAGGTGGGTCTGGGTCAGCTCGACCAGCGTGTCGTCGTCGGCCGCCTCGATGAACTCGCCGCAGGGGCACCGGAGGTAGCGGTTGCGGGCGGCGGGCTGCTCGGACATCTGTGGCTCCTCGGTAGGCGGGCTGGCACGCGTGAAGCGCCGCGGTGGCGCGTGATCGCCGACCCGGGTACCTGGGCACCGTATCGCGCGGCGCCGAGCCCCGCTGCCCCACCGCAGCGCCCCACTGCCCCACTGCCCGTAGCAACGAGACGCCGGAGCCCGGTAGGCGGAGCTGCCCCCACCTACCGGGACAGCTCCGCCTACCGGGACAGCTCCACGTACCCGGACAGCTCCACGTACCCGGACAGCTCAGCCCGGCGATCAGCGCCCAGCGTCCGCGGCGAGCCGACGGAGCGCGGCGACGAGCACGTCGACCTCCTCGCGGGTGTTGTAGAACGCCAGCGAGGCGCGCACGGTGCCCTCGAGGCCGAACCGGCGCAGGATCGGCTGCGCGCAGTGGTGGCCGGCGCGCACCGCGATGCCCTCCCGGTTGAGCGCCGAGCCGACCTGCACGGGGTCGTAGCCGTCGAGCACGAAGGAGAGCACGCTCGCCTTCTCCTTGGCCGTCCCGATGATGTGCAGCCCCGGCACGGTCCGCAGTCCCTCGGTCGCGTACCCCAGCAGGTCGTGTTCGTAGGCCGCGATGTTGGCCATGCCGATCCGCTGCACGTAGTCGAGCGCGGCACCGAGACCGACGGCGTCGGCGATGTTGCCGGTGCCCGCCTCGAACCGGTTCGGGGGGTCCTGGAACTCCGACCGCTCGAGCGTGACGTCGGCGATCATGTTGCCGCCGCCCTGCCACGGCGGCATCGACTCCAGCACCGCCGACTTGCCGTACAGCACGCCGATCCCGGTGGGCGCGAACACCTTGTGCCCGGAGAACACCAGGAAGTCGGCGTCCAGGTCGGTGACGTCGACCGGGGCGTGCGGCACGCTCTGCGCCGCGTCGACCAGCGCCAATGCGCCGGCCGAGTGCGCCATCTCGATCATCGTGCGGATCGGGGTGATCGTGCCGAGCGCGTTCGACACCTGTGCGAGCGCCACCAGCTTGGTCCGGTCGGACAGCAGCTTCTGGTACTCGTCGAGCAGGACCTGACCGTCGTCGTCCACCGGGATCACCCGCAGCACGGCGTCCTTCTCGGTCGCCAGCTGCTGCCACGGCACAATGTTGGCGTGGTGCTCCAGGTGCGAGATGACGATCTCGTCGCCCGCCCCGATGTTCGCCCGCCCCCAGCTCTGGGCCACCAGGTTGATCGCCTCGGTGGCCCCCCGGACGAACACGATCTCGTCGGACGACCCCGCCCCGATGAACCGCGCCACGGTGTCCCGCGCCGACTCGTAGGCATCCGTGGCCCGTGCCGCCAGCTCGTGCGCGGCGCGGTGGATGTTCGAGTTCTCGTGCGCGTAGAAGTACGCCAACCGGTCGATCACGGCCTGCGGCTTCTGCGTGGTCGCCCCGTTGTCGAACCAGATCAGCGGCTTGCCGTTGACCCGCTCGGACAGGATCGGGAAGTCCCGCCGCACCGCCTGCACGTCGAACGCCGGATGGGGGTCCAGCGGCAGCGCGGGTACGGCGGCGTCGGGACCGGGCTCGAGGAAGTAGAACCGCGAGCCGGTCGCCGCCACCGGTGCCGCCACCGGTGCCGCCACCGAGGGCACCGCCACCTCGCCGAACCCGGGCGCCGAGGGGGCGGCCGGGCTGTAGCCGGGGCTGGCGGTCAGGAAGTAGAACGCACCCGGGTCCGGCGTGGGGTCGACGCCCGTCCCGGGCATCCCGGGTAGGCCCGGCGTCGCCGCCAGGTTGAACAGCGTCGGCACCTCCGGGACCATCGGTGGACCGAACCCCGCCAGCGTCGCCGAGTGCGCGGCCGGCGCGCTGGTGGGCGGCGGCAGGCTGGGCACGCTCGGCCGCGACTGGGGCGCCGGCGGTGGCAGGTCCGCCGCCGGCAGGCCCGAGGGCACCGGTGGGGTCGCCGCCCCCGGCCCGGTGCTCGGCACTCCCGGGCCGGCCGGGGCCAACCCGTCGAGTGCCGGCGCCTGGCCCGGCAGGGCACGGAACAGCTCGCCGGCCATTCGGCTCAGCGTCTGCTCGTCGGGCAGCCACGCCGGTGCGCTCTCCCCCGTCCAGTCGGTGGTCGGTACGGAGCCGTTGGAGCCGTGGCCGCCCGAGCCGTTACCGGTAGGAAGGGGCGTAGTCATGGAACTTGTCCACCTCGACGTCCTCGAGTACGGCAATCGCGTCCTCGGTCAGTACGGCCAGCGAGCAGTACAGGGAGACCAGGTAGGACGCGATGGCGCTGCGGTCGATCTGCATGAACCGCACCGAGAGGCCCGGCCCCTGCTCCCCGGTCAGCCCGGGCTGGAACAGCCCGACCACGCCCTGGCGGGCCTCACCGGTCCGCAGCAGCACGATCTTGGACTTGCCACCCTCGACCGGCACCTTGTCCGACGGCACGATCGGCAGCCCGCGCCAGGTCAGGAACTGGGAGCCGAACATGCTCACGGTGGGCGGCGGTACCCCGCGCCGGGTGCACTCCCGGCCGAACGCGGCCACCGCGTGGGGGTGGGTCAGGAAGAACGCCGGCTGCTTCCACACCTTGGCGATCAGGTTGTCCAGGTCGTCGGGGGTGGGCGGGCCGCCCAGGCTGGAGATCCGCTGCGACTCGTCGGTGCTGGCCAGCAACCCGTACTCCGGGCTGTTGATCAGCTCGCTCTCCTGGTGCTCCTTCACCGCCTCGATGGTCAGCCGGAGCTGCTCGGCGATCTGGTTGTGCGGGTGCGAGTACAGGTCCGACACCCGGGTGTGCACGTCCAGGATCGTCTGCACGGCCTTGAGCCGGTACTCCCGGGGGTCCTGCTCGTAGTCGACAAAAGTGTCCGGCAGTGGCGACTCGTCGTAGTTGTCGCACTGAATGTGAACGGACTCCGGATGGACGACTTTATTCACCCGATAGATGCCGGCCTCAACGGGCACCCAGGACATCAAATGGGTGAGCCAGCGTGGGGAGATGCTGGCCATCTGGGGGACGGTCTTGGTGGAATTCGCCAGGGTCTGTGCGGCGGCATCGCTCACCGACATCGAATGCGATGACGGATTGACTGCGGTGGTCATGCGCCTCTCCTCAGTCCAGTTATGGCAGGTCCAGGTACACAGGAAGACATGCGTCGGGGGCGAATCGCGGGCAGTTCGTCGAACCCTCCGCGCATACGCCTGGGGTCACCCTGACAGCGGTACCGGATTTGGTCTAATGCCTGTTTTCGAGGCATCCATCGGTACGGCCTATGATTCAGCGGTGATCGACCTGAGTCGGCTCCGAGTGTTGGTCGCGGTCGCGAGAGAAGGGTCGGTCACCGCCGCCGCGGAGGCCCTGCATTACGCGCAGCCATCGGTCAGCCACCATCTGGCCAAGCTCGAGGCCGAGGTCGGCGTGCCCCTGCTGCAGCGGATGGGCCGAGGCATCCGGCTGACCGACGCCGGCCGGCTGCTGGCCGACCGGGCCGAGTCCATCCTCGCCCAGGTCGAGTCGCTGCACGCGGAGCTGGACGAGCTGGCAGGGCTGCGCACCGGGCGGGTCCGGCTGGTGGCCTTCCCGTCGGCGCTGGCGACCCTGGTGCCGGCCGCCGCCGCGCGGGTCACCGCCGAGCACCCCGGGATCGAGCTGTCGCTCAGTGAGGCCGAGCCGCCGGAGGCACTGAGCGCACTGCGCAACAACGACGTCGACGTGGCGCTGATCTTCGAGCACGGTGACCCACCGCAGCGCGACCGCCGCGACATCACCATGACCCCGCTGCTCGACGAGCCGCTGTACGTCGTCACCCCGGCCGACCGGTCCTGGCCAGTTCCGCGCGCGGAACTGGCCAGCTACGCCAAGGACCGCTGGATCGCCGGCTGCGAGCGCTGCCGGGAGCACCTCGTCGTGGCGTGTGCGCAGGCCGGGTTCAGCCCGACCGTGGACTTCGAGACCGAGGACTACGTCGCGGTGCAGGCGCTGGTGGCCGCCGGGCTCGGGGTCAGCCTGCTCCCCGGCCTGACGCTGATGGCCAACCGGCACCCCGGCGTGCGGCTGGACCGGGTCCCCGGGCTCGGCCGGCAGGTGCTCACCGCGGTGTGCGGCAAACCGCCGGCCTCCCAGCCGGCCCAGGTACTGCTCGACGCCCTCGCCGCCACGATCGCCGAACCGGCCTGGCCGAGCTGACCGCGGTGCCTCAGCCGGTGCCGGCCTCCGCGAGGGCCCGGTCCAGGATCTCCAGCCCGCTCGCCAGCTCCTGCTCGGTGCTCGTCAGCGGGGGCGCGATGCGGAAGACCCCGGCCATGCCCGGCAGCTGGACGATGTTCATGTGCAGGCCGAGCTCGAGGCAGCGCTGGGTGACCCGGCGGCCCAGCTCGTCGGAGGCCCGCTGGCCGCCGCCCTCCGGCGCGAGCTCGATGCCCTGCAGCAGGCCCCGGCCCCGGACGTCGACCACGGCGGCGTGCCGGTCCCGCAGGTCCAGCAGCCCGGCGCGCAGGTAGGCGCCGCTGGCCTCGGCGCGAGCGTCCATCTTCTCCCGCTCCAGCACGTCGAGCACGGTGTTGCCGACGGCGGCGACCAGTGGGTCGGACACGTGGGTGGTGAGGAACAGGTAGCCCCGCTCGTACGCTGCCCGCTCGATCTCGGTGCTGGTGACCACGGCGGCCAGCGGCAGTCCCGCGCCCAGGGTCTTCGACAGCGTCAGGATGTCGGGGGTGATCCCGGCGGGTTCGAACGCGTACCAGCTGCCGGTGCGGCAGAGCCCGGTCTGCGCCTCGTCGACGATCAGCAGCATCTCGCGCTCGCGGCACTTGGCCTGGAGCGCGGCGAGATAGCCCGGCGGCGGTTCGATCAGCCCGCCGGAGCTGATGATCGGTTCCACGACGGCGGCGGCCAGGCTGCCGACCGACTGGGCGTCCACGAGGTCGAACGCGTGGTCCAGCTGCCGGCGCCAGTCGAACTCCCCGTCCGCGTCGACGAAGTCGGGCCGGAAGGCGTAGGGCGTAGGGATGGCGAGGTTGCCGGGCGCGGCCGGTCCGTACCCCTTGCGCCCCGCGCTGTAGGTCGCGCTCACCGCGCCCTGGGTCATGCCGTGCCACGAGCGGCTGAAGGAGACGATCTCGAACTTGCCGGTGACTAGCTTCGCCATCCGGATAGCCGCCTCGTTGGCCTCCGCGCCGGTGGTCAGCAGCATGACCTTGTCCAGCGGCTCGGGCAGCGACTCGGCCAGCCGCCGGGACAGCGTCACCACCGGCCGGGACAGCATGCCGCTGAACAGGTGGTCGAGCTCGCCGACCGCGCTCCGCACCGTAGCCACGATCTCGGGGTGCGAGTGGCCGAGGATCGCGCTCATCTGGCCGGAGGTGAAGTCCAGGATCGCGCGGCCGTCGGTGGTGTAGAGGTAGCTGCCCTCGGCCCGCTCGATGATCTCCCGGGTGAACCCGCCCGCCCCGTAGCGGATCACGTGGTTGTCGACGTCGGACCAGAACCGCTCGGCGCTCTCCATGACTCGGACGGTAGGCGCGTACCGCTGCACAGGTCCATCGACAGTTTCCGCGCAGGCTGTGCGGCTCTACCGAACAATGCCGACCGGAGGCCCACAATGGCACCGTGCTGAGCCCATGGCGGTTGCGACTGCTCACCCACCTCGAACGCCTCGGCACCGTGCGGGCTGTCGCGGAGGCGCTGGACATGAGCCCCTCGTCGGTGTCCCAGCAGCTCACGGTATTGGAGCAGGAGTCGCGCACGGTGCTGTTCGAGCGGCACGGCCGGCGGATCACGCTCGCCCCGGCGGGCGTCCGGCTCGCCGAGCACGCGCGGGAGATCCTGCGGCAGATCGAGACCGCCGAGGCCGACCTCGCCGAGCAGCGCACCGAGCCGGTCGGGGACGTGCGGGTCGCCTCCTTCTCCAGCGGGCTGCTGTCCCTCGTGCTCCCGGTGGCCGCGCGGCTGCGCCGCCGGCACCCCCGGTTGCGGATCGTGACCACGGAGCTGGAACCTCACGACAGCCTGCGGGCCCTACGCTACGGCGAGGTCGACCTCGCACTCGTCTACGACTTCGCGGACGACTCGCTGCCCGTCGACGAACGGATCCGCCACGTGCGGCTGACCAGCGACCCGGTCGTGCTCGTGCTGCCGGAGGAGCACCCACTGGCCGGCGCCGGTCCCGTCGAGCTGGCGGCGCTGGCCGGTGAGCGCTGGGTCATGGACCAACCCGGCTGCTCGATGTGCGACCTGCTCACGCGGCTGTGCCGGGGCGCCGGGTTCGAGCCGGTGATCACGGGCCGCTACTCCAGCTACACCCTGCAGCTGGAGCACGTCCAGGCCGGCCTCGCCGTCGCGGCGCTGCCCGCCCTCGCCGTCGACGAGCGCTACGCCGTGGCCGTGCGCGAGCTCGCCGACAACCCGACACGCACCGTGCTCGCCGCCGTACCGACCGGCCCGGTCCCCCAGGCCGCGACCCGGCTCGTGCTGCGTGAGCTGCGGGCCCTCGGTGAGGCGCTCAGGCCGACCGCCCCGGCCCCGGGCGGTCGCGGGCCTACGGGCGCGGCAGCGTGGTCTGCCGCAGGGCCGCAAACGTGACCAGGCCGCCCTCGCCGGCGCAGGACGCGGGGGTGGGCTTGGGGTCACCCTGCTGGTAGTCGCCCGCCTGGAAGCGGACGGTGGCGCCGCGGAACGCCTCGGGGATGGGGACGGTGACGTGCCGGCTGTCCCCGATCCGACCGGCGGCGAACGTGAGGGTGCCGTCCCCGTTGTCGGTGAGGGCGTAGTCGAACCAGGTGCCGAGCGGCAGCTGGGAGAGCAGCGGGATCTTCTCCGACTCCGACCCGCTCTGCTTGTCCTTCACCACGACGCGGAGCTCGCCCTCGCTGTAGCGCAGCATCACGAACGGCACCGAGCTGATGTCGTCGGCGCCGTGGATCTGGCCGACGATGATGTCGCCGCCGTCGGGCACCTGGGAAACCGCCAGGGTCGCGGACAGGCTCTGCGGACCGCTGGTGCCGGCGGCGAAGTTCGTCAGGCTGTCCAGCTCGGTGCGCGGGTGCTCGGAGTTCGGGGTGGCCACTCCGCAGATCGGTGCCCAGAACCGCAGGGTGCCGTCGGGCTGCGCGACGAGCCAGGGCGGGAGCAGGATGGCCGGGCTGATGTTCGCGGCATCGCCCTTGTCCCCGGGCAGCGGGATGACCAGCTTCCAGCCCGCCAGCTCGATCGGCGGCTGGGGCGGGATGGGCCCGGGCAGCACCGGTCCCACCGGGGCGGAGGCCGGGCTGAGCTGAACCGGTGATCCGGCTGGGGCGAGACTCCACCAGAGCACACCGGCCACCACCACCAGCGCCCCACCGGCGATCACCCGCCGTATTCTCGGCGCCGCGCGTTCTCTCCTCGGCGTCGCGCGGCCCTGCCGGGGCGCCGCTCGACCTCGCCTCGGCGCCGCGCGGTGCGGCACGCGCATGCGACCTCCCCCAAGTGACCAGTGTTACGCACGGTACTCGTACGGTCACTCCACGTTCGGGCGCCTCGAGAGTTCGACAACTTGGGGGAACCCCGGACGGCTTATCCCGATGTGATCACGCTGCGCAGTCATGGGATCGTGTCCTGGCGCACCCCAGCGGAGGACGTGTCCATGAATATCAACATCCAGCTGTTGCTGGCGATCAATGCGTTCGCGCGGTCGACGCCGTGGCTGCAGCCGCTGATGCTGCTCTACTCCACCGTCGCCGGGTTCGTGGTGTTCTCGGAGCTGATGCTGGCCGGCTGGTGGCTGGGGCGCCGCCGGGTCGACCTGGCTCCCGTGGCCGCCGCGATCTGGACCCCGATCGGCATGCTGCTCGCGTTGGCGATCAACCAGCCGATCTCGAAGGTCCTCGCCGAGCCTCGCCCGTACCTGATGTACCCGGACCTGTGGACCACGTCGGTGCACAGCCTGGCGCCGGGCTTCCCCAGTGACCACGCGGTGCTGGCCGGCGCGGTGACCGCGAGCCTGTTCCTGGTCAGCCGTCCGCTCGGCTGGTTCAGCCTGCTGGCCGCCGCGGTGATGGCCTTCTCCCGCGTCTACGTCGCCGAGGCGTACCCGTTCGACGTGCTGGTCGGGCTGCCGCTCGGCGCCGCGCTCAGCCTGATCGGCTTCGTGGTGGTGCGCCGGGTGTTGATCCGGCTGTTGCGGATGGCGGACCAGACGATCTTCCGCTCGCTGGTCACCGCGACGCCACGGCCCCCGAAGCCGGCCCCCCGGCCGCTCGTGCCCGAGCCCGCGCTCGCCGGCCCGGCCCCCGCCCGAAGCGCTGAGAACCAGCTGGCCGAAGTCGAGGGTGACGCTTAAGTTGCGGCCGTAGGCTTCGACCCCTGAGGGCGGTTCCGCATCGCGGCTGCGACCACGGGTCCGCGTACGTATCGTCCTGGGTAGGGCAGCGCCGTGTCGCCCGATGTGGTGGTTCGGTGGCGAAACCGGTCACACCGGTGCGCGGCGCCGCGATCTACTGCGCAGGCCCAGGTCGAGCGAGGGGTGAGTTGATGGACCCGTTCCACCCCGTCGACGAGCCGGCGGCGCGCGCGGCACGGAAGAGCCAGTTCGCCCGGTTCCACGACGACAACCATCCGCAGCTCGTCGCGCTGCTGCACGCCTTGACCGGTGACCGGGCACACGCCACCCGTGCCGCCCTGCGGGCCTTCGTACAGGCCTGGCGGCACTGGCCGACCGTCGGTTCGCTGCCGGATCCCGCCGGCTGGACCCGTCGGCGGGCCAGGCAGGTCCGCCCGCCGCGCCGCCCGCCGAGGCCGGACGCGGAGGCTCACGAGGCGGGCTGGGTCGCTCAGTCCGCGCGCCCGATCTTCACGGCGCTGCGCCAACTGCCCGAGGAAGAGCGCACCGTGGCGGCACTGCACCACGTGGGCGGGCTCGCCGTCGAACAGATCGCCGAGGAGGAGCACCTCCCCATCGACGTGGTCATGGCCAGGCTCGCGGCCGCGTACCAGGTGATGGCCGAGCGGTTGGGCTGGATCCCCCCCGGCGGGCGGAGCTACCGCGTACCCGACCCGAGCCAGCCGATCCACACCTGGGCGGCCATCGAGCTGACCGAGCTGGCCCACGCCCTGGCCTATCGGACCGACCAGCGAGCGCTCGACCAGGTGTTCCGGGTCGCCGTGCGGCAGCGGGTCACGGTCACCGCGGCCGCCGCGGCGGTGGTGACGATCGGGCTGGCCGGCACCCTCACGATGACCCAGCACCCGACGGTCCGCTACGACGTCCCGCTGCCCCCCGCCGGCTCCCCGGCCGAGCAGGTGCTGCCCCGGCTGCCCTCGGGAGGCCGGTCGACGGGGGCGCCGCCGGTACCCGGCCCCTTCTATCCCTCCGGGCTCTCGCCGGCCGGCCCGCCCAACGTCGACCCGGTCGATGACCTCGTTCCCGCCGGGTCGGTGACCGAGCTCGACTACCCGCCCACCCGCTCCGCCCCGACGGGCCCCGGGGGCTCGAGCCACTCCGCGCCCGGCGGCTACTCGGAGGTCCACGCCAGCGGCGGCGGCAAGTCCGACAACGACGGGGACTCCGACGGCGACGGGCACTCGCGCGGCGGCAGCCAGTGGCACGGCAGCGGCCACTCAGGCGGCGGCGGGCACTCCGGCGGTGATGGGCACGGCGACGGCGGCGGCGGACACGGCGGCGGCGGCGGGCACGGCGGCGGCCACGGCGGCGGCGGCCACGGCGGCGGCGGCCACGGCGGCGGCGGACACGGCGGCGGCGGCCACGGCGGCGGCGGCCACGGCGGCGGCGGCCACGGCGGCGGCGGCCACGGCGGCGGCGGCCACGGCGGCGGCCACGGCCACTGACCGATGACTCACTGCTCGAGGGTGGCCGTACCCGCGCTCCGCGAATGTGGCCGGAGAACATCTAATTCCCGGTTAGCGGCTAGAGGCGCGAGCTCAGGAAGACTCTTGCCCGGGCGTTGCGGCGTGGTAGTCGGCCCATTTCGGTGGAATGAATTCCGGTTGGCCGTGGCGTATTCGGATCGTCCACTCGGAGTGGTGGACGACGTTATGGTGTGCGCGGCAGAACATCACAAGATTATCGATATCGGTTCGGCCGCCGGAAAGGTGAACGTTCAAGCTTGGACTGGCTGGCCGTGGTCCCGGTCAAAGCTTCTTTCGACTGAAGTGGCCAGGTTATTCGAGCCATCGGGACGCCGCGGACTCCGAAAAACACTCGCTCGTGTGATACCCAGCGCCAGCTGCAAGGTGACTGCAAGGTCATAGCAAGATCGACCGGGCACGGTGAGCGCCCGACAAATTCGATCGGGTTATCGATTTCCCACGCTCGGCACCAGGGAGCAACTGTTGATTGACGAACTGGGCCGACGCCTGTGCCAGCTCAGCGGGGAAAGTCCGAACTGCACCGAATGGCGGCCGACCCACTTCGACCTCGCCGTCGACGACGACCGGGCGGCACTGGCGGCGCTGCTCGAGTCCAGTGCCGTACGGCGGGTGCACGACACGCTTGCCGAGCAACTGGGGCTGCTGGTCTCGGCGCGCCACCCTGGCGCCCGGTGGACCGCCCACGAGCTGGACCAGCGGATACAGCGGCGCTTGGGAAGCCGGCAGCTCACCGAGTACGGCGTGTGGGTGTGGTATCCGTGGTCCGCGACGCTGGTCCATGTGCTGCCCCGGGCGGAGTTTCGGGAGGTACGCACCGACCGAAATCGCCACAAGATTACGCGGGCGGAACAGGACCGGCTCGCGGCAATGCGAATCGGTGTGGTCGGGCTGTCGGTCGGCAATGTGGCGGCGGTGGTGTGCGCGTTGGAGGGCATCGGTGGTTCATTCAGGATCGCGGATCTGGACCGGCTCGACCTGTCGAACCTGAACCGCCTCCGCACCGGTATTGCCGATCTGGGCGTGGAGAAGACGGTGATCGCGGCCCGGCAGATGTTCGAGGTCGATCCCTATCTTGACATCGAGCGGTTCGCGCAGGGCGTGCAACCGGAGAATGTGGACGAGTTCCTGGTCGGCGGTGGCCGGCTGGATCTGCTCGTGGAGGAATGCGACGACCTGCACGTCAAGGTGCTCGTCCGGGAGCGTGCCAGGGCCCACGGCATTCCAGTGATCATGGAAACCAGTGACCGCGGTCTGCTCGATGTCGAGCGGTTCGACCTGGAGCCGGATCGGCCGCTCTTCCACGGCCTCGTCGACTCGCTGCGAGCGGCGGACATCCAGGGGCTGGCGGTGCAGGACAAGATTCCCTTCGTGCTGGCGATCCTCGACGGGCGCCGGCTGAGCACCCGTGCGGCCGCATCACTGCCCGAGATCGGCCACACCATCGGGAGCTGGCCGCAGCTGGCATCCGGGGTGGCCCTCGGTGGGGCCCTGGTCGCGGACGCGGCCCGGCGCCTGCTGCTCGGCGAGCCGGTCGGCTCCGGGCGCTACTACGTCGATCCGGGCACGCTGGTCGCCGACGGTGCCGGGGACTACCGCGAGCCGGTCACCGCCGGCCCTCCCCCGGTCCCCGTCCCTGAGGCGCTGGTCGATCCCCCGCTGCCTCCCGAGCCGGACGCAACGGACGCGACGGGCGACGTGACCGAGGACGCCGTGCGGTGGGTCGCCGCACTCGGCACGCTGGCCCCCTCCGCACACAACGCGCAGCCCTGGTCCCTCACCTGGCGCCGCGTCGAGGCCCGGCTGGACTGCCACCACGACCCGGCGCGCGACCTGCCGAGCCTCGACTTCGAACACGGGGCGACCTGGGTGGCCTTCGGCGCACTGGTCGAGAACATCGAGCTGGCCGCGACGCATCTCGGGCTCCGGGCGGACACGCGGCTCTGGCCGAGCGACGACGCCCGACTCGTGTGCACCGTCGCGTTCACGCCCGAGCCGATACCGCGGCCGTCCCCGCTCGTACCGCACATCGTCCCGCGCGTCACCAACCGCCGACGCGAGCAACGCCAACCGCTCGGCGAGCAGGCGGCGACGCGGCTCGGGGCGGCATGCGCCGAGGCGGGCGGCCGGCTGCAACTGCTGTGCGGCCCCGATCACCTGGCCAGCATCGGCGAGCTGATGGGCGCCGCCGACCGGCTCAGCCTGCTCAACCGCGCGATGCACCACGACGTCATGCGGGGCTACCGCTGGACGCCCGAGGAGGCGCGCGCCGTACCGCACGGGCTCGACCTCGCCACCGCGGAGCTCACCGCCGCGGAGCGGGCCGTGTTCAGCCTGCTCCGGCAGTGGCGCGTGATGGAGTGCCTCACGGAGATCGGCGGCGGCCGCGCCCTGGCGGACCTCGCGCGCACGGCGGTGGCCAGTGCCTCGGCGGTCGGCCTGATCACGGTCCCCGGGACGTCCCGCGAGAGCTACCTGCGCGGCGGACGGGCCATGCAGCGAATGTGGCTCACCGCGGCGGCCGACGGGATCGCGGTACACCCCATGACAACCCTGCCCTACCTGTTCGCGCGGCTCGAACGGGGTGCCGGCGTCGGTCTCGACGCGGCCGAACGTGCCGAGCTGTGTGACCTGCGCGCCCGCTACCGGACGCTGTTCGAGACACGCGCCGACCACGCCGAGGTGCTGCTCTTCCGGCTCGCCCGGACGGGGTCGCCCTCCGCGCGCTCGCTGCGCCGCCCACTCGAGGAGGTATTCCGGTTGGCTTGACCCGGGGTCGGGTCAATTCCGCACGGCCAGCCAGGCACGCACCGTGGGGTCGAATGCCGCGATGCGCGGTTCGATCTCGGCGGGAATCCCGGCGGGTTCGCAGAAAATGATTCTGAGGTCGTCGTCGTAATGCGGCGCCGGAATCAGCCGCGTGCCCGCGCAGTGGTATCCGAGTCGCAGGAAAACGCGTTCCTGCCCTTCACGCACACCGGCGGTACCCCAGATCAGCGGGCGGTCCAGCGCCCGCGCGAGCGCGGTACCCGCGAGCAGCAGCTCGGTGGCCAACCCACGCTGCTGCCACACCGGGTCGACCATGAGGCGGGCGCCTTCGAGCACGTCCGAGTCGGTGCACCGCGCGCCCGCGATGATCTGGGCCGCCGTCGCCCCGTCCAGCTCACGGATCCTGCTGGTGGGGAGGTTCTCCAGGGGCGCGTACCGCACGCAGGCGGCGAGCTGGCCACCGCCCGGATCTCGCAGGATGAGGTGGTACGACGCGACGTCGTGAGGGTCGGGATCGGCGAACGTGCGGTCCGCCAGCCGGAAGGCGGGTCGCTGGCCGCCGTTCCAGGCGACCCGGCCGCGAAACTCCCGCAGCTCCGCCAACCAGGCAGCGGACGCCGCGGGCTCGGAAACCTCGGCCGGCGCACCGGAAATCGGGGACCTGAGTTCCAGCTGCAACTCGACCGACCGCGGAGTGGACCGCACATTCGCCGGACCCCGCACTTCCGGATCTGCTTCCATGCTCACTCCACTCCACAGAACCGGGCCGCCGACAAAACGTTCCTAACGAAACCACCCTGCAAAAACCTTAAAAGGCAACCCCATTCAGGTGACCGCTCCACACCCTCTCTGGGTGCCGCACACCCACCGCGGTGGGTGTGCGGCACCCAGAGAGGGTG
>DATAZG010000035.1:0-28912 GCA_036272155.1 Pseudonocardia sp.
GAGGACCAGCTGGCAGCCGGCGCGGCGCAGGGTGGTGGCGATGCGGTCGGACGGGAAGTGCGGCTCGATGGGCAGGTACACCCCACCGGCCTTGAACACGGCGAGGACGGCGGCCATCCAGTCCAGGTTCCGCTCGGTCACCACCGCGACCACGCCCTCCCGGCGCAGACCCCGGGACAGCAACGCCTGGGCCAGCTGGTTGGCGCGGGAGTTCAGCTCGCGGTAGGTCCACTCGCGGCCGGCGTGCACGGCGGCCACCCGGTCGGGGTGGGCGGCCACCCGCTGCTCGAACAGCTCGTGCGGGCGGCAGTCGGGCAGCTCGCGGTCCGGCCCGGCCAGCCCGTCGAGCTGGAACGCCAGCTCGTCGCCCGCCAGCAGGTCGGCGGCGGTGTGGTCGGCGCCGGGGTCGGCGGCGATCAGGGTCAGCGCGGTGAGGTGGTAGCCGGCGATCCGGGCGGCGGCTTCGGCGTCGAGCACCTCGCGCCGGTAACTCAGCCGCAGCGTCAGCTGCCCGTCGTGCCCCTCCGCCGCGCTCACCCGCAGCACGGTGTCCTCGGGGAGGTCGCCTGGCCCGCCGGTCGGGTCGAACACCACCTCGAACGGCGCCTCGGCCAGCCCCAGCTCACGCCGCAGGTCGTCCACCGGGAAGTGCTGGTACGGCAGCAGCTCCGACTCGACCCAGTGGGCCTCCTTGACCAAGGTCCGCCACGAGTCCGGCTCGGTGGTCAACCGGCAGGGCACCGGCCGGCCACCCGGGGAGGCCACGTAGCCGGTCACCACGTCCCGCTCCCCGGCGAGCGCCGCGAGCACCTTCGCGTGCGCGGCCAGCAGCACCGAGCTGAGAGGGGCCCCCGACTCGGTCGCCCGCTCACGCAACCGCGCGACCAGCTCACCGGACAGCGTCACCGCGTGCTCGCTGAGACCCGGCCCCGATTCCTGAGCCCACCTCGGGATCGTGGTGAGCCCGCCCGCGGCCAGCACACCGCGCCAGAATTCCCGGGCCGCGTCAATCGGCAGGTCCATCGGCGTGTTCATCAAATCTTCCCCTCCACTCACCGCGACGACGCCACTTCATGCGCCTGGTCGTCACGGAGGTGCGATTTCTCATCCTGTCCCGGCAGGTTCCGCAAGGGGACACTCTGCCCATTCACCCGAGCCTCGCCCGAACCATTACTCGAAAGTGTCAGGCCAGCCCGATCCCGGTTTTCCCGAAGCTCCCGCGCCGGGTTTCCACCCCACCGGGCGCCTGCCGGCACGTCTTCGCCCTTCATCAGGAAAGAGTCGGCGGCAAGGACCGCATCCGTGCCCATCGTCACGCCGTAGTGCACGAGTGCACCGACCCCGATCGTGCAGCCCGCCTCGATCACGGTGTGGTCCGACTTGAACGTGCCGTCCTCCTGAGAATGACACTGGACTTTGCTGCCCGCGTTCAGCGCACAGCCGTCACCGATTGCGACGAGGGTGCGCTCGGTCAGGTAACAGCCGTCGTCGTAGACCCGTTTGCCGAGCCGGACACCCATCATCCGCCAGAAGACATTCTTGAAAGGTGTGCCGCTGAACAACTGGAAGTACGCCGCTTCGGGAATCTTCCAGAGCCGCTCATGCCACCAGAAATACGGGTCGTAGATGGAGCAGAAACTTGGTTTCAGCGGACGGAAAGCCGTGAACACCCGCTCCACCAGCACCAGGTACAGCGCGGTGACCATGACGCTCAGCGCGACGAACACCGCGACCGACAGCGAGCCGAACGCGTCGTACAGGTCAACGGCGACCAGACCGAGGGCCGTAATCAGGAATACCTGCAGCCAGCGGGCGAACAGGAAGAGTCCCATCGTCCGGAAGTCGTACCAGTTCTTCGCGCGGAGTCGACGGCGGAACTCGTCCCCCGTGGCCAGGTGGTCGAATGTGGCATCGCGCTCGACGGAACGGGGAATTTCGAAGCACGGTGAGCCCAGTAGGCCCACCCCCTCGCGAACCTCGCCATCCAGCGGAATCATCACCTTGGTGGCCAGCAGACAGTTGTCACCCGTCCTGCCACCCGCCGGGTAGGCGATGTTGTTGCCCAGGAAGTTACGCGGACCGATCGCTGCTCGGGACAGCCGGAAAGAGGAGCTCGAGAAGTCGCCATTGATGATGGACAGCCCGTCGGCAACCATCGTCCCGCTGCCCACCGAACACAGGTGCGGGTTCTCCTGGACGACCTCCATACCGAAGTTCGCCCCGGTCTGCACCACCTCGGCCTGGTCATAACCGAGCCAGCGCAGATAGTTGACGATGTAGGAACTGTCCCCGAAGAGGTAGGTCAGGACGGGCCGGTTCGTCATTCGGGTCATGGCCCGGTAGACGCCGTAGCGGAACCCGTACAGCGGATAGACCTGGTCCGGCGTGATCAGACGGTTCAGCGCGCGCGGCACGGTGACCGCGATGACCAGGCTCGCCAGCACCCCACCGAGGAACAGCACGACCGAGAGCACGGCGGCATCGAGGTACAGCTGCCACGATGCGACGGCCCCAGCCCCCGGACCAGCCAGCTTGGCCAGCACCGGCACCGAGGAAAGGACGATGTAGACGCCACCTTCCAACACCGGCAAGAAGAGCAGCAGCACCTTCAGTACGGCGAGGGCACCGAAGAAGACCCGGCGTCGGGTGCCACACTCCGCCGGCTCGACGCGCTGATAGTCCACCTCGGTGGGCAGTGCCGGGGACCCGTGCCAGCGCTCGCCAGCCGGTACCGACTGCCCAGCATGCAGCGAGGACGTGTGGCCCAGCTGCGCGCCGTCACCCATCGCCGTGTTGATGTCGAGGACGGCTTTCTCCCCGACGTAGACACCTCGGCCGAGCGTGACCGGCCCGGTCTGGATCCGGGTGCCCTCGGCCCGGTAACACTGGAGGAACGCCTCTTTCCGGATGACCGAATCCGCGCCGATCGTCAGCAGGTCGGCGCACACCGGAACATTCGCGGAGAAGATTGCGGCTCGCCGGCCGATCTTCGCGCCGAGTGCCCGCAGAAAGAAGGCGTACACCGGGGTGCCGACGAAGAAAAGTCGAATCGGGCTCGACCGGACCAGCGTCTGCACCAGCCAGAAGCGGACGTAGCGCAGGCTCCAGATACGTATTTCGGTCGGCTTCCAGCGACCGATGAGAATCCACTTGGCCAGCACCGGCAGCAAACACACGCCGACGAGGCTGGCGCCGCCGAAGAGGACTGCGCGCAGGTAGAGGTCGAGCACCCCCACACCGGCGGAGATCCATTCGTAGCCCACGCTCGCGACGATCCCGGCCAGGTAGGCATACCCGAGGAAGAAGAGCAGCTGCAACGCTCCGCAGAAGAGGTACTCGACCGCGGTCGCCAGCCCGGCCTCCGTCGCCGACGCGCCCTCTACCTGCGACTCCTCCCGCCGGTCCTCCCCCGCCATCGGCACCGCCGACGCCTGCCCCGCCGACGCAACCGGAGCCGGCGTGGACTCGGCCATCGACTCGGCCAGGCTCCTGACCGTGGGATACCGATAGATGTCCTTCATCGACACGGACGGCAGGTCCGCGCGCTTCCTGACCCGCGCACAGAATCGGGCCATCACCATCGAATCCGCGCCGAGGTCGTCGAAGAAATTGCTGTCGGCGGTGACTCCGTCGGCGCTCGTGATGTCAGCGAGCAGCTGAATGAGTGCCCCCTCAGTGCTGCTCGCCCGGTCGACATCGGCGGTCTCGCCGGCATCCGAACCAATCGGAGCGACCGCCACACAATCGACCGAATTTGATGTCACCTGAACTCCTTAAACCAATCAGACCAGCTCGGCGAGCGCGGCGGACCGATTTTGCGCAGCACAAATTCGCCCCTCGGCGACTGTCCGCGTCGCCAACACACCCGGACCGGGAAACCCTGTCGCTATGCGACCCGAACCGTACTGAAACCAGCTATCGGCCGGTACGCAACATTAATGTGGCGAGGAACTCCGAGCCTCACCCGAATGTCCCATTGCCGAACTCTGAACGAATTTCATCGAGCCGTGAACGAAATTCGTAGACCCTCTCCGCCTCGCGCAAGACCTCACAGACAACCCCCTCGGACGCATAGTCTCCCGAAACCGTACCCGGCCGGATCAACACCGTTCACCCGGTAGGACGATATTCGACCCCTCAGCACTGAGAAATCCATGTGACTGCCCCGCCCTGTACAAGCTGTTGCTACTACTACGGACTGAGAGCGCAAAGAGATTGCCTATCAGCCCAGCGTTACCCAATCGTGTCGCGGCAGGGCCAGGCTGGACGTGCAAGCCGATACGGAGGGGCAGCATGGGAACCGGGAGCCGCGAGGTCGACGACGTCGTCGACGACCTGCTATTGGCTGGCCTGGGCGCCGGCGACGAGGCGCTGGCGGCTGCCTTCGTCCGCCGCTTTCAGCGCACCGTGTTCGGGATTGCGGTCGCCGTTGTAGGCGATGACCTGCGATTGGCTGAGGACATCGCTCAGCAGGCGTTCGAGCGAGCGTGGCGGCACGCCGCGCTGTACGACCCGCGCCGCGGCACCGTGGGCGCCTGGCTGGCCCGGATCACGCACAATCTGGCGGTGGATACGGTGCGCGCCCGGCGAGTCGCCCCGATCGACCCGGCCGATCTCGAAGCGATGGTGGATGGCGCCATTCGTACACCCGAACGAGCGGCCCTTGCCGCCGAATCAGCGGAAGAACTTCACGCCGCAATCAACTCGCTGCCGATCGCGCAGCGGCGCGCACTCACCCTCGCGGCATTCCGAGGTCTGACCGCACGTGAAATCGCCGACGCGGAGCACATTCCACTGGGCACCGCCAAGACACGGATCCGGACAGGCCTGCTCCGATTACACGAGGCCTTCAATTCCACCCAGGCAAATCCGTGACTCCCCCGCCGGTGGCACATCCCAGCCGAGCAGTTCGGTCATTTCCGTCCAGTTGAGCGGCGGAGTGCCGCCGGAAAACTGGTCGGTGAGCTCCGGCAGGGGTGGAAAATCTCCGATGAGGGCTCCCACGCGCTGGAGGTACAGGGCCGGCACGCCGAGGGTCTTGAGGTGGGCGGCCACCCCGAGCTGGAGCGCGGCGGCGTCGGTGTGGCGTCCCGTGCGGGCGAGCGCGAGCGCGGCGGTGCTGAGCACGACCGGGGACAGGATCCGGTCGGCGTCGATCTGGAACGCGTGGAACGACTCCTTCAACTGCGCGAGGGCGAGCTCACCCCGGGTGTGCGGGTCGACGGTCGAGGCGGTGGCGTTCACTGTGCCGTTGACCGTGCCGTTGACCGTGTCCCAGCCGCGGATCAGGTGCGCGCACCCGGCGACCCAGCGGTAGCCGCACCGGCCGGCCAGCGCCGCGGCTTCGCCCAGGGCCCGCTGTCCCTGCTCCGATCGACCCTCGAGCACCAGGGCCGCACCACGGACCATGTCCCCACCGGCGATCAGCCACTCCTGCCCCAGCTGCCGCCCGGTCGCGATCGTCTGCTGGCCGGCCTCGCGGGCGGCCTCCGCCGCTCTGGCCCGCAGCAGGTTGAACCCGATGTGCAGCTGCGTGAGGCCGTACAGCTGGCGGTGCTCGTCGTCGTCCGCCGCGGTGGAGCACTCCAGGACGTCCCGGTAGGCGCGCCGCACCCCTTCGAGGGTGTCCGGCACCGGGCCGACCGTGATCAGGGCGAGCCGCGCGTGCCCACGGTCGAGCGGCTCGGCGTCGGGCGCCGCCCGCAGGGCCGACTCCAGCAGCCGCCGCCCCTCACCGACGTGTCCCCTGCGGTGCCAGAACCAGTTGAGCCGCCCGGCGACGCGCAGCGCGGTGGCGGGATCGTGGGCCAGGTCGTGATCGATCGCCGCACGCAGGTTGGACAGCTCCCGGCTGAGCTGGCGCATGGCCGCGCCCGCGCCGGTGGTGGTGAACTCCGCCGTCCGGCGTTCGACCAGCTCGCGGACCCAGCGGGCGTGCGCCTTGCGGCTCGACGCGGCGTCCGTGTCGTGCTCCCGGCAGTAGGCCCGCAGGGTCTCCAGCATCCGGTAGCGGGTGGGCAGCACGGTGGTGTCGGCGGTGACGACGGAACGGGTGACCAGGGTGTCGATCGAGTCGATCACCGGAGCGTCGGTGGGCCGGACCGCGTCGGCAGCCTCGAGGCAGAAGCCACCCTCGAAGGCCCACAACCGGTCGCACAGCGCCCGCTCCGGCGCACCGAGCTGGTCAACGCTCCAGGCGATCGCGGCGCGCAGCGTGGCGTGCCGGCTCAACGTGCCTCGGGGCACCCCACCCAGCAGGCCGAACCTGTCGTCCAGCCGCTGCGCGATCTCCCCCAGGCTCATCACCCGCGTCCGCGCCGCGGCCAGCTCGATGGCCAGCGGCAGCCCGTCCAGCGCGGTGCACACCTGCTCGGCGTGCACCCGATCGGCCGCCGTGGGCATCCAGCCGGGCCGGGCGACGCGCACCCGGTCGAACAGCAGCGCCACGGCCGGTGCCTCGCTGCCCGCGCTGTCGTCACTGTCGCCACCGCTCTCGCCGGCCCGGGTGGGCAGCGGGTCCACCGTCAGCAGCGCCTCACCGTCCACCCTGAGTGCCTCGCGGCTGGTGGCCAGGATCCGCAGCCCCGGGCACCACTCGAGCAGCCACTGGGCCAGCGCCGCCACGGGCTCGACCAGGTGCTCGCAGTTGTCCAGGACGAGCAGCCCGGGCCGGGCCTTCAGGGCGTGCACCAGGCGCTGGTGCGGATCGTCCCCCGCCAGGTCCACCGCCCCGACCGCCTCGGCCAGCGCCTGCGCCAGCATCACGGGCTGGCTGACGTCGGCCAGCCGCGCCAGCCACAGCCCCTCCGCGCCGACGCGGGTCGCCAGGTACTCGATCGCCAACCTCGTCTTGCCGACCCCGGCCGGCCCCACCAGGGTGACCAGCCGATGGCCGGCCATCGCGGCCCCCACCGCGTCGAGGTCACCGGTCCGGCCGAAGCAGGCGGTCAACGGCCACCCGATGCCGGCCGGCCCGGCGTCCGGCCCGCTGTAGGGCCCGCCGTCCGGCCCGCTGTGGGGCCCGACACGGGCAGAGGTGTGGGGCGCGGCGAGCAGACCGGGGTCCTGGGCCAGCACCCGCTGTTCCAGCTCCCGCAGGCCGGGGCCCGGATCGATGCCCAGCCCCTCGGCCAGGTGGGTGCGGACGCCACGCAGCGCGGCGAGCGCGTCGGCCTGCCGGCCGGCCCGGTACAGCCCGACGACCAGCAGCTCCCACAGCCGCTCCCGATAGGGGTCCCGCCGTACCGCGGCCTCGAGCTCGCTCACCACGCCCAGGTGGCCGCCGGCGGCGAGCCGGGCGCCCAGGAGCTCCTCGACGGCGGTCTCCCGCAGGCACACCAGCCCGCTGCGCGCGGCTCCGAGCTCCTCGGCATCCCCCAGATCGGCATACGGGTCACCCCGCCACAGCGACAGCGCCTCAGCCAACACACGCTCGGCCGCATCGAACCGACCGTGCGCGACGAGCTCGCGCCCCCGGGTCACCTCGCGGGTGAAGCGCGCCACGTCGGTCGCGTACGACTCCAGCGGCAGCGCATACCCGAGACCCTGCCTGCGCAACGCCACCTGGCCGGGTCCGCCCAGCGCCCTGCGCAGCCGGGACGTGTAGGCACGCAGCGCGGAGATGGCCTGCAGCGGCCGGTCCCGGCCCCAGACCAACTCCGCCAGATTGTCGTCGGTGACCGTCCGTCCGTCGGCGGCGACCAGCGCGGTGAGCAGCCGGCGGGGCAACCGTCCGCCGAGCTCGACCGGCCGTCCGCCGGCGACGACCTCGGTCGGCCCGAGCACCCGGAACTCGAGTGCGTGTTCGGGTTCGCCCCCTCGGGAACCGGGGCGCGCGTCTCGGTGCGTGACGGTTTCGGCACTACGCGTCGATCGCTCGAAGCCCGGCATACCCGACTCCCTGGTGTACTCGCCTGCTCTGTGCTCGCCTGCTCTGTGCTCGCCTGCTCTGCGGGAGGAAGCCGCCTCCGATCGGCGCGGTCAGCCGACCGCGCCGAGGCCCGTCCCCACGTGTGCCAAGCGGGTGCCCAGCGACGCCGGACACCCCCGATTCCGTGCCGTCGACGGCCATCCCGCCCGTCAGCGACCGCGTCCATGAATACGTTAGACGTCCGATGACTTGGGTCAACGTTTTAGAGTTGACACCGACGCATTCTCAGGCTCGACGGGCCGAGGTGTTATACGATTTTGCGCTGTGACCGGGGCTCTGGAGCCCGAACAGCACAGCCGCGAGCCTGAGAACCGCGGCGGGCCCTCGCCACGACCACATCGCCACCACCGCCCACCAGCTGGCCCTGGCGTACCGCTGGACCATCCGTCGAAGCCGCCTCCGCGTTGCCGGGAGAACGGCCGGGCGCCGCACCGTCAGAATGGATCCAGCGTGTGGTCGACCTGGCGGTGGGCGCACAATTCCACGCAACGGCCGACTCTATCAACGGCATCCGTTTTCGATGCAGGGAGCCCCGCGTCAGGCTTCGTCGAATAATTGCGACGCGATGGCCTCACAGCGACGCGGTGTTCGGCGTGACGGACAGCCTCATCCACGAGTTCACCGAGCACGACGGCGGCACGGCACCGGACGGGCGCCCGGTGGGGATGGCCGCTGAGCGGGCATCGAGTTCGATCTGGTGCTCGCGCCCGAGCGGTGAGCCGGGTCCGTCACATCCCGACAGGTTTGTGACAAAACAATTCAGTCGGCATACAGCCCATTTCTCAGATCTGTCACTTTTTTGCAAGTCCGCAATACCGAATCGCATTGGCGGATGGTCCCACGACTTGTTACCGTCGCCCCATGCCGAAATACGTGATCGAACGTGCCATCCCCGGTGCCGGTTCCCTATCCGACGAAGAGATCCAAGAGATTAGCGCGACGAGTAATCGCGTGTTGTCCGGCATGCCGGACGTGCAGTGGGTGCAGAGCTACGTGACCGACGACAAGATCTTCTGCGTGTACCTGGCTCCCGACCCGGAACGCATCCGCCAGCACGCGAAGGAGGGCGGGTTCCCCGCCGACGCCGTGCGCGAGGTGGCCCGGGTCATCGACCCGACCACCGGCGGCCAGTAACCGTAGGTCACCGCCCCGATCGCCACCGTGCCGGCCGCTCGGGCCCGGCTCATGGGTGGCGACCGGGTCTTGCAAGGCCGATACAGCCCGGCTCGGCCGGCGTCACCGTTTTGCAATGCGCCTGCAAGTGGGCTCCGTATGGTCGACCGAGTGCACCCGGAGGCCACCACCACGGTCAGCACGTTGCCTGGCGGAGCAGGGCCAGCGCATCCCACGACTTGGAGATCACTCTTGTCCGCAGTGGAGTCGCCCGACCGCATGGAACGGCGGGCGCCGCGCCGGCGTGGCCCGGCGGCCGACCGACCCTCGGCCGGAACGCCCAGGGCCAGCACCGACTGGCCGCTCACCGGCCGCGATGAGGAGTTACGCGGGGCGATCGGAGCGCAGCGGACGGCGGGCGGTGTCCTGCTGGCCGGTCCGGCGGGGGTGGGCAAGACCCGGCTGGCGCGCGAGGTGCTGCGGGACGCGGCGCACCGAGGGCGGCGCGTCCGATGGGCCACCGCCACCGCGGCCGCTCGGGAGCTCCCCCTCGGCGCGTTCTCCGCCCTGGTCACCGACGCGACCAGGCCGGTCGACGCCTCCCTGCTGGCGCGGGTCGCCTCGGCCATCCGCGATCGCGCGGACGTGCTGGTCGTGGACGACGCGCACCTGCTCGATGACCTGTCGGCCGTGGTGCTGCACCGCCTCGCCCTCGAGCGTGCGGTGGGCCTCGTCGTGGTGGTTCGCGCCGGGGAACCGATGCCGGACGCGGTGACGGCGCTGTGGAAGGACGGTCTGCTCGAGCGTTCCGAGGTCGCCCCGCTCGACGAGTCGAGTGTCGGGACGCTGCTGCGGGCGGTCCTGGGCGGCCCGGTCGATGCGGTGAGCCGGCGCGAGCTGCATGCGATGACCCTGGGCAACCTGCTCTGGCTGCGCCATCTGCTCTACGGCGAGCGGATGGGCGGGCGGCTGGTCGAGCGGGCGGGGCACTGGCGCTGGACGGGCGAACCCGAGATCACGCCCGCGCTGGCCGATCTGATCCACTCCAGCATCGGTCAGCTCGCTCCCGACCACCGGCACGTGCTGGAGATGATGGCGTTCGGCCAGCCACTGGACACCGAACTGCTCGAGCAGCTGACCGATCCGGCCGCGGTCACCGAGGTGGCACGGCGCGGCCTGATCGAGATGGACCTGGCGGGACGGCGGGGCGAGCTCCGGCTGGCTCACCCGCTCTACCGCGAGGCGGTGCGCGCCCGTACCAGCGCGCTGCGCGCGCGGCAGCTGTGTGGCCGGCTGGCCGAGGCGCTCTCGCGCGGTGGTGCACCGGCTGTCGATCCGCTGCGCCGCGCGGTGCTCGTCCTCGATGGCGACCGTCCGGCCGATCCGGTGCTGCTGACCGAGGCGGCGACAGCGGCGGCCACAGCCGGCGACCGGGCACTGGCCGAGCGGTTGCTGCGCGGGGCGTGCGAGTCCGGCGGCGGCTTCGCGCCTCGGCTCGCCCTGGGCATGTCGCTGGCCTGGGGGTCGGGCGTGGCATCCGAGCACGAGTTGGCTGAGCACGAGTTGGCTGAGCACGAGCTGGCTGAGGCCGCCCGGATCGCCGAGGACGACGGGCAACGGGTTCGGGTCGCCTGCGGGCGCGCCATTGTCGGGCTCTTCCGGGGCACCTCCGCCGATCGGGTGCGGCCGTTGCTCGGTGCGGCCGAGCGGTTCGCCGGCACCGAGGACGGTCCGGCGGAGCAGGTGCGGGCCGTCCGGGCGATGTGCGCGGCGGCGGGCAACCGGCTCCGCGAGGCCGCTGAGCTCGCGGCCCCCATCCTGGCCGCCCCGGGCGCCTCGCCGTTCGCCCAGGTCTGGGCGGGATACGCGGTGCTGCTCGAGCACAGCGCGGCCGGGTGGGCGGAGCCGGTCGACACCCTGGCCCAGCGGCTGATCGCCACCGCCGTGTCCTCCCCGGAGACGGCCTTCCTTCGGTTCGACCTGGCCTACCTGCGAGCGAGCGGGCTCGGACTGGCCGGCCGGCTGGACCGCGCCACGGCCACCGCCGGCTGGTTGCGTGACCTGCCCGGGGGGCATGCGGCGGCGGCTCGGGATGCCATCGACGGACGGCTGGCGCTGTGTCGCGGCCAGGTGCGCTCGGCGGCACGGCTGCTGCGGGGCGGCCAGACCCGCGCCGGGACCGCCGCCGGCTGGCCGGTGGTGTCCGAGACCGCGATCGCGCTGGCCCTGGGCATGGCCGGCGACGCGGGCGGGGCGCGGGAGGCACTGCGCCGGGTCGAGGAGCTCCGCCACCCGGGCGTGCGGCACCACGAGCCCGAGCACGCCCTGGCCCGCGCCTGGACGAGCGCCGCCGAGGGCTCGATCGCCCAGGCCAGGGAGCAGGCCACCCACGCCGCCGAGTTGGCCGAGGCCAGCGGCCAGTACGCCGTCGAGGTGTTTGCCCGGCACTCCTGCGTATGCCTCGGCGACCCCGGCCACGTCGATCGGCTCGCCGCACTCGCCGGGTCGGTGGGCGGCCCGAGGGCGGCCGCGGCCTCGGCGCACGCCGCCGCCCTGGCCGCCGACGATCCGGACGCCCTGCTCGCGGTGTCCGCCCAGCTGGCCGGGTACGAGCTCCTGTTGCCGGCCGCCGACGCCGCCGCCCAGGCCGCCGCGGTCTTCCGGAGCCGGGGCAAGGCCGCCCAGGCCGCGTTCGCGGTCGCCAGGGCCGGTGGACTGGCCGAGCGCTGTGAGGGTGCCCGCACCCCCGCGCTGCTCGCCGGCATGGCGCCCCTGCCGATCAGCGTGCGCGAGCGCGAGGTCGCCACCCTGGCCGCGACCGGGCTGACCAACCTGGAGATCGCCCAGCGCCTGCACGTCTCGGTGCGCACCGTGGAGGGGCACATCTACCGCGCCTGCTCCCGGCTCGGGCTCACCGACCGCACGGCGCTGGCCGCACTCATCACCGAGGGCCCCACCTCGGTCGACCGCGCGGCGTCGCATGGCTGAGCGCGCCTCGGGGCCGTCGGACCCCCTGACGTTCGGGCGCTACCGGGTCCTCGGGCTGCTGGGGCGCGGTGGCATGGGTGAGGTCTACCGCGCCCATGACACCGAGACCGACCGGGTCGTCGCGCTGAAGGTGCTCCCCTTGCGCCTGTCCGCGAACGAGGAGTACGTCGCACGCTTCAAGCGGGAGTGCCGGACAGCCGCGCGGCTGAGCGAGGCGCACGTCGTGCCGATCCACCAGTTCGGCGAGATCGAGGGCCGGCTCTACCTGGACATGCGGTTGGTCGACGGGACCGACCTCGCGGCGTGGCTACGGGTGTACGGGCCGATGGAGCCGGCGGTGGCCGTCGCCGTCGTCGGCCAGCTGGCGCAGGCACTCGACGCGGCGCACGCCCTCGGCCTGGTGCACCGCGACGTCACGCCGTCCAACGTCCTGCTGGCGGGTGTGCACGGTGCGGCCATCGACCCCGCGACGGTGTTCGTCTACCTCTTCGACTTCGGCATCGCCCGCCCGCGCTCCGGGGCGGTGGGGCCCGACGCGATGGTGCTCACCCGCGCCGGAGTGGTGCCCGGTTCGCCGCGGTACGTGGCCCCGGAGCGCTTCGCCGGGGTGGAGGGAGACCCGCGCGCCGACGTGTACTCGCTGGCGTGTGTGCTGCACGAGACGCTCACCGGCCGGCCGCCGTTCACCGGCGAGCTACCCGCGCTGATGGGCGCCCACCTGCGCAAACCTCCACCTCAGCCGAGTGTGGTGCACCCCGGGGTGCCGGCCGGGTTCGACGCGGTGGTCGCCAGGGGCATGGCGAAGGAGCCCGGGGAGCGCTACCAGTCCGCCGGTGAGCTCGCGGCGGCGGCGCGCGCGGTCCTGGGCGTGTCGGCCGCGCAGAACCGGGTCTCCGCCGGGATCGCGCACGGGGTGCCACCCAGCGCGCCCACCATCATCAAGCCCCGGCGCCCGGCCGGCCCGCCTCCCGCCGACCCCCGCCTCGGCGCCCTCTCCCCCGCCTCGATTGGGTCGCCGGAGGCCGACGGGGTCACCGTGCGGTTCGGGCCCGGCACCGGGGCCGGGCAGGGCTCCCCGGTCGGCTCCGGGACCGGCTCTGGGACCGGCTCTGGGACCGGCGCGGCGGCCGCGGTCGGGTGGACCCGCCGTCGACCCCGGCGCCGGTGGCTCCGCACGGCGGTCAACGCCGGTGTGACCGGGCTCTTCGTGGCGGCGATCCTCTTCTACCTCTGGCGGAACACGCCCGGGTCACTGCAGGTGGAAGCGGTCACGGTCGCCCCGGCCAGCCCGCCCGGGCAGGCCTGCAACACCACCGTCGACGTCGTCGGCACACTCCGGACCAACGGGCAGGCCGGGGTGATCACCTACGAGTGGCTGCGCAGCGACGGCGAGACCACCAACCAGCTCACGCAGACCGTCGGCCGCGACGCCCCCAGCACAAGCGTGCACCTGTTGTGGCAGCTCAGCGGCACCGGCCGCTACCGGGCCACCGCCACCCTCCGGGTGACCAGCCCCAACCAGATCCAGTCCGAGACCACGTTCGACTACGACTGCCGCTGAGGTGGGAGAGCGGATGTGGGTACCCGACCACGCTGGGCGATCGCTTCGCCTCGGCCGAGTCTGCTGACGTGACCTTCGACAGCCTGCGCTGCGCGGTGGCCGCCGGCGACGGGGTCATCGCCCGCTTCCCCGGCGTGGTCTGTGCCGCCCGCGCGGCTCCGGAGCGGGCACTCACGCTGCTGCCGGGCCTGCTCGACGCCTGCCGGGAGTCCGCCGGCGGGACACCCGGGCGCACGCTGGCCAGGCGACTCACCGCGTGGCTGGGCAATCTCGGTACCCAGGCCGACGGCCTGGCCTTCGGCACGGTGGCGGCCACCGCCGAGGACGGCCTTGCGGTGTTCCTGCTCGGCGACGCGCGGCTGCTGATCCCCGATCTGGACATCGGGCTGTCGGGCACGGACGGCGCCGCGTGGACCGACCGGCTGCTGGCCCGCCCCACCGCGCCGCTCGTACTCTCCACCGCCGGGGTGGCCATCGCCCTGGATGCGGCGGCCGGCCTTTTCGACCTGCGAGCCGGGGTCGTGCCCGGCGCCGGCGCGGTGTTGCTGCACCTCGACGCACCTCCCCCGGCCGGCGGGCCGGTCCTCGGCGGTGCGCCCGGCCGCCCCTCGACCCCTGTAGCGAGCGGTGGGGTGCCGGTTCGCGTTGCCCGGTCCCCGCGCGGTCTGCTGGTGTTCGACGGCGGGCCCACCTACACGGTCGACGCCGACTGCCTGATCGGGCGCAACCCGGAGATGGACGAGCGGGCCGCCAAGGGTGACCTGCGCCTGGTCACGGTGGAGGACCGCTCCGGGTCGATGTCACGGCTGCACGCCGAGATCCGGCTGGACGGCTGGCACGTCACGCTCTCGGACAGCGGTTCCAGCAACGGCACGTTCCTGTCCACCGGGAACGGCTGGCAACAGCTCATCCCACGGGAACCGGTGCGGCTCACCCCCGGCGCCCGGATCCGGCTCGGGGACAGCGTCTCGTTCGTCTTCCAGTCGCCCGCACCCTCGCCGTCGCCCTCGGCGCGCTAGTCAGTTCTGGACCAGGTCACCGCAGCAGGAAACCGGCCAGCACCAGCAGCACGCTGACGACCACGGCGACCGGCAGCAGCCACGTCGTCCAGGACCCGCCCGAGAGCTTGGCCAGCCAGGCGGCGCCGGTGAACCGGCCCGACCGGGCCGGCGCCTCCCCCGCTGTCGGCGCCTTCGCCGCACTCGGGGGGTTCGCCAATGTCGGCGGGTTCGCCGGCCGCACGGTCGGGAGATCGCTGGCCGTCACCCGTCTCGGCGGGCGGACCGTGGGCGCGTTGCGGTCGACCGGTCCGGGGGCGGCGGGCTCCCGGACCTGCGGCTGGCTCTGGGGTTGGACCGGCGGTGGGCCCTGGGGCGGATGCTGACCGGTCGGTCGGCGGAGCGGCGGCGCGCCGGCCCCGGGCCCTCGCGCGGGCGGCCCACCCCGGGGCACAGCTGTCTGGCCGAGCGGAGGGGCCGCACGGGTGAACGCCCCTCGGGCGGCGGCGGCGAGCTCACCCGCGGTGGCGAACCGCTGGTCCGGGTGCTTGGCCATCGCCCGCTCGACCACCGCGTCCAGCGCCGTCGGTACCTCGGCGCGCCGGGCCGACGGGCGCGGCACCGGCGCGCTCAGATGCGCCTGCATGGCCAGCGCCATGCCCTCCACCGGAAACGGGCGTTCCCCGGTCAGGGCCTGGTACAGCACGCAGCCGAGCGAGTAGACGTCGGCGCGTCGATCCACCGGCTCGTCGAGGAACCGCTCCGGCGCCATGTAGTCGAGGCTGCCCAGCGCGGTACCGGTGAGCGTCAGCGAGGTCATCGCCGACGACGAGTCCTCGGACAGCGCCCGGACGATCCCGAAGTCCAGCAGGTAGACGAACACCTCGTCACCGCCCTGGTCCGAGGCGACCAGCACGTTCGACGGCCGCACGTCGCGGTGCACCAGGCCCTCGCGGTGTGCCGCGTCCAGGGCGCGGGCGAGCTGGGCGAGGACGTCGACCGCGTCGGCGGGGGTGAGCGCCCCGCTCCGGTCGAGGCGCGAGGCCAGGTCCTCCCCCTCGACGTAGCGCATGTCGAGGTAGAGCCGGCCGCCGATGTCCCCCCAGTTGTGGATCGGCACGATGTGGGGGTTGCCGAGCCGGGCGGTCACCTGGGACTCGCGGAGGAAGCGCCGGCGGAACTCGTTGTTGCCGCTGAGCCCGTCGAGCATCAGCTTCAGTGCAACCACCCGGTCCTGCTCGATGTGGTAGGCCTGGAACACCTCGCTCGTCTCGCCCCGCCCGATCAGACGGTCGATCCGGTACGGCCCGAGCTGCTGCCCGAGGGTGACCGTGGGACCCAGCGGCCCCGGTCCGGCCTTCGGCTGGGCACGGTCGGGACCCCGGGACGGGGCCGGCGGCGCCGGGGTGGGCGCGACGACCGAGTCGCGGGTGGGCTCGGTGTCCCCGGGTGGGGCCGCCGGCCGGCTCGGCCGGCGCTCCCCGACGGCCCGGGCGATCGTCGCGGCACCGAGTGCCACGGCGTACTTCGGGTGGGCGTCCACCACGGTCGGGCGGCCGAGCTCCTCGGAGACCATCCGGGCCACCAGCGGGATCCGGGAGGACCCGCCCACGAGCAGCACCGCGCTCAGCTCGCTCGGCGAAACCTGCGCGGAGCGCAGCGTGCGGGACAGCTCCCCGACCGTCGACTCGATCTGCGCCCGGACGAGCTCCTCGAACCGGGTACGGGTGATCTCCACATCGAAGTGCCGCCCGGGCAGGAAGACCGGCACAACCGTCTCGGTATCCAAGGAGAGCGTCTCTTTTGCGAGCACGCAATCCTGGCGGAGCCGGGAAAGCGCCAATACGACCTGGGGATCGCGCGGATCCAGCTCGTGCAACGCCCCGCCCGAGACGTGGTTCACATAATTCAAGATCGCTTCGTCGAAATCGATCCCGCCCAATCGCTCTATTCCCTCGGAAACCCCCAGTATCTCGATGCCCTCGGCCCCCTGGCGCAGGACCGTGACGTCGAAGGTGCCGCCGCCTAGGTCGTACACCGCGATGATCGAGCCGACCTCGAGCTGCCGCGTGGCCGCGTAGTGCGCCGCCGCCGCCTCCGGCTCGGTGATCGTGACGGTGTCGGGCAGCCCGGCCAGCAGCGGCACCTCGTCGAACAGCGCGCGCCGGAACGGACCCCAGTTCGCCGGGTGGGTGAGCACCACCTGCGCCGGGTCACCGCCCTCGACCTGGGCGACCCGGTCCCGCACATCGCGCAGCAGGGCCGCCATCAGCTCCACCGGGGTGCGCGGCTCGCCGCCTACCATGATCGGTGTCGGATCGCCCAGCCTGCGCTTGAACTCGCGGGCGGTCCGGTCCGGAACGCTGGTACCCCGACGGCTCGCGGCGTCGCCGGTGACCACCGAACCGTCCTCGCCGAGGAACACCGCGGCGGGAGTGGCCATCGAACGATCCCCGAGCGTGACCATCTCCGCTTTGGGGCCCCGGGCGATTGCCGCGGCAACAAACGTGGTCCCCAGATCGACTCCGAGACTGTATTCCCTCACCTGCCCCCCTCACTCCCAGCCATTAAACCCGATGATCAGCGGCGATCGGCCCCGTCGGTTCGCGCGGTGGGAAATCGAGTAGTCCACTACGCGTGCCATCGCGTAATGCCTCTTGGAGACTCGGCTGGCATTGAAGCTCGGAGGGGGCTGTCACATGTCCAGCGAAGCGTGGAGCGTTCCAGGGTTCACCGAGGTCGCCGAGCTCGGCCGGGGCAGCAGCGGCACGGTGATACAGGCGACCGACAGCTCCGGCGCCGCGGTGGCGATCAAGTACCTGAGCGCCGAGCTCGTGGCCGACGAGGGCTTCCGGGAGGCGTTCCGCGCCGAGGCACGGCTGCTGGCCGGGATCGACACGCCCCACGTCGCCCGGCTCGTCGAGTACGTGGAGAGCTCCTACGGCGCGGCGATCGTCATGGAGCTGGTCACCGGCGCCTCGCTGCGCGCCACCCTGGTCTCGCACGGCGCGACCGAGCCGACCTCGGCGCTCTCGGTGCTCAAGGGCTCCCTGCTCGGCCTGGGCGCCGCGCACCAGGCCGGGGTGGTGCACCGCGACTACAAGCCCGAGAACGTCATGCTCACCACCGACGGCGACAGCAAGCTCGTCGACTTCGGGGTGGCGATGCGGGCCGGCGGCATCGGCGACGGTGCCGGCACCCCGCGTACATGTCGCCCGAGCAGTGGGCCTTCGGCGGGGCCGCCAGCCCCAGCGGGGACATCTACGCCGCGACGGCGACCTTCGTCGAGTGTGTCACCGGCCGCCCGCCCTACGTGGCGAGCGACATGACGGTGCTGCGCGAGCTGCACGAACACGCGCCGATCCCCGAGGAGCTGCTGCCCGAGCCACTGCACGACCTCGCCCGCCGGGGGCTGGCGAAGGACCCGGCGGCGCGGCCGGCGGACGCCGGGGTGTTCCTCCGGGAGCTCGAAGCGGCGGCCGCGGCCGGCTACGGCGACGACTGGGAGGAGCGGGGGCGCGGCGAGCTGGCCCGCCGGGTCGCCCTGCTGCTCCTGTTGCAGCCGGGCAGCGCGGCGCCGGCGGCGGGCACGTCGATCGCCTCGACCAGGCTCGGCGGGGCCGAGCGCGGGTCGCGCAAGGTCCTGATCGGTTCGGCGGCCGGCCTGCTGGTGGTCGCCGGTATCGCGGCGGTGCTGCTGTGGCCCACCGACGCGCCGCACCCCCGTCCGACCAGTGGAGACGTCGTTGCCCTCGGCCCCGCCGGCTCGGCCAACACCCCGTCGACGGCTACCGCCTTGCCTCCGCCGCTGCAGCCGGCCAAGCCACCGGCGCAGCCGATCGGGCTGCCGGTGGCGCCGGTCGCTCCCGCCGCCCCTGTGGTCTCCACCAGTCCCAGCAGCAGCGAAGACAGCGATGACAACGACGACGACAGTGACGATGACGGCGGCAATGACGGTGGGGACAGCGGGCCCGGCAGGCACCACCACCATCACCACCACCACCGACCGCCCAACGGGGGCGGCGGCGGCGAAACGTCGACCCCGCCGCCACCTCCACCCACCGGCGGCGACGGCGGCGACGGCGGCGGCGACGGCGGCGGCGAAAGCTCCTCCCCGCCCCCACCACCGCCCCCCATCGGCGGGGAGGGCGGCGGCGAAAGCTCGGACCCGCCCGCGCCACCGCCCCCGGCCCTGCCGCACCTCAACGGCAACGGGAACAACCAGCCGACTCTCGGGAAGAACGTCGGCGGTGTAGCCAGCCAGAAGGGCCTCGAGAAGGGCAGCGGCGGCGCAGTCAGCGGGAAGAGCGGCGGCAGCGCACGCAGCGAGAAGAGCAGCGGCGGCAGAAGCAGCCTGAAGGACAGTGTGAAGAACAGCTTGAAGAACAGCGAAAAGAGCAGCGGGAGCAAGAACAGCGAGAAGAGCAGCGACAAGAAGGACAGCGACGCGAAGGGCAGCTGGAAGCACCTCGCGAACTGAGGACGATCATCAGCCGCTACCGGGACGTCAGCGCGTAGCCACCTGGACCCGGCATAGTCACCGCCGACAGTGGGACGTGTGGAGGTTGGCCGGGTATGGACAGTGACCGCCAGAACGTGGCTGACGTGCTGCTGGCACACAGCAACGAGCTGAACAAGCCGGGTGTGCTCAGCGTGCGGCCGGGCTACGAGGTCAGCAACGGCTGGTTCACCGGTCGGCCCGCGATCGTGGCCACCGTGGCGAGGAAACTCGCCGCGCCACCGGCCGGGCAGGCACTGCCGGACATGATCGACAACATCCCCGTCGACGTCCGGCAGGCCTCAGCTCGGAAGCGCCAGAGCCTCGAGGACCCCGCCGGCTACGCGGAGACACACCGGCTCGCGCCCAACCACGGCGCGGTACCGCAGTTCGCCGACGAGCACACCTTCACCGACCAGGGCGCGCTCGTCCGGGTCCCGGCGGCCCAACCCGAGGCGACCCTGCCGAAGAAGCCCAACCTCCCCTACACCCCCGCGCCGAACACGCCGCTGACCCCCGTGCAGGCCACCATCACCCTGCAACTGTCGGCGAGCCCCGACAACGGCTGGCCGACGCTGCGCACCTTCCTCACCGGCGTCGCCTCGGAGCTGACCGTCGGCCTCTACGACTTCACCTCGAAGCACATCCTCGACACCGTCACCTCGGCGCTCGCGGGCAAGCAGCTGCGCCTCGTCCTGGACCACCCCGCCAAGAACCCCACCGCGGACCAGACCGACGAGACCACCGTGGCCGACCTGCGCCAGGCCCTGGGCACCGACCTCGACCAGGCCTGGGCCCTCACCCGCACGGACAAGCTCGCCGCCGCCTGGATCTACCCCAGCGCGTACCACATCAAGGTCGCGGTCAGAGATCACCAGAGCGTGTGGCTGTCCAGCGGGAACTGGAACAACTCCAACCAGCCGGACATCGACCCCGTCACGGACCCCTCGGATGCCGCCGCCGCCCGCCGGGGCGACCGCGACTGGCACGTCGTGATCGACGACCCCGAGCTGGCCGCAACCTTCGAGGCCTACCTCAACCACGACCTCAGCGTCGCCGCACAGCACCAGAACCCGAGCCCGGCGCCCGGGCCGGCGCTGCAGCCGCCCGACCCCGCCACCACCCAGACTCCCCCGTTCACCCAGTTCTTCCCGCCGAAGACCGTCACCGCCAGCATGACCATCACCCCGCTGCTGACACCCGACCCCGGCGACTACGCAGGCGCGGTCGCGCAGCTCATCGCCAGCGCCACCACCAGCCTCTACCTGCAGTTCCAGTACATCGAACCGCCCAGGACACCCACCGCCGACTCGCAGCCGTTCAGCGCGCTCATCCAGGCCGTCGCCGACCGGCAGCGGGCCGGGGTCGACATCAAGATCATCATGAGCGAGTTCGAGACCTCGGGCTATCTGGAACAGCTCAAGGACCTGGGCATCAACGTCGACCAGAACGTCAAGATCCAGGACAACGTGCACAACAAAGGCATCGTCGTGGACGGCGCCACCGTGCTGGTCAGCAGCCAGAACTGGTCGACCGCCGGCACGCTGCAGAACCGCGATGCCGGCGTCATCATCGCCAACGCCGACGCTGCCCAGTACTTCCAGCAGCTCTTCCTGCACGACTGGCAACACCTGGCCGAGCAGAAGACCACGGACGACTGACTTCGCGCTACCGCGTTGCTCCGTTGCTCCCTGACGTCCCACCAGCCCCAGGTGTCACGGCGTCGCGAACTCTATGACCACAACGGCGACCCCGTTCACAGGACAACGGATAGTCCCCGCCAAGTGGTGCTGGTCAGAGCCCCGCGACGACACGCTCCTGGAGGCAACGGTGCCCGTGACGACTCCCCTCGACGGCCTGCCGGCAACGTCTGTGCCCACCCCCGCCCAGAACCGACCGGCAGCCGCCGATCTGCTCACCGTGAACCAGGTCGCCACCGCGATGCAGGTGTCGAAGATGACGGTGTACCGGCTGATCCACGCCGGCACTCTGGGGGCCGTCCGGGTCGGCCAGTCCCTGCGGCTGCCCCGCGCGTCGGTGGAGGCCTTCCTGCGCGCCGAGCCGGATCAGCCGGGTCGGCCGAGCGCAATCTGAGTGAGCGTGGGCTGGGCCGTGACGCCGCCCTGCCAGTAGAAGCCGGTCGGGGCGCCCGAGTCGTCCACCTGCAGGCCGATGGTGCCGGTGCCCAGACCGTCGGTGCCCTGGCTCCGGCTGTCCTGGGCGTGCGGCCCCGTCGTCGAGTCGATGACCTTGACCAGCCACTCCGTCGGCCGCGCCGGGTTCCGCGTCGCGGCCTGGTCGACGACCATCACGTGCCCGGTGTTGGTACTGGTCGAAGTGGGCGGCTTCAGCCAGGAGACCACGTCACCGGGCCGCAGCTCCGAGGCGGCCCGCACCGGCTGCCACGGCCCGTCGGCACTGCCCTGGACACTGCCCTGGGCGCTGCCCTGGACGCCGCCCTGGGCGACCGCAGTCAGGTGGTGCTCGAAGTCCTCGGCGAGCGGGCGCACCGACGTGGTGATCGGCAGCGCCTCCAGGTCGGCCGGGGCGGAGCGGGCGAGCGCGTAGTCGAGCAGGCCGGAGCAGTCGTAGTAGTACTCACCGGTCGCCGGCCGCACGTCGGTGGTGTGCTGGTACCCGGTCCTGCGCATGGCGGCGAGCTCGGCGCGCACCTGGCTCAGCAGGGCGGTGGAGGCGTCGCCCCGGCCGTCGTTCGGCGCACTCGCCCGCGCCGAGCGCGACGAGCTCGACCGGGTGTGGTTCCGGTGGCCGTGACCGCCCCGGGCCAGTGAGTGGCCACAGCTCGAGATGAGGAGCGTGACCGCCACGAGCAGGACGCCGGCGAGCCACCTTCGGCTCCCCGACCTCGACATACTCCGACGCTGGTCGGCCATCTGAACTCCCCCTGACACCCGCGATCGAGGGCTCCAGCGTGGCGCGCCGGGCTGGGTTGATCGACCGGGTCAGCACCTGAGCCGGGCGGGAGCAAACCCCAGCGCGCACCTCGGGTTCGTCCCCCCGGGCCGCCCTCGGCTCAGGCCGGACCGCACTGGGCGGTGACCAGGGCGGCGGCCGCGGCCTGGGCGTCCCGGTACGGACCGGCGTGGCCGACCGAGGTGGCCAGCGCCCCAGCGCCCTCCAGCAGCACGGCGAGCTGGCCGCCGAGCGCCTCCGGGTCGCGCGCGCCGGCCTGCTCGGCGACCTCGACCAGCCCCACCCGGACCGCCTCCTTGTACCGGTGCACCGCCGGCTCGGACGGCGCGTCCTCGGCGGGCAGCTCGACGGCCGCGTTGTGGAACGGGCAGCCCCTCGGCCGGGGGCCACCGGCGGGCTCGTCGAACGCCGCCAGCAGCCGTTCCCGGGGGGTCAGGTCGGTCCGCGCGAGCAGGGTGGGCGTCAGCCTCGGGTTGCCCTCCCACCGCTCGAGGTAGCGCTGGATCAGCTCGTCCTTGCCGGTGAAGTGCTGGTAGAAGCTGCGCTTGGAGACGTGCGCGACGGCGGTCAGCTGCTCCATCCCGGTCGAGTTGATGCCGTTGCGGTAGAACAGCTCGCCGGCCGTGCGCAGGATGCGCTCCCGCGCGCCACGACCGCCGGCCGGCTGCCGGGGCACTGGGTTCCGCGTCTGCTCCATCACACAAGTATACCGATCGTAGTACCTAGGCGTAGGGTGCTTGAAGTAGAACGAACGGTGTACTTGGAGGCAGCCATGACCAGCTCGGAAACCACCTACGACGCCCTGACCACTCCGCTGCTCGGCAAGACCGCCCTGGTCACCGGCGGTGCCCGGGGGCTGGGCGAGGCGATCAGCCGGCGCCTGGCCTCGGCCGGGGCGCGCGTCGCACTGGTCGGGCGGGACAAGGACCGGTTGGCCGCGCTGGCCGCCGAACTGCCGCACGGGGCGCTGGCCATCCCCGCCGACCTGGCCGACCCGGACGCGCCGCTGGCCGCGCTGGACTCCGCGATCCAGGCGCTCGGCCGGCTGGACGTGCTGGTCAACAACGCCGGCCTGAGCGACCCCGGGCCCAGCAACGAGCTCACCGCCGAACGGCTGGACCGGCTGTTCGCGGTGAACGTGCGGGCCCCACTGCTGCTCGCCGGGCACGCCGCCCCGCACCTCGCCGAGGCCGGCGGGGGCGCCATCGTGTTCATCTCCTCGGCGCTGAGCAACCGGGGCAACACTCAGACCGCGTCCTACGCCGCCACCAAGGGCGCGCTGGACGCGGCCGGCCGGGCGCTGGCGGCCGAGTGGGGCCCGGCCGGGGTCCGCGTCAACATCGTGCGCCCCGGCGTCACCAGCTCCGACATGACCGAGGGCCTGGTGGGCAACCCAGCAATCCGGGCGGCCTACCTCTCGCGCGTGCCGCTGCGCCGGGTCGGTGCGGCCGCCGACGTCGCCGAGGCGGTGCTGTACCTGAGCACCCCGGCCAGCAGCTACGTCACCGGTCAGCTGATCGACGTGGACGGCGGCTGGGGCGCCACCGCCCCCTCCATCCGCGCCACCGAGTAACCCGCCGGGCCACCGCGACCTCGCTCGGCGGAAGACGGGCGACTCGACACCCTGAGGTGCCCTCGTCAGCCGGACGGAGATCGGGAAGACTCTGAGGTGTCGAGCCGACCGGCACACCAAGCGCCCAGTTCGCGGAGGTTCTCATGTCAGCTGCACCCACCCGCCGGTGGTCCCGAGCCGGACGGGGACGCCGCCGATGAGCGACTCGACCGATCGCAGCAAGCGGGACGTCGCCGCACTGCGCGAGGCGGTGCGACAGCTGGACGAACGCAACTCACCCCACCTGCACATTCCCAGCCCCAGCGCCGAGTTCCTGCTCTACGAGATCGCCCGGTTGCTCGAGACGATCGCCTGGGCCGTCGAGCGTGGCGAACCGCCGGCATCCGACGTGCTGGAGAACGCCGAGCGGTTCGCCCGCCACATCCACAGCTACATCGACGTCTACCTACCGGCGGCGACCTAGGTACACCACCGCCGGCGGCGCGCCGCCCGACCGCGGTCAGCTGACGTCGGCCTCGGTCAGCCGTCCCCGACCGCGGCCGGCTCGGCGTCGGCCCGCAGGCCGGCCAGCACGGCGGCCGAGATCGCGGCCAGGGCGTCGAGCTGCCCCGCCGTCATCGCCTCGACGAACCAGTGCCGGACGTGCCCCGCATGCGGCCGGGCCGCCACCTCGACCGCGGCCCGACCCTGCTCGGTGAGCACCACGACCGACCCCCGCTGGTCGGTGTCGCACGCCTCCCTGCGCACCAGCTGCCTGGCCTGCATGCGCGTGAGGTGCTTGGACAGCCGGCTCTTGTCCCACCGGATCGCCGTGCCGAGGTCACGCGCGCGCCGCCGGCCGCCCGGGGCCTCCGACAGGTTCACCAGGATCGCGAAGTCGCCCCCGGACAGTCCGGCATCGCGCTGCATCTCCCGCTCCAGCCGCGACATCAGCTCCGTCTGCATGTCCACGAAGCCGCGCCAGGCGCCCTGTTCGCGCTCGTCGAGCCACCGCGTCTCGTCCACAGTGTCACACCTTACCCACATTTGGTTGCCATGGACACCAAACTTGGCTAGCTTGGTGTCCATGGCAACCGATCCGTGGCTGCCGGACGAAAGGGCGGTCATGGAGATCGGCATCTTCGGCGTCGGCGACATCGCGGCCGACCCGACCACGGGGGTCACGCCGTCGGCCACCGAGCGCATCACCGGGCTCGCCCGGATCGCCAAGCACGCCGAGGACGTGGGGCTCGACGTCTACGCGATCGGCGAGCACCACAACCCACCGTTCATCTCCAGCTCCGACACCACCCTGCTCGCGTACATCGCGGCGGTGACCGAGCGGATCACGCTGTCCACCTCGACGACCCTGATCACCACGAACGACCCGGTGAAGATCGCCGAGGACTTCGCGACGCTGCAGCACCTGGCCGGTCCCCGCGTCGACCTGATGCTCGGCCGGGGCAACACCGTCGAGGTCTACCCCTGGTTCGGCCAGGACATCCGCAACGGCATCCCGCTCGCCATCGAGAACTACGCACTGCTGCGGCGACTGTGGCGGGAGACCGACCTGAGCTGGAGCGGCCGGTTCCGCGCCCCGCTCGAGGGCTTCACCTCGATGCCCCGCCCGCTCGACGACACCCCGCCCTTCGTCTGGCACGGGTCCATCCGCAGCCCGGAGATCGCCGAACAGGCCGCCACCTACGGCGACGGGTTCTTCGTCAACAACCTGTTCATGACCCACGAGTACTTCCGCGACTACGTGGACTTCTACCGCCAACGCTTCGCCGCGCACGGCCACGGCACCCCCGAGCAGGCCATCGTCGGCGCCGGCGGCGCGATCTACGTGCGCCCCCGCTCGCAGGACGCCTACCGCGAGTTCCGCCCGTTCTACGACATCCACCCGGTCATGCGCAGCGCCGGCCCCCTGGAGGACGCCGTCCGCACCACCGGCCTCAACGTCGGCAGTCCCGCCGAGGTCGTCGAGCAGGTCCTCGCCCAGCGCGACTACTTCGGCAACTACCAGCGCCAGCTCTTCGGCATCGACATGGCCGGGATCCCCGAGGCCACGGTGCACACGATGCTCGACCTGATCGGCGCGGAGGTACTCCCCACGCTGCGCCAGGAGTTCGGCGCGGCCGAACTCGCGGCCCCGGCCGCGTAGCGGCACCCGCCGGAGCCAGTGGCTCAGTTGCCGTCGTCGTCCGAGTCGTCGTCCGAGTCGGAGGAGTCGGACGAGTCCGAGTTGTCCGACCCGCCGGAGTTATTGGCGGCGGCCGCGTCGGAGTGGATCCCGCGCAGCGGGTCGATCTGGCCCGCCTTCTTGCTGACCGCGGGCTGTCCCTTGTGCCGGGGCAGCTCCTGGGAAGCCTTCACCACCTGGACCTGGTCGCCGATGGCCATGTAGTTGAACCAGGCGCGGGCGTCGGGGTCGTTGAGGTGGATACAGCCGGAGGAGGACCGGCTCGGGCTGCCGGAGTGGAAGGCGATACCTCCGTCGGCGAAGAAGACCGACCACGGCATCGGCGCGGGCTGACCGTTCGGCATCAGCGACTCGAGGCTCTTGTGCGTGGCGTCCTTGCGGTACACGCGCAGCGAGTGCCCGATGGGCGTGGCCTTGCCGTTGCCGCCCGAGGCGATCTTCACCGGTCCGCGCACGATCGCGCCGTCGGAGAACAGCCAGGCCCGCTGCGAGTCCAGGTCGACACAGGCGCGCGCGGTGATGGTGCACGGGGTGCCCGCCACCAGCGGCGCGGCCATGGCGGCGGCCACCGCGTTCTGGTCGACGCCGGTGTCGTCATCACCGTTGTCGTCCGCGAACGCCGGGGTGGTCAGTGCCCCGGCCGCAAGCACGGCGAGCCCGAGCGAGACGACCCACCGCCGTGCCGGCCGCTTCCAGGCGGGTCTCTGCAACTTCATCGGGCTCCCGTTCGGCTTCGCGTTGAAAGTACGCCACGGTGTTAGACGAGCCGGAGCGGCCCGGGTTACGAACTCCTGACTTAGGTCACACCTCACCTCTCAACAGACCCCCGGTCTCTTGACAGCAGACCGTCGGTCCGTTATCCAGTAACAGACCAGCGTTCTGTAATGCCTGATCGCGCCGAAACAGGCACGAGCCGAAATAGTGCAGCCCGAAATAGTGCAGCCCGAAATAGTGGAGGAGCCATGGCCGAGAAGTGGACCGAGCACACCGTCCCCGAGCAGCAGGACCGGGTGGCCGTCGTCACCGGTGCCAACACGGGCCTGGGGTTCGAGACCGCCCGCGTGCTCGCGGCCCGAGGCGCGTCGGTGGTGCTGGCCGTGCGGGACATCGAGAAGGGCAAGCGGGCGGCCGCCCGGATCACCGAGGCCGCGCCGGGCGCCGACCTCACCGTCCAGCCGCTCGACCTGACCTCGTTGGAGTCCGTCCGGACGGCCGCGGCGGAGCTGCGTGACAAGCACCCGAAGATCGACCTGCTCGTCAACAACGCCGGGGTGATGTACCCGCCCCGGCAGAGCACGCGGGACGGCTTCGAGCTGCAGTTCGGGGTCAACCACCTGGGGCACTTCGCGCTCACCGGGCTGCTGCTTGACCGGCTGCTGGCCGCACCGGGGTCACGGGTCGTCACGGTCAGCAGCATCGGCCACCGGATCCGGGCCCGGATCCACTTCGACGACCCGCAGTGGGAGCGGTCCTACGACCGGGTGGGGGCGTACGGGCAGTCCAAGCTGGCCAACCTCCTGTTCACCTACGAGCTGCAGCGCCGGCTCACCGCGCACGGCACCAGCACCCTTGCCACCGCCGCGCACCCGGGGTTCTCCGAGACCGAGCTCCTGCGTAACTCCCCCGCCGTCCTCCGCCGGTTCGAGCCCCTCGTCGCGCGCCTGCTCACCCAGAGCGCGGCCATGGGCGCGCTGCCCACACTGCGCGCCGCCACCGATCCCGGCGTGCTCGGCGGCCAGTACTACGGCCCCGACGGGCTCGGCGAGCGGGCCGGACACCCGCGCCTGGTCATGTCCAGCGCCCAGTCCTACGACGTGGCCATCCAGCGGCGCCTGTGGGCCCTGTCCGAGGAGCTCACCGGGGTGTCGTACCAGGTCTGACCAGCTCGCGCAGCGCCACCCGAACCCCCTCGTGCAGGTCGACGCCGCGCCGCCGGTCAGGGGTGGAACCGGGGTTGTCCCGGAGCCGACGCCGCGACGGCCGGCCCTACCCAGGTCCCTCCGCCGGAGCACAGCGGCTTGACGCCCAGGAGCGTGCGGACGGATAGGTTGAACCGGACGAGAGGAGCTGCCGTGTTCACCGGTCTCAGTGCGTTCCCGCTGACCCCGCTCACCGACGAACGCGTCGACGAGAAGGCGTTCGCCGGGCTCGTCGAACGGCTCGGGGCCGCCGGGGTCGACTCGATCACCGCGCTCGGCTCGACCGGCTCCTACCCGTACCTGAGCCGGGAGGAGCGCGCCCAGGTCGCCGGGCTGGCCGTACGGCACGCCGGGCCGGTTCCGGTCATGATCGGGATCGGTGCTCTGCGCACCCGGCACGTGCTGGAGCTGGCCGAGGACGCCCAGCGGGCCGGCGCCTCTGCCCTGCTGCTGGCCCCGGTGTCGTACCAGGCACTCACCGAGGACGACGTGTTCGGCCTCTTCGAGACCGTGACCGCGCACGTGTCCGTCCCGCTGGTCGTCTACGACAACCCCGGCACGACCCACTTCACCTTCAGCGAAGAGCTCTACGCCCGCGTCGCGCGCCTGCCCCACGTGGCCTCGGTCAAGATCCCCGGGATGCCGGCCACCCCGGAACAGGCGGCGGAACGCGTCACCCGGATCCGCGCTCTACTACCCGCCGCGGTCACGGTGGGTATCAGCGGCGACGCCCACGCCGCGACCGGGCTGAACGCCGGCTGCCAGGTCTGGTACTCGGTCCTCGGCGGCACCCTGCCGGTGCTGGCGCTGGCGATCACCCGCGCCGGCTCCGCCCAGGCCGCCACGGACGCGTCGAACCGGCTGCAACCGCTGTGGGACCTGTTCGCCCGGCACGGCGGCCTCCGGGTGGTGTCGGCGCTCGCGGAGCTGCTCGGCCTGGTCGGCCACCCGAACCTGCCGTTGCCGATCCGCGGTCTCGGCACCGACGACCGCGCCGAGGTCGCCCGGGTCGCCGACGAGCTCGAACTGCGCTGAGACCAGCCGCCTCTGGTCTTCCCGAGTAGGCCACTCCGCGGGTCAGATGGCGGTGCGGCCGCCGTCGGCGGCGATCGTGGCGCCGGTGACGTAGGCCGAGGCCGGTGAGGCCAGGAACGTGATCACCTGCGCGATCTCGTCAGGCTGCGCCGCCCGGCCGAGCAATGTGGTAGCCCCGAGC
>DATAZG010000036.1:0-35480 GCA_036272155.1 Pseudonocardia sp.
GGCCACCGGGGCCTGGCCGGTGATCGCCAGGATCGGGATCGAGTCGGCCCACGCCGAGTAGAGCCCGGTGATCATGTCGGTGCCGGCCGGGCCTGAGGTGCCGACGCAGACGCCGATGTTGCCGGCGGCCGCCCGGGTGTAGCCCTCCGCCATGTGCGAGGCGCCCTCGACATGGCGGGCCAGCACGTGCCTGATGGCGCGGTCCGGGTCGGTCGAGACTGTCCGCAGCGCCGCGTAGAACGGGTTGATCGCGGCGCCGGGCAGGCCGAAGACGGTGTCGACCCCCTCCCGGCGCAGGATCGCGACAGCGGCGTCGACGGCGCGCATCCGAGCCATGGCTCAGCCCTCCCGATCGGTGGTGTCGTGTGTCGCGCGGCCCGAGAGCTGCTCGACGAGCAGCAGCAGGGCGCTGTGGTCCAGCCCGCCGTGGCCCTGCGCGCGCAGCGCCCCCATCAGCTGGGCGACAGTCGCACCCAGCGGGATGGCCACGCCGGCCTCACGGGCGGCGGCGGTGACGATGCCGAGGTCCTTGTGGTGCAGGTCGACCCGGAAACCCGGCGCGAAGCTGCGGGCCCGCATCCCGGCGGCCTTGCGGTTGAGCACCGTGCTGCCGGCCAGTCCGCCGCCGAGGACCTCGGTGGCCGCCTCGGTGTCCACCCCGTGCGCCTCGAGGAACACCAGCGCCTCGGCGAGCAGGGCGATGTTGCCGGCGACGATGAGCTGGTTGGCCGCCTTGACGGTCTGCCCCGACCCGGCCGGTCCCACGTGCACGATCGTCTTGCCCATCTCCGTCAGGTACGGCAACGCGGCGGACACGTCGGCCTCCGCGCCACCGACCATGATCGACAGAACGCCCTCCACGGCGCCCGCCTCACCGCCGCTGACCGGGGCGTCCACCACTCGGATCCCCCGCTGGGCGCCGGCCTCGGCGACCTGGCGGGCCACGTCGGGGCGGATGGTGGAGCAGTCGATGTGCAGCAGGCCGGGCTTGGCGGCGGCGTAGAACCCCTGCTCGCCGACGGTCAGCGCCTCGACGTCCGGGCTGTCCGGCACCATCGTGATCACCACGTCGGCCTCGGCGATCGCCTCGCCCGCGCTGCCCGCCGCTTCGCCGCCCCTGGCCACCAGCCGGTCCACCGCCGGGCGCGACCGGTTGTACCCGACCACCCGGTAGCCGGCGTCGACCAGGTGCCCCGCCATCGGCGCGCCCATGATCCCCAGGCCGATGAACGCCACGGTGGTCTGCTCGTCGTTGCTCATCGTGCCCCTCCAAGAGTGTTTGCCCTGCTCAGACCCTGTGAGTGGTAATGGTCGCTATAGCGACCATTACCACTCACGGCCGTTGACCTGCTCATTCGGTGTGTTCCGCTCGGTGTTCGCGGGGGAGCCAGTTGAAGGCCGTGGCGGCGGACGTGGGGAGGTACTCCAGGCCCACTCGGCCCGCGTAGCCGGCGGCGTCGAGCGCGGCGAGGTGCTCCGCGAACTTGATGTCGCCGGTACCGGGCTCGTGGCGGCCGGGGGCGTCGGCGATCTGGACGTGGCCGATGCGGGCGGTGTGCCGGGCGATCACGGCGGCGAGGTCGTCCCCGTTGACCGCGAGGTGGTAGAGGTCGGCCAGCAGGGCGATGTTCGGCGCGCCGACCCGATCGGCGGCGGCGAGGGCGTCGGCGGCGGTCAGCAGCGGGTAGCGGCTCGCGCCGGAGAGCGGTTCGAGCACGACGGTCGCCCCGATCGCGGCGGCGGCCTCGGCGGCGGCGGCCAGGTTCCGGGTGGCCAGCTCGTCCTGGTCCTCGGGGCGCGCGCTGTCGATCCGGTTGCCGTACAGCCCGTTGAACACGCGGGTGCCGAGCTGGCCGGCGATGCCGACGGCGACTGCCACCGCGTCCCGGAACTCCTGCTCGCGCCCCGGCCAGGACGCCAGGCCCCGGTCACCGGCCGCCATGTCCCCGGCGGCGAAGTTCAGGCCGGTCAGCTCGACGCCGGCGTCGCGGACGGCGGCCACGAAGGCGTCGACCTCCGCGTCACCGGGGACCGAGGCCGGGAACGGCCACCAGAACTCCACCGCACCGAAGCCGGCGGCGGCCGCGGCGGCCGGCCGCTCCAGCAGCGGCACGTCGGGGAAGAGGATCGAACAGTTGGCGGTGTAGCGGGTCATCGGGGGTCAGCCCAGCCCTTCAGGTCTCGGGTCCTGCGTGTCTCGAGGGGTGGCCCACGCGGCGGGCGGCGTGAGCCGGGGGTGGCGGGCGGCGGGGCGCTAGCTCGCGGCCTCGGCCCAGCGGCGGGCGAGGTCGGCGCGCCCGGCCTCGGTGAGCTCGCCGAACAGCCGCAACCTGGCCATGCCGCCGTCCGGGTAGACGTCCAGCCGGACCTCGTCGACCGGCTCGGCCGTGTCGGCCGTGTGGCTCGCGTCGCCGCCGGCCAGCAGGAACCGGTGCCGGGTGTCCGGCCGCAGCGGCGTGCGCCCGAGCAGCTCGAACCACTCGCCGCCGCCGGAGCGCCCGCGCAGCGACGCCCAGCCCGGTGCATTGTGCAGGTTGTACGAGGTGTCCAGCTCGGCGATCCGCACCCGGGCCTCGCCGGCCAGCCGCACGTGCACCCAGTCGTTGCCGTCGTCCCGGCGGCGCGCGGTCTCCCAACCCTCGCCCATCGACCTGGTCGGCCCGGGCAGCAGCAGGTTGTTCGGCGAGCTGTAGAAGCGGTTCGAGCAGTCCAGCGCCACGCCGCCGTGCTCGAGCGCGGCCAGGTCGAAGACGCCGAGCGCGTCCAGCAGCCGGGGGTCGGGCAGCGCCGTGCCGTGCACCCGCAGCCGGGCCACGCCGCCGTCCGGGTAGATCCGCAGGCGGACGTGCGTGCAGCGGTGCGTCGAGCTGACCGCGAACTCGTTCGCCGCGTCCCCCTTGAGTGGGCTGCGCGGCAGCAGCGGCTGCCACCCGTCGGCGGCCAGCAGGTCCTCGACCGAGGGGTGGCCGGCCACGGCGATGCCCTCGACCGACGCCTCCGGGGGGTAGTTGCCGGTGAACCAGGCCGTGTCGACGACCACGCCGCGCACGATGCCCGGCGCGCCGAGCCGGACGATTGCCTCGTCGTGGCCGGCCTCGCGGCGCCGGCGGGTCTCCCAGCCGTCGTAGACCTTGCCCTTCGGCCCGAACAGCTCACGGTCGTGCCGGGCCGGGCCGGGCGTGATCAGGTTCTCCCGCTGGGCGAACGCCTCGTCGTTGGCGTACACCACGCTGCCCCCGAGCGACCGCACGGCAAGATCGGGTAGTTCATGGAAGGCAGGGCAGTCCATCAGGCCTCGTCTCTGCTCAGCAGCCGGCCGCGCGGCTCGGCGCCGGTGTCAGTCTCGATCACTGTGCCGCGCAGCCAGGTGGCGCGCACGGCTCCGGTCAGCGGGCGGCCGGCGTACGGGGTGACCGGGTTGCGGTGGTGCAGCCGGCCGACGTCCACGGTGAACGGCTCGTCCGGGGCGAACACCACCAGGTCGGCGTCCGCGCCCGGGGCGATCCGACCCTTACCGGACAGCCCGGCCAGGGCGGCGGGGCGCGCGGACATCCACGTCAGCACGTCCGCCAGGCTGTGGCCCCGCCGGCGCGCCTCGGTCCACACCACCGGCAGCCCGAGCTGCAGCGACGCGATGCCGCCCCAGGCCGCGCCGAAGTCGCCGGTGTCCAGCCGTTTGAGGTCCTCGGTGGACGGCGAGTGGTCGCTGACCACGAGGTCGATCACCCCGTCGGCGAGCCCGGCCCACAGCGCGTCCCGGTTGCCGGCCTCGCGCACCGGCGGACAGCACTTGAACCGGGTGTCCCCGTCCGGCACCTCCTCGGCGGTCAGGGTCAGGTAGTGCGGGCAGGTCTCGGCGGTGATGGGCAGGCCGGCCGCCTTGGCCGCCGCGATCATGGGCAGCGCATCGGCCGACGACAGGTGCAGCACGTGCACTCGCGCCCCCGTCCGCTCCGCCAGCTCCAGTAGGCCGGCGATCGCGGTGTCCTCGGCGGCCCGGGGCCTCGACGCCAGGAAGTCGGCGTAGCGGCGGCCGGCGGCGTCGGTGACCAGCCCGGGGTCCTCGGCGTGCACGATCATCAGTGCGCCCAGAGCGGCGACCTCGGCCAGCGCGGCGGCCAGCCCCTCGCGGTCCAGCGGCGGGAACTCGTCGACCCCGCTGGGCAGCAGGAAGCACTTGAACCCGAACACCCCGGCCCGGTGCAGCGGCGCCAGGTCGGCCAGGTTGCCCGGCACCGCACCGCCCCAGAAACCGACGTCGACCCGGCACTGCCCGCCGGCGGCCTTGCGCTTGACGGCCAGCGCGTCGGCGTCGGTGGTCGGGGGCAGCGAGTTCAGCGGCATGTCGACCAGCGTGGTGACCCCGCCGGCGGCGGCCGCCCTGGTCGCCGAGGCGAAGCCCTCCCACTCCGTGCGGCCGGGCTCGTTCACGTGCACGTGGGTGTCCACCAGGCCGGGCAGCAGCACCTCGTCGGCGGCCAGCACGATCTCGCGGTCGGCGGCCACCTCGGCGTCGCGGGGCAGCACAGCCTCGATCCGCTCGCCGTCCACCAGTACGGCGGCCGGCCGCTCGACCAGCCCGTCCGGTGTGCTCAGCACAGCCCGGTCGGCCCGCAGGACGGTCCTCATTGCTCGCCTCCGCGCGGTTCGGCGCCCTGACAAAATCCGCGACTCACCCTGACAAAATCCCCGACTCGCGGGAGTGGGGGCGGGGTGTTCGGGCGGCGGGTGGTCCTCATCGGTTGGCCAGGTAGGTGCGCCAGCTGGCCAGGTCGGAGATGTCCTCGGTCGGCGGCAGCGCGGGGTACTCGCGGCGCAGCACCATGGCCAGCGAGCCGGAGCCGTCGGCCAGCTCGATCACGCCCAGCTCCAGCCCCGCCGGCTCGCCGGGCAGCAGCACCTCGCGCAGCTGGTCGTAGCTCAGCTCGTACACCTCGCCGTCGATCGCCGCGCCGCCCTCCCCGACGTCCTCCAGACCCGGGTAGCGCCCGTCCACCGCGTGGAACCGGTAGCGCTTCGCGGTGGTGGTGCGGGCCACCAGCTCGGCGCCGCCGACCAGGTGGTGGTCGGCGCCGCCGGACATGGCGGTCCCGTTGAGGAACATTCGGGGCATCTCACACTCCAGTGATGTGCTCGGGTCGGATCGGCACGCGGTGCAGTGCCTGGCCGGTGGCCGCCCGGATCGCGGCGGCGACCGCCGGCCCGGACGAGATCGTCGGTGGCTCGCCGACGCCGCGCACCCCGTACGGGGCGTGCGGATCGGCGTACTCGAGCACCGCGATCTTCATCGGTGGCATGTCCAGGATGGTCGGAATCAGGTAGTCGGTGAAGGACGGATTTCTCACACGTCCGTCCGTGACCACGATTTCCTCCATCAGGGCGAGGCCCATACCCTGCGCGCTGCCGCCCTGGATCTGGCCGATGACCGCGTCCGGGTTGATCGCCTTGCCCACGTCCTGCGCGGTGTCCAGCGCGACGACCTTGACCAGGCCCAGCTCGACGTCCACGTCGACCACCGCCCGGTGCGCGGAGAAGGCGAACTGCACGTGCGCGTCGCCCTGCCCGGTCTCGGGGTCGATCGGCTGGGTCGGCCGGTGCCGCCACCGCACCGTCTCGTCCACGGCGTCGTCCCCGAGCACCTCGGCCAGGGTCACCAGGACCTCGCCGCTGGCCCCGCCGGCCTCCAGAGCGACGATCTTCTCCCCGTCCAGCCACAGCTCGGCGGCCGGCCGGTGCAGCAGCGCCGAAGCCCTGGCCAGCACCTGGGCCCGCACCGCCTCGCACGCCGCCTTGACCGCGCCCCCGGTGACGTAGGTCTGCCGGGACGCCGAGGTGGAGCCGCCGGAGCCGACCGCGGTGTCCTTCGGGTGCACCACGACCCGCTCGACCCGCAGCTCGGTGCGGCAGATCTGCTGCTCCACGGTGATCAGCCCCTGGCCGACCTCGGCGGCGGCGGTGTGCACGGTGGCCACCGGCTCGCCGGCGACCAGCTCCAGGCGCACCCGGGCGGTGGAGTAGTCGTCGAAGCCCTCGGAGAAGCCCACGTTCTTGTACGTCACCGCGTAGCCGATGCCGCGCCGGACGCCCTCACCGTGGGTGGTGTTGGAGACGCCGCCGGGCAGGTCGCGCAGGTCGGGGTCGGCGGCGCGGTCCGCCGGCAGCGGCATGTCCCGCACGATGGCCAGCAGCTCGGCGACGGGCGCGGCGGAGTCGATCAGCTGGCCGGTGATGTTCCGGTCACCCTCCCGCATGCCGTTGAGCTGCCGGATCGCCACCCGGTCCACGCCGACGGTGTCCGCCAGCTCGTCCATCAGTGCCTCGTGCGCGAACGCCGTCTGCACGCAGCCGAAGCCGCGCATCGCCCCGCACGGCGGGTTGTTCGTGTACACGCCGTAGCAGTCCACGGTCACGCTCGGGATCCGGTACGGGCCGAGCCCCATGGTGCCGCCGTTGCCGACGACCGCCCCGGTGGACGAGGCGTACGCGCCGCCGTCGAACAGGATGTCCGCCTTCGCGTAGACCAGCGTGCCGTCCCGCTCGGCGCCGAACTCGTAGCGCATCCAGGCCGGGTGCCGGTGCACATGGCCGAAGAACGACTCCTCCCGGTTGTACGACATCTTCACCGGCTTGCCGGTGTGCAGCGCGAGCAGGCAGGCGTGCACGTGCATGGACAGGTCCTCGCGGCCGCCGAACGCGCCGCCCACCCCGGCCAGCGTCAGTCGCACCTGCTCCTTCGGCAGGCCGAGCGCGCGGCACACCTGCTGCTGGTCCACGTGCAGCCACTGGGTGGCCACGTACAGGTCGATGCCGCCGTCCTCGGCGGGCACCGCGAGCCCGGACTCCGGCCCGAGGAATGCCTGGTCCTGCATACCTACCTCGAAGTCCAGCGCCACCACGACCGGGGCGCCTTTGCTCTGCGCACCTCTACGCAACACCAGGTGCCGGACCAGGTTGCCGCCGTCGTGCACCTTCGGCGCGTCCTCGTCCAGCGCGCGCCTCGGGTCGGTCACGGCGGGCAGCACCTCGTAGTCCACCTTGATCCGCTTGGCGGCCCGTTGCGCGGTCTCCGGGTGGTCGGCGGCCACCAGCGCGACCGGTTCGCCCTGGTAGCGGACCACGCCGTCGGCCAGCACCGGGGTGTCCAGGTGCTCCAGGCCGACGGAGTTCTCCCCCGGCACGTCGGCGGCGGTGAGCACCGCATAGACGCCGGGCACCTTGAGCGCCTCGGTGAGGTCGATGCCGAGGATCCGGGCGTGCGGGTGCGGGCTGCGCAGCGTGACGCCCCAGCACATGTCGTCGTGCCACAGGTCGCTGGCGTAGGCGAACTCGCCGGTCACCTTGAGGGTGCCGTCCGGGCGCAGCGGGCTGTCGCCGATGCGGCCGCCGGCCTGACGAATATCCCGACTCGCCCTGACAAAATCCCCGACTCGCGGGTTTTCGGTAGTCCCTATCGGCGTGCTGGTCATGTTCACCGGCCGGCTTTCTTCATCAAGGTCCGGTGGACGGCGGTCGTCTCGCGGGCGAGGGTGTCCTCGTCGACGCCGAGCACGTGGTCGCGCTCGACCACCGGGGCGCCGCCGACCAGCAGCAGCTCCAGCGGCGGCGGCGAGCCGAGCACCAGCGCGGCCACCGGGTCGGCGATGTCGGCGTGCGCCAGGCCGTCGATCCGCCACACCGCCAGGTCGGCCAGCTTGCCCGGCTCCAGCGACCCGATCTCCGCCGAGCGGCCCAGCACCGCGGCGCCGTCCAGCGTGGCCATCTCCAGCGCGTCCCGCACGGTCAGCGCCTGTGGGCCACCGCGCGCCCTGGCGAACAGCAGCGCGTGCCGGACCTCCTCCAGCAGGCTGCCGGCCTCGTTGCTGGCCGCCCCGTCCACCCCCAGGCCGACCGGAACACCCGCCGCGCGCAGGTCCGCCGACCGGGCGATGCCGGCACCGAGGCGGGCGTTGGACGACGGGCAGTGCGCCACGCTCGTCCCGGTGTCCCCGATGCGCTTCACGGCTGCGTCGTCCAGATGGACGGCGTGCGCGAACCACACGTCGGGGCCGGTCCAGCCCAGGCTGTCCACGTAGTCCAGCGGCGAGCAGCCGAACCGCTCCCGGCAGAAGTCCTCCTCGTCCAGCGTCTCCGCCAGGTGCGTGTGCAGCCGCAGGCCGCGGGCGCGGGCCAGCTCGGCGGCGTCGCGCATCAGCTCGGCGGTCACCGAGAACGGCGAGCACGGGGCCAGCGCGATCCGCAGCATCGAGCCCGGCGACGGGTCGTGCCAGCGGTCCCCGGCGTCGGCGCAGGCGGCCAGCACCGCGTCCCGGTCCTCCACCACCTCGTCCGGCGGCAGGCCACCGGCGGAGCGGCCGAGGTCCATCGAGCCCCGGCACGGGTGGAACCGGATCCCGACCGCGCGCGCCGCCTCGATCTCCGCCGCCAGCAGGTCGCCACCGTCGCGGGGGAACACGTAGTGGTGGTCGGTGCTGGTCGTGCACCCCGTGCGGGCCAGCCAGGACAGCGCGCCGCTGGCCGCCGTGTGCACCGCGTGCTCGTCGATGCCGGCCCACACCGGGTACAGCTCGGTGAGCCAGCCGAACAGCGTCTCGTCCACCGCCAGGCCCCGGGTCGCCCACTGGTAGAGGTGCTGGTGGGTGTTCACGAACCCCGGGGTGACCAGGCAGCCGCCGGCGTCCACCCGCCGCGCCCCGGCCGGTCCGCTCGGTGCCCGACCGGCACCGACCGCGGTGACCCGGTCGCCCTCGACGACCACGTGGCCGCCGGCGTACTCGGCCCGACCGCCGTCCATGGTCACCACGTGCGCGTTCTCGATCACGTACGAGCTCACCGCGGCTCCCCCTGCTCCCCCGCCACCGAACGGACGGTGTCGATGCGTGCTCCGCTGGCGCTTCGCACGGTGTCAATGCGTGCTCCGCTGGCGCTTCGCACGGCGTCCAGGATCTTCTCGTAGCCCGTGCAGCGACACAGGTTTCCGGCCAGCGCCTCGCGGATCTCCGGGTCGGACGGGCGCGGGCAGCGGCGCAGCAGGTCGTGGCTGGTCATGATCAGGCCCGGGGTGCAGAAGCCGCACTGCACGGCGCCGCACTCGACGAACGCCCGCTGGACCGGGTGGAGCTCGGCGTCCGGGCCGGAACCGTCGGCGAGGCCCTCCACCGTGGTCACCCGGCTGCCGTTCGCCTGGCCGGCCGCGACCAGGCAGGCGCACACCGGCACGTCGTCCAGGTACACCGTGCACGAACCGCACTCACCCTGTTCGCACGCGTTCTTGGAACCGGGTAACCCGGCACGTTCGCGCAGCACATAGAGCAGGCTCTCGCCCTCCCAGACGTCGTCGATGACCTGCTCGGTGCCGTTCACCGTGGTCGTCACACGCATGGTTCAGGCCGCCTTCCGGTAGTCGGTCCAGGCCCAGGTCGCGGCGCGGCGGGCCAGCACGCCGATGGAGTGGCGCCGGTAGGCCGCGCTGCCCCGCACGTCGTCGATCGGCGCCGTCGCGGCGGCCACCCGCTCGCCGAACGCCCTGGCCAGACCCTCCGGCAGCGCGCCCCGGGACTCCCACAGCCCGGCCGCCGCCAGCTCGCCGGCCAGGAAGCGCTCCGCGTCAACCGCCCGCCGAGGCGTCGGCGCGGCGGAGCCGATCCCGGTGCCCACGGCGCCGCGGTCGGGGTGCAGGGCCAGCCCGAACGCGGCCACCGCGATCACCATGGCGTTGCGGGTACCGATCTTGCAGAACTGCTGCGGCCCGGTCGGTGGGGTGACCAGCACGGCGGCGATGAGCTCGTCGGGGGCCAGCGCGTTGCGCTTCACGCCGGTGTAGAACTCGGTGACCGGCAGCCGGCGCACGCCCCGGGCCGCCGACTCCACCTCGATCTCCGCCTCGGCGGCCAGCAGCGCGGGGTGCGAGTCGCCGGCCGGGGACGCGGCGCCGAGGTTGCCGCCGACGGTGCCCCGGTTGCGGATCTGGGGCGAGCCGACGGTCCGCGCGGCCATCGCCAACCCGGGCAGCAGGTGCCCCAGCTCGGTGATCACCCGCGCGTAGGTCACCCCGGCGCCCAACCGGACCCGGCCGTCCTCGGTGCCCCAGTCCCGCAGCCGCGCCACCCGGGTCAGGTCCAGCAGGGCGGCCGGCCGGCGGTGGTCGAAGTTCAGCTCCACCATCACGTCGGTCCCGCCGCAGATCGGTACCGCGCCGGGGTGCTCGGCGCGGGCCGCCAGCGCCTCCGCCCAGGTGTTCGGTTGCAGGAAGTCCATCGGGTTCTCCTCGTCGAGGTCCGATCCGTCCGCCGATCGGGGCCCGGACCGTTCCGCACGGCCCCGGGTGCTGCACCGAGTACAGCCCCGCGCGGGCCCGGGCAGTAGCCGCCGGCCACACGAAAGGCCGGGTGCGGGGTGCCGCTGAGGTTGTACGTTCCTCCAATGCTGGTTCGGGAACTGCTCGACGTGCCCGAGCTGCGGCTGCGGCTGCTGGCGGGACAGGGCGGCGCGCTGGAGCGTCCGGTGCGCTGGGTGTACAGCACCGACCTGGGCAGCCCCGGCCGCTACCTCTCGGGCGGTGAGCTGGTCATCAGTGGCCTGGTCTGGCGGCACGAGGCGGCGGACAGCGAGCGGTTCGTGGCGGAGATCGCGGCGGCCGGCGCGGCCGCGCTGGCCGCCGGTGAGGCGTTCTTCCACGGCATCCCGGACGACGTGGTGCAGGCGTGCGAACGGCACAAGGTGGTGCTGCTCGCGGTACCGGAGGACGTGTCGTTCACGGCTGTCACCGAGCACGTGATCCGGTCCGTGACGGCGGCCCGGGGCGACCGGCTCGCCGCCCGGCTGGGTCGCCAGCGCCAGTTGCTCACCGCGGTGGCCGGCGGCATGAGCCTCGACGAGCTCAGTACCCAGGTTTCCGACGCGACGGGGCTGGTCTGCCGGGTGCTCACGCCGACCGGGCGCGCGATCGTGCCCGGCCCGGCCCCGCTCGGTGGGGCCGCGGTCGACCGGATCGTGCGTGCCTTCCTGACCGCCGACCGGCTGCCCGCCATCGTGCCCGGCCGGCCGGCGTACTCGGTGTTCCCCGTCGGCCCCGCCCTGGAGCAGCGGCTGACCTACTGGTTCGCGGTGGTCGAGGGCGCCTGGCCGGAGTGGGAGCCGGACGTCGCCGATGCGGTCGGTGAGCTCGTCGCCATCGCCGCCCTGGACCGCGCCCGCCGCACCGAGGGCTGGCGCGTGGCCCGCGACATCGCCGACGACGCCGTGGGCCTGATCGCGGCCGGGTCCGGCGGCCGGCCGGAGACCGTGGCGCGGCTGCGCCAGGCCGGGCTCGACCCGGACCGGCCGGTGGCGGTCGCGGTGGCCGGCTTCGTGGACCGCCCCGACCTGACCGAGGTCGCCCGCTCCGTGCTCGACGACGCCGCCGCGCACCTCGGGCCGCCGGTCGTCGGCACCACCCCGGACGGCCTCGCGGTCGCGCTACTGCCCATGCACGCGGCGGGTCCGAGCGGCGGTGTCACCGCTGGTCCGGGCGGTGTCGCCGCCGGTGCGGGTGAGGAGCCGCTCGCGGCGCTGCGTACGGCTCTGGGGCGGCTGGAGCCGGGGCTGGGACCGGCCCGGCTGACGGTGGGCCTGAGCCGGCCGTCCGGCGCCGATGCGCTGTCCGGGGCGCTGCGCGAGGCCCGGCACGCCCGCGAGCTGGCCAAACCGAGGCCGGGCGCGCTCGCCGTGGTGGCGGACGCCGAGGTCACCTCGCACGTCGCGCTGCTGGCGGCGGTGCCGGACGACGTGCGGCACGCGTTCGCCGCCCGGGTGCTGGACCCGATCCTGGAGTACGACGCACGCAACGACGCCGGCCTCTACCGCACCCTGGAGGCGTTCCTGAGCTGTTCAGGGTCGTGGAGCAAGGCCGCCGCGCTGCTGCACCTGCACATCAACACCGTGCGCTACCGGATCGGCCGCGTCGAGGAGCTCACCGGCCGCGACCTCAGCCGCTTCGAGGACCGCGTCGACATCTTCCTCGCGCTGCGCTCCCGCTAGGCCGCACCCCGCCCGAACACGCACCCGGGCACAGCCGTACCCGAGCACCCCGTCCCCAGGCACAGGCGGTGCACCCTGCGCGAGGCGGCCGCATCGTGCAGCCCGCACGAGGTGGCCGTCCTCCTGTCCGCGCGGCCCCCGCACCACAACCCGTCAGTAGTGGACGCGGCTCTCGCTGGCCAGCCACGCGTCGAACGGCGCGGCCCGGCCCGGCAGCTCGACCGCGAGCACCGGCGTCGGCCAGCCCGCCCGGTCGGTCTCGAACAGCTCGTAGAAGGCGCGGTCGTCGAACCCGCCCCGGGCCGCGTCGTGCCGGTCGGCGGCGTACACCACCCGGTCCACCCTGGCCCAGAGCGCGGCGGACAGGCACAGCGGACACGGCTCGCAGGAGCTGAACAGCGTCGCCCCGGTCAGCTTGAAGTCGGCCAGCCGCTCGCAGGCCGACCGGATCGCCACCACCTCGGCGTGCGCGGTCGGGTCGTTGTCCCTGGTCACCCGGTTCACGCCCCGGCTGACCAGGCGGTCGTCGACCACGAGCAGCGCGCCGAACGGCCCGCCGCCCTCGGCCACGTTGTGCTCGGCCAGCTCGACCGCCTCCGCCAGCCACAGCGAGTCGGCGCCGCTCATCCGGGCGGTCACGCGAAGCCGGGCACGGTGGCCCACGCCAGGCCGGGGTCCGGGGCGTCCTCCCTGGTCACGGCACACTCGATCAGCCCGTACGGCCGGTCGGCCGCGTAGAACACCTCGTTGGGGTTCTCCAGCCCGAACGGCGAGAGGTCGACGACGAAGTGGTGCCGGTTCGGCGCGGACAGCTTGATCTCGGCGATCTCCGGGTGTGCCTGGAGCACCGCGCTGCCCATCTCCCACAGCGTCTGCTGCAGCGCCAGCGAGTGCACCGTGGCGAACCGCTCCAGCAGGAGCCGCCGCACGTCGGCCCAGGTCTTGTCCCAGTCCGCCTCGGTGTCGGTGTACCGCCACCTGGCCACCAGCGAGGTGGACATGATCCGGTCGTGGGTCTCGGGCAGGGTGGTGTACTCGTCGGTCAGGAAGCCGGCGAACTCCGACCCGGTCGACTTGAGCAGCACCAGGTCGCGCAGCCCGGACACCACCCAGGCCTGATCGTCCTGCACGGTGACCACGGTGGTGCGCACCTCGGAGCCGCGCCGCACCCAGGTGTGGTCGTGCTCGCGCCCGTCCACCTCGACGCGGTCCCAGCTGTACTCCTCGACCTCGATCCGCGCGCCGTTCACGGGCGCCACGTCGGCGACGAAGTGCCGGCCCAGGCTGAGCGCGTACTGCTCGATCTCACGCAGCCCCTTCTCCTTGGCGTAGGCGTAGCAGGTGTTCTTCTGGGTGTCGGTGGGCAGTACCTTGGCCTGGTCACCGGTCCGGTAGGCGTCGCCGAAGTCCCCGCGCAGCGCGGTGGACACATTGACGTCGCGGAGCTCGTGCCGGTCGGTGTCGCGGTAGATCCGGACCACCCGGGTCTCCGCCTTGCCGTACTGGTTGTCGGCCAGCACGATGCGGGGGTTCGAGCTCATCTCAGCTCCCGAGGTACGTCGAGTAGGCGAACGGGGACAGCAACAGCGGCACGTGGTGGTGCCGCGCCGGGTCGGTGACGGTGAACGTCACGACCACCTCCGGGTAGAACCCCCGCTGGCCGGTGGCGGCGAAGTAGCCGCCGGTACCGAAGGTGAGTCGATAGTCGCCCACGGGCAGCTCCGCCGCGAGGTCCGGCACCCGACCGTCGGAGTTCGTGCTGGCCTCGGCCAGACATCCGCCGGCCTCGGACCCGGCCCCGGCGCGCTCCAACCGGACGGACACGCCGGCGGCCGGGCGGCCCAGCCCCGCGTCCAGCACGTGCGTGGACAGGCTCATCGGACGGCCCCGGTCGGGGTCAGCTCGCCGAGCAGCCGCTCCAGCCGCAGCCGGTTGATCGCGGCCAGCTCGGCGCGCACCACGCCGCGCTCGGTGGCCGGGTCGTTGTCCAGCCGGCCGTGCAGCGTGTCGAGCAGCTCGCCGGCGCGGCGCCCGCTGGCGCAGACCAGGTAGACGTGCCCGAACCGCTGCTCGTAGGCCCGGTTGCCGGCGGCCAGCGCGGCGAGCAGGTCGGCGTCCGCGCCGGCCACCCCGCGCTGCTCACGCCGCGACCGCTCGTCGCCCGTCCGGTCCCCGATCCGGGGGTGCCCGGCCAGGCCGGCGGTCACATCGGCGTCGGTCAGCGCGTGCCGGGCGGCCGCCTGCAGCGCCTCGACCGAGGGGTACGGCCGGCCGGCCGCCACCTCGCCGGCCCAGCGGGGCGCCGCGCAGCAGTCGAGCAGCCGCTGTACCGCGGCAGCCTCGGGCAGCGCGTTGAAGGAGTCCAGACTCACGTGCTCTCCTGGCCGAAGGCCCGCGTACGGGCACTGTGGATGGGGTTTGCCTCCGCCACCTGGTCCTGGAACCGGCGGTTGGCGATCTTGGCGATCTCGATCAGTGCGGCCGCGTGCTCCTGGGCCGGCGAGTTCGCCAGCCGGCGCCAGCCGTCCCGCAGGATGGCCTCCCGCTTCTCGGCGTCGCGAACGCAGACGATCAGCGGGATGTCGAACCGCTCCCGGTACGCCGCGGTGAGCTGGCCGAACTCGGCCTGGTCGACCTCGGCCAGCCTGGTCAGGCCGGCGCTGGACTGGTCCCGGGTGGAGTCCTCGCCGGCCTCACCGTCGGCCACCAGGTCGCCGCCGAGGTCGGGGTAGTACGCCATCAGGTCGCGCTGCTCGCCCCGGGTGCCGGAGAACAGCGCCTCCTGGAACCCGGCGCGCAGCTGCCCGGTGTCGGCGAACGGCCGGTGCTCGTAGGCCCGCTCGACCACCCAGGTCGGCCCCTGGAACAGCCGCCCGAACGTCTGCACAAACTCCTCCCGGCTCATCCGGTCGACCTGGTCCAGCCGCACCGAACCCGCGCCAGGGGTGCCCGCCACGGCGGGGCCGAAGTCCTTGCCGATGTGGTGGAACACGACGTTGAGCACGATCGCGGTCAAGCTGCCGAGGGTAATGCCCGAACCGAAGATGACCTCCGCCCAGCCGGGCACGGCCTTGGCCAGGTCGGGCTGCGCGGTGACCAGCAGCGCGAGGCCGACGCTGGACGCCACGATCACGACGTTGCGGTGGTCGTGGAAGTCCACCCGGGACAGCGTCTGCACGCCGACCACCGCGACCGTGGCGAACATGGCCAGCGCGGCCCCGCCCAGCACCGGCGACGGGATGCCGGCCACGACCGCGCCGGCCTTCGGCACCAGCCCGATCAGGATCATGATCACACCGGCGGCGGCGACCACGTACCGGCTGGTCACCCTGGTCAGCCGGACGAGCCCGACGTTCTCCGCGAAGCACGTGTACGGGAACGAGTTGAGCACGCCGCCGATCACCGTGGCCAGCCCGTCCGCGCGCAGTGCCCTGGCGATGTCCGCGCGGCCGATCCGCCGGTCCACGATCTCCCCGGTGGCGAACACGTCGCCGGTCGTCTCCACCGCGGTGATCAGCATGACCACGACCATCGAGATGATCGCCGCCACGGTGAACTTCGGCATCCCGAAGAAGAACGGCGTGGTCACCCCGAACCAGGCCGACTCACCGACCGCGCCGAACGTGGCGTCGCCCAGCGCCCAGGCCACCCCGGTCCCCACGACCAGCCCGACCAGCACCGCGACGGTGGCCAGGAAGCCCTTGAAGATCCGCTGGATGACCACGATCAGCGCGAGCGTGCCCAGCGCGTACGCCAGGTTGCGGGAGCTCGTCGGGTCCGGGTGGGCGGCGCCACCGACGGCGTCCGAGGCGGCCGCCGGCAGCAGCGCCAGGCCGATGATCAGGATCACCGAACCGGTCACCACCGGCGGGAAGAACCTGATCAGCCGGCTGAAGAACGGCGCGACGAAGAACGTCGCCAGCCCCGCCACGATGACCGAGCCGTAGATCACCAGCAGGCCCTGGGTGCCGCCGCCGGCCGCCAGCCCGATGGCAATCATCGGGGACACCGCCGTGAACGTGACGCCCTGCAGCAGCGGCAGCCGCACCCCGACCTTCCAGAACCCGACCGACTGGATGATCGAGGCGATGCCGCAGGTGAACAGGTCGGCGTTGATCAGGTGGATCAGCTCGCGCTCGGACAGCCCGATCGCGCCGGCGAGCAGGATCGGCACCACCACGGCGCCGGCGTAGAAGGCCAGCACGTGCTGGAAGCCGTACACCGCGAGCTTGCCGACCGGCAGCAGCTCGTCGACCGGGTGGGTCCGCCTCGTCGCGGGTTTGCCTGCTGGGGGTTTGCCGGCGGTGGGTTTGCCGATGGTCATGGGATTTACCTCATGGGGGCCGGGGACGGCGCCGGCTGCGCCGTCCTGCCCACTCCCGCCCGGCCCGCGAAGCCTTTACTCGGCACTGACTCCGCGCGGCCCTGATCGGGAGTGACCTGGGCCATACGATGCAGGTCCGGTCCCCGGCGGGGGTACTCACCGGAGACACGAATCGCGCATCGGCAACCAGGTCACCCCTTGTGCGATCCGACAGTTCCCTATCGGTCCCGCAGGTAGTCGGCCAGCTCCGCCATGTCGTCGGGGTGGCGCCGGTCCCGCTCGTAGCGCTCGAGCCTCCGGTGGGCGTCCCACAGCCGGCGCCGCTCCTCGGCGATCAGCCGCCAGTGCGCCCGCCGGGCCGGTGCCCCGTACAGGTAGGCGAGGTAGGCCAGCACCGTCACGACGAACCCGGCGACCAGCAGCGTCCCGGCGCTCATCGGAGCGTCCGCCACTCGTCACTGAGCTTGCGACGCTCTTCCTCGATCCGCAGCCAGGCGTCGTGCCGGGCCCGGGTGTCGACACGGTAGGCGAGGTAGATCGCCACCGTGACCAGGGTCCACAGCACGTAGCCGACGGTCAGGACCGCCTCGGCGCTCATTGCGGCCACCGCCGGTCGTACGGGCCGGGCAGGCGCCCGGCCGATTCCCGCTTACCCCTTGGCGTGGTCATGAGCACGCCCCCTTCTGTGGGGAGGCTCCGAGCGGGTCGTCGCCGGAGGCGGCGATGGGAGCCCAGCCACAGGATCGCATCCGCAACACCCATACACAAGTCCATTTTGGGATTCCCATATGAAATCTGGTGCTAGGGTGTGCGTAATGAGTACCCGATCGTGGGCGTACCCAAACAGGCCTTTGATAGTTGGGTCTCGCGAGAGGAGACTGTTGTGGTTGCGCAGCCTCTGCTCGCGGACCGTGGAGGTGTCATGGCGAAGGCCGAGGGCCCGCTGCTGCCCAGGCGGCGCCTCGGGGCCGAGCTGCGCCGCCTGCGCGACACCCGCACGCTGGAGCAGGTAGCCGAGGACACGCTGATCTCCACGTCCAAGCTCAGCCGGCTGGAGAACGGACAGGGTGTCCCCCAGCCCAGGGACATCCGCGACCTGATCGCCTACTACGAGGTGGACCCGCCGGAGGCGGAACGCCTGCGCAGGTGGATGAGCACCGGCCGCCGGCAGGCGTGGTGGAAAGAGTATTCCGAGGTCATCTCACAGCCGCTCGACGCCTACCTGGACTTCGAGTCCGGCGCCTCGACGATCCGCACCTACGCCCAGACGGTCATTCCCGGGCTGCTCCAGACCCCCGAGTACGCGGCGCACGTCCTGGCGGCCATCCCACCGAAGAAGGACCCCGGGCACATCGCCCAGCTCGTCGAGATCCGCAAGCGGCGCCAGGAGAACTTACTCGGCTCCGACAGCCCGACCCGCCTGATCACCGTCATCGACGAGGCGGCCGTGCGCCGGATCATCGGCTCCGAAGAGGAGACCTGGCAGCAGCTGGACCGGCTCAGAGAGCTGGCGGACAGCCGCCGCGTGACGATCCAGATCCTGCCCTTCGACGCCGGCGCGCACGCCGGCCTGATGGGCATGTTCACCATCTTCCAGTTCGCTGACGAGATCGACCGGGACATCGTCAGCATCGAGACCCACTCGGGCGATCGGTACCTGGAGGAAGAGTCCAGCGTCCTCGAATACCTGCGGCTCTTCGACTCGGTCAGCCACAGCGCCATGGACCCCGCCGACTCGCGGGAGTTCCTGGCGAAGATCATGTCCGACTTCGCTCCCCCGAAGGACAAACGATGATCCCCATTGGGCGGTACATGAAGAGCAGCTTCTCGGGCAACGGCGGATGCGTGGAGGTGAGCCGGCTGACGAACGGCAACATCTCGCTGCGCGACTCGAAGGACCCCATGAAGCCGGCGCACGAGTTCAACCCGAGGGAGTGGCGGGCCTTCCTCGCCGGCGTCCGCAACGCCGAGTTCGACCTCGAGGCGTAGCCCGGGGCGGGGCCGACCGGGGCCCGCCCCGCCCGGTCAGGCCGCCGGGGTCAGCACCACCACCGGGATCGGCCGGGTGGTGGCCCGCTGGTAGCCGCGGTAGCGGTCCGCGTTCGACCTGTTGACGATGTCCCAGAGTCGCTCGTAGTCGGCGTCGCCGGGCACTACCGATCGAGCCGTCACCTGGTGCCGCGCGGTGCCGACCTGGATCTCCACCCCAGGCTTGGCCAGCAGGTTGTGGTACCAGCCCGGGGCCTTCGGCGCGCCGCCGTACGAGGCCACGACCAGGTAGTCCGCCCCGTCCTTGGCGTAGACGAGGCCGCTGGTGCGGGCGACCCCGCTCCTGGCGCCGGTGGTGCGCAGCAGCAGGCAGGGTGTGCCGAGCAGGTTGTGCCCGAGCCGGCCGTCGGTGCGCTCGTAGATCGCCTGGTGCAGGTGCAGCGCCTTGAGCCCGATCGCCTTCACGACCGGGATCTGCTCGATCTTGCTGGTGTCCATCTGGTGCCTCCGTAGGTTCAGTGGGCTGTGGTCGCGGTTCGAACGTCGGACGGGGTGGCGCCGCCGGCGGGGCCCGCCGGGTGGATCAGCGCGCGGGCGGCCTGGCCGAGCAGCCCCGACCGGACCGCCGGGTTCACCGCGCGCTGCAGGCCGAGGCCGATCCCGGTGCCGATCAGGATCACCGCGACGTCCTCCGGCGTGCCGCTGAGCGTGATCCGGCCCGCCTCGACGGCCCGGCGCAGCGCGGCGGCGAGCTGGCCGACCAGTTCCTCGTCCCGGTGGGCCAGCTGCTCCCGCAGGCCGGGGCTGGTGTGCGCGGCGGCGACGGCCTCCACGCCGAGCACGGTCCAGCTCTCACTGCCCAGCACCCGCTCCGCCCAGCCGTCCAGCGCCCGCAGCGCCGTCTCGAAGTCGGACGGCGCGTTGAGCAGCTCGACCAGCTCGCCCACCTCGCGGTGGTTGATGTCGTCGAGCACGGCGAGGCAGAGCTCTTCCTTGCCCCGGAAGTTGGAGTACACCGCGCCCTTGGAGTAGTCGGCCTCCTCCGCCACCTGCTCCAGTGAGGTCGCCTGGTAGCCCCGGCACAGGAACAAAACCCGGGCGGCCTTGATCAGTGCCGCGCGGGTGCGCGCCTTGCTCTGCTCCCGCGTCAGCCGGGCCATGCCGCGCTCCGATGTAGGTCGTCCACCGATTCAAATTCCGTGAGAATTCAGATGCTAGCGGTATCGTCAGAGACCCGCAGCGGGAAACGGGGTTTCGGCGGCCGGCATCGCCGCTGGATAGGCTCCGGGTGTGACCGAACGCCGCACCCAGGCGGAACGGCGCGCCGAGTCACGGCTGCGCCTGATCGAGGCCGCGATCAGACTGCTGGGCAGCCACGGGTACGCGGGCACCTCGCTGGTCGAGATCGGCAAGGCGGCCGGCTTGAGCCGCGGCCTGGTCAGCCACCACTTCGGTTCCAAAGAGGCCTGCATGCAGGCCGTGGTCGCGACTATCCGGGAGCGGGCCGCCGCGCAGCTGAACGCCGTCGATGCGCGCGGGCTGGCGGCCCTGGACCGACTGTTCGAGGTGTACTTCGGCGGAGTGCGCAGCCGCGATGCGAACGCCAGGGCGATGTACGTGATCCTGGTCGAGGGCCTGACCTCGACGCCCGGGCTGCGCCCCGCCGTCGCCAAGACCAACGCGATCACCCGCGGCCACATCGCCGACATGGTGCGGGACGCGCGCGCCGAACCCGGCGGCGTCGGCAGTGACAGCGAGGTGGAGGCCACGGCGGTGCTGATCGAGGGCATCCTGCGCGGTGTCGCCCTGCAGTACCTGGCGGACCCGGACGCGGTCGATCTGGACCGCACCGTACAGCTGGCAAAGGTGATGGTCCGCGCGCTGTTGCTCGCCGGTCAACCGGCCGGCTGAGCGGCCACGTGGCGAGTCGGGGCCGGAGTCAGCGGCCCTGCCAGATCGGCGTGCGCTTCGCCGCGAACGCGGCGAGCCCCTCTGTGCGGTCGGCCGACTCCAGGGCCGGGCGGGCGATCGGCAGCTGTGCCTGCCAGGCCTGCTCCTCGGTCGCCCAGGATGTCGACCGGAACATGATCTCCTTCGACGCGGCGACCGCCGTCGGGCCGTTCACCAACACCGACTCGGCGAGTTGGAGGGCGCCGTCGAGCGCTTCCCCCTGCTCGGCGAGCTGGTTCACCACACCCCAGCGGTGCAGGAACTCGGCGTCGACGAACCTGCCGGTCAGGGCCAGCTCCATGGCGAGGTGGTACGGCAGCCGGCGGGGCAGCCGGAACAGGCCACCGCCGACGGCCACCACGTTGTGCCGTACCTCCGGCAGTCCGAACCGGGCGGTGCGGGCCGCGACGACCAGGTCGCAGGCCAGGCACAGCTCAAAACCACCGCCGACGGCGAACCCCTCGACGGCGGCGATCAACGGCTTCGCCGGAGGGCGGCGGAACACCCCGAAGCCGCCCCGCTTCTCGGTGGCGCCGGACTCACCGCGCGCGGCGGCCTTGAGATCGGCACCCGCCGAGAAGGTGCCGCCCGCCCCGGTGATCACCCCGAGGAACAGCTCGGCATCCTCGTCGAGGGTGTCCATCGCCGCCTCGACCTGCCGCGCGGTGGCCCGGTCCACCGCGTTGCGGGCGGCCGGCCGGTTGATCGTGACGACCAGGATGTGGCCCCGGCGTTCGACCAGCACAAGATCGGTTGAATCAGCCATGAGTGTGCTCCGAACTAGAGGGCGAGGGTGAAACCGCCGTTGACCGGGTAGGTCTGCCCGGTGATCCAGGAGCTGGCGTCGGAGGCCAGGAACAGCGCCATGTTGGCGACGTCGGTGGGCTGGCCTGGGCGGCGGACGATGTAGTTGGAGAACATCTTCTTGACCAGTACCGGGTCGGCCATTCGCGCGGCGGTGGCCGGGGTCTCGGTGGTGGCGATGGCGATGCAGTTGGCGGTGACCTGATGGCGGCCGAGCGTGCGGGCCACGCCACGGCTGAACCCGGCCGCGCCGGCCTTCGCCCCGGCGTAGATCTCCAGGCCGGAGTCGCCGTACCGGCCGGCGTCGGAGATGATCGTGATGATCCGACCGGGGGCGTTGCGTTCGATCAGGCCGGGCACCACCGCGCTGACGCAGTTGAGCACGCCGTCCAAGTTGACCCCGATGACGTGTCGCCACACGTCCGGCCCGGTCTCCCAGAACGGCCGGCGCAGTTCCGGGGTCGGGTGCGCGCCCATGTTGCCGGCGTTGTTGACCAGTACCCCGACGGCGCCCAGCGTCTCCTCGGTGCGGGCCACCATGGCCTTGACCGAGTCGAAATCGCTGACGTCGGCTTGCACGGCGACGGCCTTGCCACCCTCGGCATGGATCTCCTCGACCACCGCCTCGGCCCGGTCCAGCACGTAGTCGTTGACCGCGACCCCGCCGGCACCGTGCCGGGCCAGGTGCAGGGCGATCTGACGGCCGACACCTTGGCCGGCCCCGGTGACCAGGGCGACCCGCCCGCCCAGATCCAGAATGTCGTGCGGTGCAGTGCTCATACCTGGCGTGCTCATACCTGACGTTCCCGTCCTTCCCAGTAGGGCGCCCGCAGGTCCTTCTTGAGCAGCTTGCCCATCAGGTTGCGCGGCAGTTCCTCGACGATGTCGATCGATCTCGGTCGCTTGTAGGAGGCCAGCCGGTCCGCGACGCCCTCGGCAATCTCCGCCGGCTCGGCCCACTGACCGGGCTTGAGCTCGACGAACGCCTTGACCTGCTCGCCGAACTCCTCGTCCGGGATGCCGATCACCGCCGCGTCCTGCACCTTCGGGTGGGTCAGCAGCGCCGCCTCGATCTCCGCCGGGTAGAGGTTCACCCCGCCGCTGACGATCATGTCCTTGGCCCGGTCGGTGATGAACAGGTAGCCCTGCTCATCGAGGTGGCCGATGTCGCCGGTGCGGAAGAAACCCACCGCGTCCAGCACGTCCGGCCCCAGCGGCGCGCCATTGAGGTAGCTGTTGATCACCACCGGGGTCCGCACCCAGATCTCCCCGGTGCGCCCGGCCGGCAGCGAACCACCGCCGGCGTCCCGGATGTCGAGGGTGACGTGCCGGTGCGGCAGACCCGACGAGCTGGGCCGGTCGACCCGCATCTCCGGCGCGGCGTGCGTGATCATGCCGACCTCGGTGGCGCCGTAGCCCTCGTGGAGCACGTCCCCGAAGTAGCCGGCGACCCAGTGCTTGAGCGCGGCGGCGACCGGTGCCGCGCCGGTGCTGACGTGGCGCAGCGTGCCCGGCCGGTGCGCTTCGAGCACGTCCTGGGGCAGCGCCGCGATCCGCTTGAGCATGGTGGGCACCGAGGCCCAGGTGGTGACCCCGCGACGGACCATCAGCACCAGCGCCGCCTCGGCGTCGAACCGGCGCAGGAACACCACCTGGGCCCCGGCGCGCAGCGCACCCCGCACGTGGCCAGGGCCGGCGCCGTGCGAGAACGGCATGGTCGCCAGGTACACGTCGCCGGGCCGGCGGGACGATCTCGCGGCCACGTCGGCGAGGTACTCCGCCGCCTCCCGCTCCAACCCCGGCCGAGGCGCCATCACCACGCCCTTTGGCAGGCCGGTGGTGCCGGAGGTGTAGATCACCAGCCGGGGCTCGGCGACCGAGATCCGGCGTACCGGCGGACCGGCCACCAGGTCGGCGTAGTGCTGGAACCCGTCGGCGCGGGCGTCGAGCGAGACCGCGGCGACGAGCTCGGCTCCGTCGAATGCGCCGGCCAGGGGAGCCGGGTCGGGGTCGTCGCAGATCACCGCTCGCGCGCCGCTGTTGGCCAGCACGTAGCGCACCTCGTCCGGGGTCAGCCGCCAGTTCAGCCCGAGCAGCAGGCAACCCAGCTTCGCCAACGCGGCGTCGATCACGACCCATTCCAGCCGGATCTGGGTACGCACCACGACGATGTCGCCGGCGCGAACCCCGCGCCTAGCGAGCCCGTCGGCCAGGCCGTCCGCCGCGTCGTTGATCTGGGCCCAGGTCATCGACCGGTCGCCCTCGAACAGGACTGCTCGGTGGGGCGCCTCGGCAGCCCAGGCCTCGACCGACCCCGGCCGGGGAGCCGGGCTCCACGGAGGTGCGGGCGCCATCGCGGACTCGTACTCGCGCCGGGTGCGCGCCACGATCTCGGCGACGCTCTCCACCGCCCGGACGCCGGCAACGGAGTGCCCGGCACTGCGGATGTCGGACCAGCGCCGCGCGCCCCCACTGCCCCCACTGCCGAACCGGGCGGCGGCCGCCTCCGAGGTCACCATCTCGTCCAGCCGATCCGGGTCCAGCCCGGCGCGCACCACCGACGGGCGCAGGAAGCTCCCCCACAGGCCGTTGAACGCCCTGGTCAGTAGAACGTCGTCCATGGTGGACCCGACCAGCATGGCGCGGTAGTCGTCGTCAGCCATGCTCTCCGGCGTCGCGATGAACCGGGTGCCGATGTAGCCGAGGTCGCAGCCCAGCAGCCGGGCCGCCGCGAGCGCCACGCCGTCACTCATGCCGCCGGCCAGCACCACCGGGCCGGCGTAGAACTCGCGCACCGCCCGCACGAAGGCGAACGGGTTGAGCCAGCCGGTCTGCCCGCCGGCCCCGGCGACCAGCAGCACCAGCCCATCGGCGCCGGCATCCACCGCCTTGCGCGCGTGCTCCAAGCTGGCCACGTCGGCGAGCACCAGAGCCCCGGCGTCGCGCAGCGGACCGATCACCGGTGCCGGCGAGCCGACGCTGGTGATCACCAGCTCGACCCGGTGCCGGACCAGGACCTCGACGTCCTCGTGCAGTCGCGGGCTGCGCATGACCAGGTTCGGGCAGACCGGCGCGGCTGCTCCGTCCAGATCGGCCAAGCCCGCATCGATGCGGGTCAACCAGGCGTCCAGCTCGCCGGCGGAGCGGGGGTTGAGCGTCGGGAAGGCACCGACCACGCCGGCCCGGCAGGCCGCGATCACGAGGTCGGGCCCTGACACTCCGAGCATCGGCGCGGCGATCACCGGTACCCGCAGGCGGGCGGTGATGCCCTCGGGCAGCCGCGAGGGCGGACCGGTCCGCCGCACACCCGGCTCCAGCCCGGTCACGGCTGGACCAGCACGTGCGCGTAGCCGACCCCGCCGAGGCCGACCAGGTGCGCCAGGCCGACCCGGGCGCCCAGGTGCTGGCGTGCCCCGGCGGCGCCGCGCAACTGCAGCGCGAGCTCGCCGATCTGACCCACGCCGGTCGGCCCGATCGGGTGGCCCATCGCGATCAACCCCCCGGAGGGGCTCACCGCGCACTGCCCACCGATGTCGAATGCCCCCTGCCTGAGCAGCGGGAAGTACTTGCCTGGCTGGCAGATGCCGGCCGCCTCCACGTACTGCGCCTCCTCGATGGTGAACGCGTCGTGCAGCTCGAACACGTCCACCGCCGACGCGGGGACCTGCGCGTCGCTCAGCGCCCGTCCGATCACGTCGGCCGTGACCTGCTGGTCCGACGAGATCGCCGTCTCGGTGACCGCCGCCGACGACGCCACCCGCACCGCCTTCGCCGGGTCGATCCCCAGCCCCCGGATGCCCGCCTCGGACGCCACCAGCACCGCCGCGGCGCCCTCACCGACCGGGCAGCACTGCAGCGAAGTCAGCGAGCCAGCCACCTGCTTGCCGCCCAGCACCTCCTCGAGCGTGCGGGCCCGCTGCCGGTGCGCGTGCGGGTTGCGCGCCCCGTTGCCGTGGTTCTTCACCGCGACCATGGCGATGTCCTCGGCCGAGGCGCCGTACCGGTCCACGTACTCCTCGGCGAGCAGACTGAAGTGGGTGAACGGCACGATCGCGTCCTCGGCCAGCGGCGGTACCCCGGTCGGCGCCCGGTAGACCTTGGCCGGCTTGTCCACCCCCAGCACCAGTGCCACCTCGCTGAGCCCGGCGGCCACGTTCACGCAGCCCAGCCGGAACGCCGCGGAGCCGGACGCCGAGGCGTTCTCCACGTGCACCACCGGGCGGCCCAGCGCACCCAGGTGCCGCAGCATCGGCTGGCCCACCGCCATGCCCAGCAGCCCGGTCCCGATGAACGACTCGTCGACCCCGGCCCACTCGATACCAGCGTCGGCCAGCGCCGCCCGCACCGCGGTGAGCCCCAGCTCGACGTAGCTGGTGTCGCTCAGCGGCTGGTAGCGGTGCCAGCCGACGCCGACCACGTAGACCGGCCGGAGGTCCCCGAGCTGGCCCGCCATCAGGCGCACCCGCCCGCGAGCTCCGGGGCGAACCGTAGGCCGAGCAGTTCGTCGGCGCCCTCGGGGATGGGCACCAGGACCGCCTCGACCCGCCCGCCGACGGCTACCTCGGCGCCGTCCACCGCGACCGCCCGCACCACCGGCCCGTCGTCGAGGCGCAGTCGCAGCACGGTGAACGGGGCGGTGCGTCTCGGGTCGGCGTGCAGCTTCACCACGGTCGCCGCGAGCACCGTGCCGCGCCCGGCCAGCGTGCGCGCCCGCAGGTCATCGCCATGCCGACCGCAGCGCTCGCACCCGTAGCGCTGGTCGGGGAAGAACACGAACCCACACCCACCGCAGACACCGCCGACGAGCCCTGTCGGACCCTCCACCGACCGATCCAGCACTGATGTCATCGCCGTCCTCCCGGGCACCGTCGCCGAATTCGGAGCTTATATTACTTGTCAGTCAACCAGCAAGTTGTTGTTCGGTGCCGACACCCTGCACTCAGCCGGATCGCCGGTTCAGCGCGGCGCCGCGCCGCCGGCGCGCAGCGTGCGGGCCAGGCCGAGCGCGGCGGTGCGCACCGCCGGGGCGAAGCGCGCGGTGTCCAGCCGGTTGGCCCAGCCGGTGATCGAGATCGCGGCGACCGCCCGGCCGGCGGTGTCCAGCACCGGGGCAGCTACACAGGCGATGCCCACGGTGGACTCCTCGTGCTCCTCGGCCACCCCGTGCTCGCGGACGGCGGCCAGCTCGCGGTCCAGCAGGCCCGGCGCGATCACGGTCCTCGGCGTGCGGCGGGCCAGCGCGGCGGCGAGCACCTGCTCCAGCACCGCCCTCGGCGCGAACGCGAGCATCGCCTTGCCCACGCCGGTGCAGTGCGCCGGCATCCGGCCGCCGATCCGCGACGGGATCTTCGGCCCGGACGTGGCGTCGAGTTTGTGCAGGTAGACGACTTCCGGTGGGTTACCGACGTCCAGGATGGCCAGGTGCACGGTCTCGTGGGTGGCCTCGAACAGATCGGCGAGGAACGGTGCGGCGGCCTCCCTCAGGCCACGCTGCCGCGGCGCCAGCTGGCCGAGCTCGAACAGCCGCATGCCCAGCCGCAGCCCCGTCGGCGTCCGCTCGACCACGTCCCAGGCGGCCAGCTCGGCGAGCAGCCGGTGCGCGGTGGCCTTGGGCAGCCCGGTGCGCCGGCACAGCTGCGCCAGCGTCAGCTCGGCGTCGCCCACCCGGAAGGCGGTGAGCAGCGTGAACGCGCGGCCCAGCACCGAGTTCGGCGGTTCCGTCCCCGCTGCGCGCGGGGAGCCCGCTACGTCGACCATGGAGTCATCATGGCGCACCGTTCCACTCATCGGAACGCTCGCCTTGGGTGCGGCGCCGGCCGGTAGGACAGTGCGGGCATGGCGGGAATGAAGGTGACGGCGGCAATCGTCGGGCCGGGCAACATCGGTACCGACCTGCTGGCCAAGCTGCGCGGCAGCACGGTGCTCGACGTCGGCTACATGGTCGGGGTGGTGGAGTCCGAGGGCCTGACCAGGGCCCGCAACCAGGGCGTCACCGCGTCGGCGGAGGGGGTCGACTGGCTGCTGCGCCAGGACCCGCTCCCGGAGATCGTGTTCGAGGCGACCTCGGCCGCCGCGCACCTGGCCAACGCGCCGCGCTACGCCGAGGCCGGCATCCAGGCGGTGGACCTCACCCCGGCGCACGTCGGGCCGATGGTCTGCCCGGCCGTCAACCTGACCGAGCACCTGGCCGCGCCGAACGTCTCGATGATCACGTGCGGCGGCCAGGCGACCATCCCGATGGTGGCCGCGGTGTCCCGGGTGGTCACCGTGCCCTACGCGGAGATCGTCGCCTCGGTGGCCTCGCGCAGCGCCGGGCCCGGGACCAGGGCGAACATCGACGAGTTCACGCAGACCACCGCGCGCGCCGTCGAGCAGGTGGGCGGCGCCGAGCGCGGCAAGGCGATCATCATCCTGAACCCCGTGGAGCCGCCGATGATCATGCGGGACACGGTGTTCTGCATGATCCCGGCGGACGCCGACCGGGCCGCGCTGATCCGCTCGATCCACGACATGGTGGCCGACGTGCAGCAGTACGTGCCGGGCTACACGCTGCGTGCCGAGCCGCAGTTCGACGAACCCCGGCCCGAGTGGCGCGACCACGGCCGGGTGGCCGTGTTCCTCGAGGTCAAGGGCAACGGCGACTACCTGCCGCCGTACGCGGGGAACCTGGACATCATGACGGCCGCCGCGGCCAGGGTCGGCGCCCTCATGGCGGAGAACAAGCTGGCCGAGCGCGGAGCACAGGGAGCACAGGCATGACCGAGCCGACCAGCCAGCCGACCAGCCAGCCGACCAGCACCGACAAGGCACCGGGGCGCCCGGCACTGCGGCACGACGTCCGGATCACCGACACCACGCTGCGGGACGGCTCGCACGCGATGGCGCACCAGTTCACCGAGTCGCAGGTGCGGGACACCGTGCGCGCGCTGGACGCCGCCGGCGTCGAGGTGATCGAGGTGACCCATGGCGACGGGCTGGGCGGCAGCTCGTTCAACTACGGCTTCTCCCACACCGACGAGATGGCGCTGATCGCCGCCGCCCGCGAGGAGGCCGGCCAGGCCACGATCGCGGTGCTGCTGGTGCCCGGCATCGGCACGGTGGACGACCTCAAGCGGGCGCACGACGCCGGCGCCCAGATGGTCCGCGTGGCCACCCACTGCACCGAGGCCGATGTCTCGCCGCAGCACTTCGCCGCCGCGCGGGAGCTGGGCATGGAGACCGTCGGCTTCCTGATGATGGCGCACCGCACGCCGCCGGAGAACCTGGCCAAGCAGGCCCGGATCATGGTCGACGCCGGCTGCCAGGTCCCGTACGTCACCGACTCGGCCGGCGCGCTGCTGATGCACGAGGCGAAGGCGCGGTTCGAGGCGCTGGTGGCGGAGGTCGGCGACGAGGCCTGGGTGGGCTACCACGGCCACCAGAACCTGAGCCTCGGCGTAGCTAACTCGGTGCTCGCCTACGAGGCCGGGGTGCGCTACATCGACGGCTCGCTGTGCGCGCTGGGCGCCGGCGCCGGCAACACGCCGACCGAGGTGATGGCCGCGGTGTTCGACCGGCTCGGCATCAGCACCGGGCTCGACGTGCTGGGCCTGCTGGAGGCCGCCGAGGACGTCGTGCACCCGTACCTGCACCGCTGGCCGAAGATGGACCGCAACGCCGTCGTCCAGGGCTGGGCCGGGGTGTACTCCTCGTTCCTGCTGCACGCGGAGCGGGCCGCCGAGCGCTACAAGGTGCCGGCGCACGAGATCCTGCGCCGGTGCGGCGAGCTCGGCTACGTCGGCGGCCAGGAGGACATGATCATCGACGTGGCCATCCAGCTGGCGGACACCCGGCACCCGTGAATGGCGAATGGCAAATGGCTCTGCCGACGGTTGTCAGTTATTCCACGTCAATGTTGTGGGAGGCTCATATCGCGGCAATAGGGTGAAAAAGTCGCCCTGAGCATCGGCCACGATCCTGTGCGGAGACCGTGCACTCGCTACGCGGGTGAGCAATTCTCAGAACTATGTCAGCCGCCGGCGGGAAATCGACGTCACTACTGACATCCCCAGGAATCGGACAGCTAGTACACAGCGGGGCCCGCCAGTTTGTGGTCCGACCCGGTGAACACCCGCCGGGCCAGCCACGACAGGAGATCCCCGATGTCCCCGATGAACACGCGCCGCCTCCGCTGGGCAGCCGCCGCCCCGCTCGCCGCCCTCACCCTCTTCGGTGTCGCGGCCTGCGGCTCCAGTGGCGGCGCGGCCGCTGGTGCCGCCGCCACCGGAGCCGCAGGCGGGTCCGGTCACCCGAGATCCGCCGCGATGCAGGCGTATACGCAGTGCCTGAGCTCGCACGGCGTCACCCTGCCGGCCCGCACCCACGGCGCCCCGGCCGACGGCGCGGCCCCGGCCGCCACCGCGACCGGCTCGACACCGGGCCAGGGCGGCGCTGGCCGCCACCGCGACATGGCGACGCCGCCGCCCGGCGTCTCCCAGGCCAGTTGGGACGCGGCGAGGTCGGCCTGCGCCAGCCTCGCCCCCAGCCACCCCTCCGGCGGCGCCACCCCCAGCACCGCCGGTTCCTGACGCCGGCTAAGGCCGTGTCCTGCAAGCCCTTGAGCGTGGTCTTCGCGCCCAGGACTTACAGGACACGGCCTGATTCCCCTGACCGGCCCGACTCCCCCGGCCGGCCCACCCCGCCCCGCCCGGCCGTCCCCACCCGGCCAACCGATTCGCGCTGGTCAGAGGTCGTGAGTGGCGAGTGGTCCTAGGAGACCGCTCGCCACTCACGGGGCCTGAGCTGGGCAAACGCCGGACCGGGGCGGCCATGCGCGGTCGCCTACCGAGCGTGAACCGGTTAACCCGACTGGACGCTTCCCAGTCCGGCAAGTGCCGTGCGACCGTTAGTTAATCGTTTGAACATGGTCAACGCCCAGCGGGGGGTGTGCCGGCGTGGCGGTCCGAATGCGGGATGTCGCGCGGCTGGCGGGAGTTTCGGAGGCCACCGTGTCGTTGGCGCTGGCCGGCAGTGAACGCATCTCCGAGGCCACCCGGCGCCGGGTCACCGAGATCGCCAGCCAGGTCGGCTACCGGCCGCACGCCGGTGCCCGCTCCCTGCGCACCGACTCCACCAGGGCCATCGGCCTGATCGTCAGCGACGTGGCCAACCCGTTCTTCGCGGAGCTGGCCGGCCACATCGAGCGGACCGCCGCCGCCGAGGGCTACTCGGTCGTGCTGTGCAACTCCGACGAGGACGCCAAGCGTCAGGACGGCTACCTGTCCAGCCTGCTGGCCGGTAGCCGGGTGGACGGCGTGCTGCTGGTGCCCGCCGAGGCGATGACCCCGGGCATCCGGGCCGCCGGCAACGCCCACGCCAACCTGGTGCTGCTGGACCGGCCGATCGCCGTGCGCGGCCGGGGCGCCGCCGCCACCCGGCTGCGCGGCTGCCCGGTGGTGCGCGCCTCGGCCGTCGAGGCGTTGACCGAGGTGGGCGCGCTGCTGGCCGGCCTCGGGCACCGCCGGATCGGCATCATCGCGCCGCCGCTCAGCACGCCGGTCGGCCGGGAGCGCCGCGACCTGCTGGTCGACGCGCTGCTCACGCACGGCATCGACCGGGCCGACATCTCGGTGCTGGCCGGCGACTTCCGCCAGCACAGCGGCGAGCGCGCCACCGAGCAGCTGCTCGGGCAGGACCGGCCGCCGACCGCGCTGTTCGCCGGTGACGGGCTGATGGCGATCGGCGCGATGAAGGCGCTGCGCCGGGCCGGGCTGCGGGTGCCGACGGACGTGTCGTTGATCGCCTTTGACGACGCGCCCTGGTTCGATCTCTTCGACCCTCCCCTCACCGCCGTGGCACAACCGGTGGCCGAGCTGGCCGAGGCGGCCGTCCGGGCCATGCTCGGGCTGCTCCGCGGCGAGTCCCCGCCCGGCGCCACGCCCTCCTGCCACCTGGTGCGACGCGGCTCCTGCGCGCCGCCCCCCACCGTCCTCCAGCCGACCAGCACCGCGCGTTGGCGCGAAGAAGGGACCACAGCATGATCACCATTACCAGGGGTCGGCCACGGACCGTCGTACTCGTGATCGCCGCCGCCGCCCTGCTGGTCGGGGTGGCGGCGTGCGGCCGGGGCGAGCCGGCCGGCGGCGCGGCGAACGACGTCAAGATCGCCATCGTGACCCGCGACTTCACCAACCCCTACTGGGCCGCGCTGCGCGACGGCGCGCTGGCCGAAGGCAAGAAGCAGGGCGTCACGGTGGACGTGCAGGCCGGCGAGTCGGAGACCGACTCCACCGGGGAGAACGCCAAGATCTCCACCCTGGCCGGGCAGAGCTACAGCTGCTTCGGCGTGGTGCCGGTGAACGCGACCAACGTGATCACCCCGCTGGTCCCGGTGGCGCAGAAGAAGATCCCGATCCTGAACCTGGACACCCAGATCGACCCGGCCGCCTCCGCGCAGGCCGGCGTCGCGTACGCGAGCTTCATCGGCTCGGACAACCTGTCCGCCGGCACGCAGGCCGCCACCGCGCTGCTGAGCCGGATGGGCGGGCACGGCGACGTCGCCATCCTGCAGGGCATCGCCGGTGAGCAGAACGGGATCAACCGCCAGCAGGGCTTCTCCCAGGCCGTCGCGGGCAAGCTCAACATCGTGGCCACCCAGCCGGCCGACTACGACCAGGCCAAGGCGCAGACGGTGACCGACGCGATCCTGCGGGCCCACCCGACCATCACCGGCATCTTCGCGGCCAACGACACCATGGGCCTCGGCGCCGCGCAGTCGGTGCGCAACGCCGGCCTTTCCGGCAAGGTCACCATCATCTCGGTGGACGGCATCACCGCCGCGCTGCAGGCGGTCAAGGCCGGCACGCTCAGCGGCACCATCTCGCAGTACCCGTACGCGGAGGGCCAGCTCGCCGTGCAGGCCTGCCTCAACCTCGTGCACAAGCAGAATGTGCCGGAGCGGATCGTCGCCCCGATCCAGCTGATCGACTCCAGCAACGTGGACAAGGCCATCGCGTCGTTCCCGCAGCCGTTCACGCCGTTCGCCAACCCGCTCGCCGGGAAGTGAGCTGACGATGGTCGATGTCCAGGCGCCGGGGCGAGGTCTCGGCGGGCACCTCTCGGTCGCGGCGGCGGCGCGCTACGCCGCCCCGATCGGGCTGGTCGTGGTGTTCGTCGCGTTCTTCATCGCCACGCCCAACTTCCTGACCCTGGGCAACATCAGCGACCTGCTGGTGTCGGCGGCGATCCTCCTCGTCCTCGCAATGGGCCAGCAGCTCGTGGTCACGGTGGCCGGCATCGACCTCTCGGTGGGCTCCAACCTGCCGTGGTCGGCGGCGGTGCTCGGCTTCGCGTACACGCAGGGCTGGGGGCTGGCGGTGTCGGCGCTGCTGGCGGTGCTGGCGGGGCTGCTGGTCGGTGTGGTCAACGGCCTGCTCGTGGCCCGGCTGAACATGACCGACTTCATCGTCACGCTCGGCTCGCTGTCCGTGGTCAGCGGCATCACGCTGCTGCTCACGCAGGGCAACACAGTGGCGGTGAACTCGGACTTCCTGCGTGGACTGGCGCTGAACGGGATCGGCCCCGTGCGCTGGTTCTGGGTGGTCGCCTTCGTCGTCGCGGCGCTCGTCGGCTTCCTGCTGTTCCGCACCCGGACGGGCACCTACCTGCTGTCCACCGGCGGCAACATCGACGCCGCGCGGGAGGCCGGGATCAACGTGTCCCGGATCCGGCTGATCGCCTACGCCAGCTCAGGGCTCGCCTGCGGCCTGGCCAGCGTGCTGTTCGTGGCCCGCACCGGCGGCGCCGACCCCAGCCTGCAGACCGACCTGCTGCTCAGCTCCATCGCAGCCGTGGTGCTCGGCGGGTCCAGCCTGTTCGGCGGCAAGGCCTCGGTGCTCGGCTCGGTGGCCGGCGCGGTGCTGCTGCAGAGCCTGATCAACGGCTTCACCCTGCTCGGCATCTCGCAGTACTACCAACCGATCGCGGTCGGCGCCGTTGTGCTCGGCGCGGCCTTCATCTCCCGGTTCCAGAAGTAGGGGCGGCCATGACCGACACGACTCCGCAACCGGCCGAGGGCGGGGCCGGCGCCGGGGCGGGCACTGCCACCGACCCGCCGCTGGTGCAGATCACCGGGCTGCGCAAGTCCTTCGACGCGGTGCACGCGCTGCAGGGCGTGGACCTGACGCTGGCGCAGGGCGAGGTCACCGCGCTGCTCGGCGACAACGGGGCCGGCAAGTCCACGCTGGTCCGCTGCCTGACCGGGGTGCACCCACCGGACGAGGGTGAGATCCGGTTCCGGGGTGAGCTGATCCGGCTGACCTCGCCGGACGACGCGCGCCGGCTCGGCATCGAGACCGTGTACCAGACGCTCGGCCTGATCGAGGACCTGCAGGTCTGGCAGAACCTGTACCTCAACCGGGAGCTGACCACCGGGTTCGGCCCGTTCCAGGTGCTCGACAAGAAGTCGATGATCGCGCACAGCACGGAGATCCTGGCCCGGCTGGACGTAAACGTGCCCAACGTGCGCGCCACCGTCCGCCGGATGTCCGGCGGGCAGCGCCAGAGCATCGCCATCGCCAGGGCGGCCAACTGGGGCAAGACATTGGTGATCATGGACGAGCCGACCGCCGCGCTCGGCGTCCGGGAGACCGCCGCCGTCGAGGCGCTCATCCACCGGCTCCGCGACTCGGACGTCACGGTGCTGCTGATCAGCCACGACATGGCCCAGGTGCTCCGGGTGGCGGACACCGCCTACGTTCTGCGCCGGGGGCAGACCGCCGCCCGCCGCAAGGTTGCCAAGACCACCGGCGACGAGCTGGTCGGACTCATCACGGGTGCCATCGAAGGGGACACGCATGCCTGAAACCGGCTCGCCACTGGTCGTCGTGATCGGCTCGGTGAACATCGACCACGTGGTCGTGGCGGACAAGTTCCCCAGCCCCGGCGAGACGATCATGGGTAGGACCGCGCTGGTCACGCTGGGCGGCAAGGGGTCGAACCAGGCGGTCGCGGCGGCACTGGGCGGCGCAAGCACGGCGATGATCGCCAGGGTCGGCGCGGACGCCGAGGGCGAGCGGGCGCGGAACGGGCTGACCGGGCACGGGGTCGACGTCGGCGGGGTGGCCTCGGTCCCCGGGGACGAGACCGGCACCGCGTGGATCACCGTGGCGGCCGGCGACAACACGATCATCGTGATCGCCGGCGCCAACCACCGCTGGCCGGCCGACGGCGACCCGCTGGACGGCAGCGGTGAGACGGCCGCCGTGGTGCTGACGCAGCTGGAGGTCCCGCTCGACGTCGTGCAGCGGGCGGCGGCGAACACCAGTGGCCAGTTCCTGCTCAACGCCGCGCCGGCCGCCGAACTGTCGGACGAGCTGATCGAGCTGTGCGACGTACTGATCGTGAACGAGCACGAGCAGGCCGTGGTGGCCCGGCAGACCGCCAGCGGGGACGACCCGGCCGACCCGGCGGCGGTCCGGCGGGCACACCTGGCGCTGCGCGAGCGCGGGGCCGGCGCGGTGGTCACCACACTCGGCAGCGCCGGCGCGATCATCACCGACGCCGAGGGCATCACGACCGCGATCGGTTCCCCGCCGGCCAGCGTGGTCGATACGACCGGGGCCGGCGACGCGTTCGCCGGCGTGCTCGCCGCTCGGCTGGCCGCCGGCGACTCGCTGCTGGAGGCCGCCCGCTGGGGCGCCGCCGCCGGCTCGCTGTCCGTCCGCGCGGCGGGTGCGCAGGAGTCCTACGCCGACCTCGACACGCTCCGCACACTGGTAGAGGGGAACTGACATGAAGCGCAGCGGCATCGTGCACAGCGAGCTGGCCGGACTCATCGCCGGCCTTCGGCACACCGAGACGTTCGTGATCACCGACGCCGGGCTGCCGCTCGGGCCGGACACCGTGCTGGTCGACCTCGGCTACCGGTACGGCGAACCGTCGTTCCTGGACGTGGCGCGGACCGTGCTCGCCGAGGTCGTGGTCGAGGAGAGCTGGGTGTCCAGCCCGGTGCTCGAGCTCAACGCGAGCGTGCACGCCGCGCTGCTCGAGATGGGCCTGACCCCGGCGCCGATCGACCACGACGCCTTCAAAGCCATGGCCCGCAACGCCAAGTTCGCCATCCGCACCGGCGAGGACACCGTCTACGCCAACGTGCTCTGCCAGGCGGGTGTCCCCTTCGGCCCTTCGTAACCGAATACTTAGTGAGCGGAAATAAGCACACCCACCCACCCGGGTGACGGTCCAGCGCCGAGCTCAACCACAGCGGGCCCCGCGCCGCGGTGAATTCAAGGAGCGGTCGCAACACCCTGTCTGATCTGGGGTGATTGTGGTGATTGGTCCGCCGAGGGTGTCTCGGGTGCGGGTTCGGGTGTTTTGGCGGGCTCGGATCGCTGGAGCGTCGGTGGCCGCGGCCGCGGGG
>DATAZG010000037.1:0-17988 GCA_036272155.1 Pseudonocardia sp.
TCTGGTCGAGGGTGCCCACCTTGAACGGCCCGGCGGTGACCTGCGGCGACTGCACCCAGCCGGTGTTGAAGGCCTTCGGGTCGCTGTCCGTCTCCTTCGGGTACAGGCCGTAGAACAGCCCCTGCCACTCGGAGAACGGCCGGGCGAACGTGACCACCACGTCCTTGTCGCTCGCCCCGCGCTCCACCTTGGCGATGTCCCGGTAGCCGGTCGTGTCGCCGACCAGGTAAGCCGGGTTCGCGCCGCTGTTGGCGGTGACCTGGGCGGCGAAGTCGTCCCAGGTGATCGGCCGCCCGGAGGACCAGACCGCGCGGTCGTTGATGTGGTAGTGCACGACCTGCGGAGAGGTGGACGTGACCTCGGCGGAGGTGACGAAGTCGGTGTCGAGCACCACGCCGCCGTCCGGGGCGTCCTTGAACGCTCTCGGCATCAGGGCGGACATGACCTCGTGGATCTGCTCCTCGTGCCCGTCGATCTGGCTGTAGTTGTAGTTCACCGGCAGGTTGTCCAGGGGAATGCGCAGGTCACCCCCGTCGCGCAGGGTGGCGGGGTCGCGCGGGTTGATGTCCTGGTTACCCGGAGTCGGGGCGGCCAGCCGGCTCCCGCCGCCGCCCCCGCCGCAACCGGCCAGCAGCAGCGCGGCGGCGGCCACGAGAGCCACCATTCCGGACCGGGTGAACCGTCGGCTCATGTGGCGAACCCCGCATCGGTGTAGTCGAAGTCGGCAAACCCGAAGGCGCCGAAGTTAACCAGGTTCGCCCGCACGACGACGGCGCCGGGCCGGGCGAACAGCGGCACGTCGTGCGCCTCGGCCCAGACCAACTTGTCGAGCTGGTCGCCGAGGGCGGCCCGCCGATTGTCGTCCAGCTCGGCCAGGCCCAGGGCGAACAGCGCGTCGACCCGGGGGTCGGACACCCGGCCGTAGTTCTCCCGCACGTTGTCGCCGGCCACGGTCGCGTACACGTCGAGCGAGCTGGACAGCGGCGTCGCGGTGCTCTGCCAGCCGAAGGTGACCAGGTCGAAGTTGCCGGTCGTCAGTGCCCGGTCGTAGTCGGGACCGGAGTGGGCCTGGGGCACCACGGTGACCCCGAGCTGGCCGAGCTGGCTCTGCACGGACTTGACGATGTCCAGGTTGGTCGGCGAGTCGGCGTACATCATCCGCAGGGTGAGCGGCCGGCCGCCGCGACGGCGGGTCGGGCCGGCGCGGGTCCAGCCCAGCTGGTCCAGGGCGCGGGCGGCGGCCGCCGGGTCGTAGGGCAGCACGGCGGAGTTGTCCCGGTAGTCGGCGGTGCCCGGCACGTAGAAGTGGTTCCCGTCGGGGCCCGCGCCGGGCTCGATCGGGCCGATCAGCCGCTCGGCGACGGACCGGGCGTCGATGCCCTGCGCGATCGCCCGGCGCAGCGCCAGGTCGGCGAGCGGGGCCCCGGGCGCGCCGTTCAGGGTGACCTCCCAGTACGCCCGCGACGGCGCCTGCCGCACGGCCGCCCCGGGGATCGCCTGGCCCCGCCGGAACAGGTCCACGTCCTGGCCGATGTCGTAGTAGTCCAGCTCGTTGTTGGCCAGCGCGTCCGGTTGGGCGGCCTGCTCGTAGACCTTGAAGATCACCCGGCTCAGCTTCGGCGGGGTACCCCACCAGCGCGGGTTGCGGACGAGCGTGACGATCTGGTTGGTCAGGTCCACCGCGCCCACCTCGAACGGCCCGCCGCTGACCGGGACGGCGGTGCGCCACGCGGCGTTGAAGGCGGCCGCTGTGCCGGTCAGGGAGCTCGGCAGGAACGGGTCGAACAGCGACTTCCACTCCGCGAACGGCGTGCCGAAGGTGACCACCGCCTGCCGGTCGTCCACTCCCCGGGCCACGGTGCTGATGTTCTGGTACCCGGTGCTGGTGGCGGTCTGGAACGCCGGGTCGGCCCCGCTGCACGCGTGCCAGTACGCGGCGAAGTCGCGCCAGGTGATCGGGCCGCCGTCGTTCCACACGGCCTTCGGGTTGATCGTGTAGGTGACCACCTGCGGCGCGGTCGAGGTCACCGCCGCCGAGCTGAGCAGGTCGGTGCCCAGCCGCAGCCCGCCGTCGGCGGTACCGAGGAACGGCGCCGGCAGGATCGCCCGGCTCAGCCGCAGCAGGTCGACCGTGGCCCCGTCGACCTCGTTCGGGTTGAAGTTCGCCGGCATCGACTGCAGGGGCAGCCGCAGGTCACCGCCGTCCCGTACCTGGTCCCTGGGCACCGGGTGGATGTCGTTGCGGCCGAGCGTGTCCACGGGGTTGGCCAGCTGGCCGCGTGCCCCACCCCCACAGCCGGCCAGCGCGGCGAGCACGGCCAGGGCGACGAGTACGGCGGCAGTCAGGCGGGTCACCGGAGGAACCCGGCGTCGACGTAGTCGGGGTCGGCGAAGCCGCTGGCGCCGAAGTTGGCCAGTTCGGTGCGCACGGCGACCGCGCCCGGCCAGGCGAACAGCGGCACGCTGTGGGCCTCGCCCGAGATCAGCCGGTCGATCCGGTTGCCGATGGCGGCGCGGCGGCCCGCGTCCAGCTCGGCGTTGCCCTCGGCGAAGGCCGCGTCGATCTCCGGGCTGGCCACCCGGCCGTAGTTCTGCCGGGCATCTGCGTCGGGCTTGCCGTCGAGCGGGCTGCCGAGCGGGCTGCCGTAGATCTCCGTGGAGCCGCTCAGCGGGCTGGCGGTCGCGTACCAGCTGAACAGTGCCAGGTCTAAGTTCCCGCTGGTCACAGCCGGGAAGATCTCGTTGGACGGGTACTGCCGGAGGTCGGCGGTGACCCCGATCCGGGCGAGCTGGTGAGCGATGGCGGCGGCGATGTCCCGGTAGGTCGGCGCCGCCCCATAGACCAGCCGCACGGTCAGCGGCCGGCCGTTTTGTGCCCGGGTGGCGCCGGTGCGCGTCCAACCCGCCTCGTCCAGCGTGCGCTCGGCGGCCGCCGGGTCGTAGGGCAGCGCGTCGGAGTTGTCCCGGTACTCGGGGGTGCCGGGCACGTAGATGTGGTTGCCGCTGGGCCGGGCGCCCGGGTCGACCGGGCCGAGGACCTGCCGGGTGATCAGCGCGCGGTCGATGCTCTGCGCCAGCGCCCGGCGCAGCCGGAGGTCGGCCAGCGGCGCGCCGGCCGCCCCGTTGAAGCTGAGCTGGGTGTACAGCCGCGACGGTGCCGAGCGGACCGCCGCGCCCGGGGTCTGCTCGGCGCGGCGCAGCAGGTCCGCGTTGGGGCCGATCCGGTAGAGGTCGAGCTCGCCGTTGGCCAGCGCGTCCGGCGTGGCGGCCGGGTCGTACGCCTTGAAGATCATCCGGTCCAGCTTCGGCGGCGTGCCCCACCAGCGGGAGTTGCGGTCCAGGGTCACCGTCTGCGCCACCCGGTCCACCCGGCTCACCGCGAACGGGCCGGCGGTGACCGGCATGCCGGTGCGCCACGCCGTGTTGAACGCCGCCGGGGTCGCGGTGAGCGAGGCCGGCAGCAGCGGGCTGAACAGGCCCTGCCACTCCGCGAACGGCGCGCTGAACGTGACCACGGCCTGCCGCTCGTCCGCCCCCATGGCCACCGAGGCGATCCGGTCGTAGCCGGTGGTGGCGGACGTGCGGTAGCCGGGGTCGGAGCCGCCCTGGGCGTGCCACTGGGCGGCGAGGTCGCGCCAGGTGAGCGGGGTGCCGTCCGTCCAGGTGGCCCTCGGGTCGAGCGTGTAGGTGACCACCTGGGGCGCGGTGGACGTGACCGAGGCCGCGCTCAGGTAGTCGGAGTTCAGCCGCAACCCACCGTCGGCCGTACCCACGAACAGCGCCGGCAGTACCGCGCCGGACAGGGTCGCCACGTCGATGTGCGTGCCGTCGACCTGGGCGTAGTTGAAGTTGTTCGGCAGCGCGAGCAGCGGTAGCCGCAGGTCACCGCCGTCGCGCAGCGCGTCCCGGGGGTGCGGGTCGAGGTCGGTCCCACCGGCGGGCCGCCCACGGCCGTCGCTGTCCGGCCCGGCGCCCGAGCCACCGGGACCGCCCGCGCAGCCGGTCAGCACGGCCGCGCTGACGGCGAGCAGGGCGACCAGCCGGGCCCTCACCGCGCCCGCGTCATTTGACGAAGCCGGCGTTGATGTAGTCGATGTCGGCCAGCCCGGTCGCGCCGAAGTTGGCCAGGTTGGCCCGCGCGGCGACCGTGCCCGGCCGGGCGTAGAGCACCACGCTGTGCGCCTGCTGCCAGATCAGCCGGTCGGCCTCGTTGCCGATCTCGGCGCGTTTGGTGTCGTCCAGCTCGGCCATGCCCTGTTGGAACAGCGCGTCGATCTGGGGGCTGGCGACCCGGCCGAAGTTCTGCCGAGGGTTGTCCCCGAGCGGGCTGGCGTAGATGCCCACCGCGCTGCTCAGCGGGGTTGTCGTGCCGCCCCAGCCGAACGTGACCAGGTCGAAGTTGCCCTTGGTCAGGTTCGTGTCGAACTCGTTGCCCTGGTACTGCTGCGGCACCACGTCGACGCCGACCTGGGCCAGCTGGTTCTGCACCGACTTGACGATGTCCAGGTTGCTGCCGGCGTTGTAGTAGATCATCCGCAGGGACAGCCGCTGGCCGTTCTTGGTCCGGAACGCGCCCGGCCCGAACCCCCGGCGGGCCCAGCCGGCCGACTCGAGCAGCTGCTCGGCGTGCGCCGGGTCGTAGGGCAGCGCGTCGGAGTTGTCCCGGTAGTCCTTCGTGTTCGGCAGGTAGAGGTGGTTGCCGTCCGGCTGGGCGTTCGGCACGATCTGGCCGATCATCCGGTTCGTGATGTCCTGCCGGTTGATCGACTGGGCGATGGCCTGGCGGACCGGCAGGTCGGCCAGCACGGAGCCGGGGGCGCCGTTCAGCGCGATCTCCCAGAACTGCCGGCCCGGCGCATTGCGCACCGCGACGCCCGGCGAGCCCTGGGCCCGGCGCAGCAGGTCGAGGTCGGAGCCGATCTGGTAGAAGTCGATCTCGTTGTTGGCCAGCGCGTCGGCCATCGCGGACCGGTCGTAGGCCTTGAAGATGATGTGGTCCAGCTTGGCCGGGGTGCCCCACCAGTGCGGGTCGCGCTTCAGGGTCACCGACTTCGCCGTCTGGTCGATCGAGTCCAGCGTGAACGGGCCGGCGGTGATCGGGATGGTGCTCTGGTAGGCCGTGTTGAAGCCGGTCGGGGTGCCGGTCAGCGAGGCGGGGTAGAGCGGGCTGAACAGGCCCTGCCACTCCGCGAACGGTGTGCGGAACGTGACCACGGCCTGCTTGTCGTCGCGGCCCCTGGCCACCGAGGCGATGCTGTCGTAACCGCTGGTCCCGGACACCTCGTAGTCGGGGTCGGTGCCGTTCTGCGACCGCCAGCTCGCCTCCAGGTCCCGCCAGGTGATCGGGGTGCCGTCGCTCCAGGTGGCCCTCGGGTTGAGCGTGTAGGTGACCACCTCCGGGCTGGTGGAGGTCAGGTCGGCGGAGGTGAGGTAGTCGGGGTCGGGCCGCTCGCCGCCGTCCGCGGTGGCGGTGAACAGCGACGGCATGACCGCGTTGGCGATGCTCAGCCCGTCCTGGATGGTGCCGTCGACCTCGTTGTAGTTGTAGTTGTTCGGCAGCGAGTCGATCGGCCAGCGCAGGTCGCCGCCGTCGCGCACGTTGTCCCGGGGCTGTGGGTTGATGTCGGTGTAGCCGACGGCCTGGCTGGGCGCGCTCACCGCGCCACCACCGCCGCAGCCGGCCAGCGCCAGCGCCCCGACGGCAAGCACGGCGACCAACCGCCTGTTCACTTCATGAACCCCGCATCGATGTAGTCGGTGTCGGCCAGCCCGGACGCGCCGAAGTTGGCCAGCGTCGAGCGCACCGCGACCGCGCCGGGGCGGGCGTACAGCACCACGCTGTGCACCTGCTGCCAGAGCAGCCGGTCGATCTGGTTGCCGACGTCGGCGCGCTTGGCGTCGTCCAGCTCGGCGACCCCCTTGGTGTACAGCGCGTCGATCTCCGGGGTGCCGATCCGGCCGTAGTTCTCCCGCACGACGTTGCCCTGGGGACTGCCGTAGATCTCCGACGAGCTGCTCAGCGGGCTCGCGGTGCCGCCCCAGGTGAACAGCGCCAGGTCGAAGTTCCCCTTGGTGATGTTCGGGAACAGCTCGTTCACCCCGAGCTGCTGCAGCACCACGGTCACGCCGATCTGGGCCAGCTCGTTCTGCAGCGTCGCGCCGATGTCGCGGTTGGTCGGCGCGTCCCCGAAGACCAGCCGCAGGGTCAGCGGTGTGCCGCCGCGCTGCCGGGTGGCGCCGGTGCGCAACCAGCCCAGCGCGTCCAGGGCCTGCGCGGCCTTGGCCGGGTCGTAGGGCAGCACGTCGGCGTTGTCCCGGTAGTCCTTGGTGTGCGGCGGGTAGAGGTGGTTGCCGTCCGGGGCGGCGGTGGGCTCGACCTGGCCGAGCATCCGCCGGGTGATCGCGGCCCGGTCGATGCCCTGCGCGACGGCCTGGCGCAGCGGCAGCTCGGCCAGGATCGAGCCGGGGGAGCCGTTGAAGGTGACCTGTGCGTACTGCCGCGACGGAGCGTCCCTGACCACCGCGCCCGGGGTGCCCTGCGCGCGGCGCAGCAGGTTCAGGTCCGAGCCGATCTCGTAGTAGTCGATCTCGTTGTTGGCCAGCGCGTCCGGCAGGGCGGCCGGGTCGTACTGCCGGTAGATGATCGAGTCCAGCTTGGCCGGCGTACCCCACCACTTCGGGTCGCGCTTGACCGAGATCGTCTTGGCGGTCGCGTCGATGGAGCCGAGCGCGAACGGCCCGGCGGTGAGCGGGAGCGTGGTCCTGCAGAAGTTGTCGAACGCCTGCGGGCTGGTCGTCGCCGCCGCCGGGTAGAACGGGTTGAACAGGGTCTTCCACTCGGCGAAGGGCTTGCTGAAGGTGAGCACCACCTGGCGGTCGTCGACGCCGCGGGCCACAGTGGCGATGTCCGAGTACCCGGTGGTGCCGGAGGTCTGGTACGCCGGGTTGGTGCCGTTCGAGGAGCGCCAGTAGGCCTCGAAGTCGCGCCAGGTGATCGGGCTGCCGTCGCTCCAGTTGGCCTTCGGGTTGATCGTGTACGTGACGACCTGGGGGTCGGTCGAGGTCAGCTCGGCCGAGGTGGCGTAGTCGGTGTTGAGCCGCAGCCCACCGTCCGCCGTGCCGCTGAACCAGTACGGCATCAGCTCGGACACGATGTTCGACACGTCGCTCGTCGTGCCGTCCACCTGGTTGTAGTTGAAGTTGGCCGGGAAGATGTCCATCGGCAGCCGCAGCGTGCCGCCGTCGCGCACGTTGTCCCGGGGCTGCGGGTTGACGTCGGTCTGCGCGACCGCCGGGGCACCCCCGCCTGCCCCACCCGCCCCACCGCCACCACACCCGGCCAGCGCGATCAGCCCGACCGCGAGCAGTACGAGCAGCCGCCTGGTCACTTCACGAACCCCCCGTTGATGAAGTCCGGGTCGGCGAACCCGGGCGAGCCGAGGTTGGCCAGGTTCGACCTGGCGGCGCGCAGGCCGGGGACGGCGAACAGGATCACGCTGTGCGCCTCCTGCCAGACCAACCGGTCGATCTGGTTGGTGATGGCGGCGCGGGTGGTGTCGTCCAGCTCGGCCAGGCCCTTGGTGATGAGCGAGTCGATCTCGGGGGTGGCGATCCGACCGTAGTTCTGCTGGACGTTGTTGCCCAGCGGTTGCTGGAAGATCCCGGCCGCGTCGCCAAGTGGGCTGGGCGTGGACTGCCAGCCGAGCAGCGCGAGGTCGAAGTTGCCCCGGTTGATGTACGTGGGGAAGAACTGGCTGGGGTCGACTTCAGTGAGCACGACGGTGATGCCGACCCGGGCCAGCTCGTTCTGCACGGCCTTGGCCATCTCGGTGTTGGACGGGTCCGTGCCGTAAACCAGGCGCACACTGAGCGGCTTGCCGTTCTTGGCTCGCGGCGCGTTCGGCGACGGACGGGTCCAGCCGGCGCCGTCGAGCAAGTGCTCGGCGTGCGCTGGGTCGTAGGGCAGGACACCGGAGTTGTCCTGGTACTCCTTCTCCCCAGGGGCGAAGAAGTGGCTGCCGTCGGGCTGGACACCCGGCACGGACTGGCCGAGCTGCTGTCGAGTGATCTCCTGGCGGTCGATGCTCTGCGCGACGGCCTGTCGCACCGGGAGATCAGCCAGCGTCGAGCCGGCGCCACCGTTGAGCGTCACGTTGAACGCGAACCGGCCCGGAGCGTTGCGGACGGTCACGCCCGGTATCTGCTGTGCCCGCCGCAGCAGGTCCAGCTCACCCCCGATGCCCATCAGGTCCAGCTCGTTGTTCGCCAGCGCATCGGCCGTGGCCTTGGTGTCGTAGTACTGGAAGATGATCCGGTTGAGCTTTGCCGGGGCGCCCCACCACTTGGGGTTGCGGGCCAGGATGACGGTCTTGGCGGTCTGGTCGATCGACTGCATCACGAACGGCCCCGAGGTTAGCGGCATGTTGGTCCGCCAGGCCGTGTTGAAAGTGTTGGGGTCGGCGTTGAGCGAGGCCGGGGTGAGCGGGGTGAACAGCGTCTTCCACTCGCCGTACGGCTTGGCGAACGTGACCACAGCCTGCCTGTCGTCGGATCCCCTGGTCACCGACACGATGTCGGCGTACCCGTTGGTGCCGGCCACCTGGTACGCGGGATTCTTGCCGTTCAGCGCCTGCCAGTACACCTGGAAGTCCCGCCAGGTGATCGGGCTGCCGTCGCTCCACACGGCCTTCGGGTTGATCGTGTACGTGACGACCTGAGGGGCGGTCGAGGTGACGTCCGCCGAGGTCAGGTAGTCGGTGTTGAGCGCGGTGCCACCGTCGGCGGTGGCGTTGAACGTCCTGGGCAGCACCGCGATGTCGATCGAGCCCAGGTCCGTGTTCGGGCCGTCCACCTCGTTGATGTTGAAATTGCTCGGCAGCAGATCCAGGGGTAGCCGCAGGTCGCCGCCGTCGCGCACGTTGTCCCGGGCCCGCGGGTTGATGTCGGTGCTGCCCAGTGCCCGGGTCGGCGGCGTGCCGGAGCCGCCCCCGCCACAGGCGGCCAGTGCGACGGCCGCCACCGCGACCAGTGCGGCGAGCCGCATTCTCACTTCACATACCCCGCGTTGATGTAGTCGATGTCGGCGAATCCATGCGCGCCGAAGTTGGCCAGGGTGGCCCGTACCGCTACGGCACCGGGGCGGGCGTACAGCGGGATGCTGTGGCCCTCGTCCCAGATCAGCCGGTCGATCTGGTTGCCGAGCTCGGCCCGTTTTTCGTCGTCCAGCTCGGCGATGGCCTGGGTGAACAGCGTGTCGATCTGTGGGTTGGCGATGCGCCCGTAGTTCTGCTGGATGTTGTTGCCGACGACCGTGGCGAAGATGCCGACCGTGCTGCTCAGCGGCGTGGTCGTGGTACCCCAGCCGCCCACGACGAGGTCGAAGTTGCCGGTCGTCTGGGCCGGCACGATCTGGTTACCGGGCAGCTGCTGCAGGGTGACGGTGACGCCGATCTGGGCCAGCTGGTTCTGCACCGTCTTGGCCACGTCGGTGTTGGTCGGCGCGTTGAGCAGGACCATCCGCAGGGTGAGCGGCGTGCCGTTCTTCTGCCGCGTCGCCCCGTTTCGCACCCAGCCGAGCTGGTCGAGCGCCCGGTTCGCGGCCGCCGCGTCGAACGGCAGCACGTCGGCGTTGTCCCGGTACTGCTTGACCCCGGGCACGTAGATGTGGTTCCCGTCGGGCTGGGCGTCGGGCACCGTGGCGCCGATCAGCCGGCGGGTGACGGCCGCGCGGTCGATGCCTTGGAGGGCGGCCCGGCGCAGCGCTCGGTCGTTCAGGATCGCCCCGGGGGCCCCGTTGACGGTGATGTTGTTGTAGATGCGCGAGGGCGCGTTGCGCACCTGCACACCGGGGGTGTTCTGCGCGCGGCGGAGCAGGTCGGCGCTGGAGCCCAGCTCGAAGCAGTCGATCTCGTTGTTGGCGATCGCATCGGAGAGCGCCGAGATGTCCACGACCTTGTAGATGACCCGGTCAAGCTTGGCCGGGGTGCCCCACCACTTCGGGTCCCGCCTGAGCGTGACCGTCTGCGCGCCCTGGTCGATCGAGTCGAGGGTGAACGGGCCCGCGGTGACCGGGATCGTGGTCCGCCAGGCGGTGTTGAACGCCTCGGGGGTGGCGTTCAGCGAGGCCGGGAAGAACGGGTTGAACAGGCCCTGCCACTCGGCGAAGGCCTTGCCGAACGTGACCACGGCCTGGCGGTCGTCCACGCCCCGGACCACCGACGAGATGTCCGAGTACCCGGTGGTGCCGGAGGTCTGGAAAGCGGGGTTCGAGCCGTTGCTGGCCTTCCAGTAGGCGGCGAAGTCCAGCCAGCTGATCGGGCCGCCGTCGCTCCAGGTGGCCTTGGGGTTGATCGTGTACGTGACGACCTGTGGACTGGTCGAGGTCAGCTCGACCGACGTGGCGTAGTCGGGGTTGACCCGCACTCCGCCGTCCGCCGTGCCGATGAACCAGGTGGGCAGGATCGCGCCGGACAGGTCGCTGACCACGGTGGTCGTGCCGTCCACCTGGTTGTAGTTGTAGTTGTTCGGCAGGCCGGTGAGTGGCAGCCGCAGGTCACCCCCGTCGCGCACGTTGTCCCGGGGCTGGGGGTTGATGTCGATGCTGCCGACGGCCTGCGTCGACGGGGCGAGGCCGGCGCCCTTGCCCCCGCCGCAGGCGGCCAGCGCCAGGGAGGCGGCGAGCAGGCCGCCGCCCTGCAGCGCCCGCCGGCGGCTGATCAGCTGGCTCATCTGAGGTACCCCGCGTTGAGGTAGTCGATGTCGGCGAAGCCGTGTGCGCCGAAGTTGGCCAGCGTGGAGCGCACCGCGTAGGCGCCGGTGGCCGGGTACAGCGGCAGGTGGTGCACCTCTTGCCAGATCAGCCGGTCGGCCCGGTTGCCCAGCTCGGCGCGCTTGGTCTCGTCCAGCTCGCGGATGCCCCGGTCGAACAGGTCGGTGATCTCCGGACTGAACACGCGGCCGTAGTTCTGCTGCACGTCGTTGCCGAGCTGGGCCAGCTGGTCCGCCACGGTGCGGTCGATCTGCTGGCTGATCGGGTTGGGCGCGGCCTCCAGCAGCCGCAGCCGCAGCCGCAGCGGCTGGCCGGCGCGCTCCCTCGGCGCCCCCGGGCTCGGCCGGGTCCAGCCCAGGGCGTCCAGGTCCCGGTTCGCCGCCCCCTGGTCGTAGCGCAGCGCGTCGGAGTTGTCCCGGTAGTCCCTGGAGCCGTAGGCGTAGATGTGGTTGCCCAGCTGGCCGACGTTGGGCACGATCTGGCCGACCAACCGGCGCGCGATGGCCGTCCGGTCGATGCCCTTGGCGATCGCCTGGCGCAGCTTCACGTCGGCCAGCACGGCCCCGGGCGAGCCGTTGAAGGTGATGTGGTTGTACGCACGCTCGGGGGACTGCCGGATCGCCGCGCCGGGCACCGACTGGGCGCGTTTGAGCAGGTCGACGCTGGAGCCGATGGGGTAGAAGTCGATCTCGTTGTTGGCCAGGGCCTCTGCCGTCGCGGTGCGCTCGTAGGTCTTGAAGATGATCCGGTCCAGCTTGGCGGGCGTGCCCCACCACTTCGGGTCGCGGCGCAGCGTGACGGTCTTCGCGCCCTGGTCCAGCGCCTCCACGGCGAACGGGCCCGCGGTGACCGGGATCCGGTTGACCCAGCCGGTGTTGAACGTGGCCGCGTCGGAGTTCGTCGACACCGGGTAGAGCGGGCTGAACAGGCTCTGCCACTCGGCGAACGGGCGGGCGAAGGTGACCACCACGTGCCGGTCGTCGGTGCCGGGGGCGACCGAGGCGATGTCCTCGTAACCGGTGCGGCTGGACACCAGGAACGCCGGGTTGGCGCCGTTCAGCGCCTTCCACTGGGCCTCGAAGTCGCGCCAGGTGATCGGCGTGCCGTCGCTCCAGGTGGCCTTCGGGTGGACCGCGTAGGTGATCGTCCGCGGCGCGGCCGACGTGACCTCGGCCGAGGTCACGTAGTGCGGGTTGAGGGCGACGCCACCGTCGGCGGTATCGGTGTACAGCGTCGGCAGCAGCGCGTCGGTGATCTGTTTGGTCGGTACCTGGCTGCCTGAGAACTGGTTGCGGTTGAAGTTGTCCGGCAGCGCGTCGATCGGCCAGCGCAGGTCACCGCCGTCGCGCAGTGCCTCCGCCGGCCTCGGGTTGATGTCGTTGACGCCGGCCCCGGGTGGCGCCGGCAACGGGGCGCCACCGCTCGCACAGCCCGCCAGCGCGACCGCCAGCCCGGTACCGAGTACGAGCAGCAGACCCGGCTTCACACGACCTCCCGGACGCGCGCGTGGTGGCAGGCGACCTCGTGACCGGAGGCGGCCGTGTCCCCGGGCGGTGGCTGGCGGGGCGGGTCCCGATCCAGGCACAGCTGCTGGGCCAGCGTGCTGAGTGTGGGGAACAGCGGGCAGCGGGTGCGGAACCGGCAGCCGGACGGTGGGTCGGCCGGGTTGGGCAGGTCACCGTGCAGCAGGATCCGCTCGCGGCGCCGCTCCACCGCCGGGTCGGGCACCGGGATCGCGGACAGCAGCGCCTGCGTGTACGGGTGGTGCGGCGCGCCGAACACCGAGTCCACCGAGCCGACCTCGACGAGCTTGCCCAGGTACATCACCGCGACCCGGTCGGCGAGGTGGCGCACCACGGACAGGTCGTGCGCGACGAACAGGTAGGCCAGCCCGAGCCGCACCTTCAGCTCGTCGAGCAGGTTGATCACGCCGGCCTGGATGGACACGTCCAGCGCGGACACCGGCTCGTCCAGCACCAGGACCTTGGGCTCCAGCGCCAGGGCGCGCGCGATGCCGATCCGCTGGCGCTGCCCGCCGGAGAACTCGGCCGGGTAGCGCTCGGCGTGCTCGGGGCGCAGCCCGACCAGGCGGAGCAGCTCGCGCACCCGCCGGGCGCGCTCGGCCGGGGGCACGCCGTGCACCTGCAGCGGCTCGGCGACCACATCGCCGACCGGCAGCCGGGGGTCCAGCGAGGCGATCGGGTCCTGGAACACCACCTGCATGTCCCGCCGGACGGCCTTGCGCCCGGCCGCGTCCAGCCGCGTGACGTCCTGGCCGAGCACCTCGACGGTGCCCTCGGTCGGCCTACTCAGCCCGAGGATCTCCATCAGGGTGGACGTCTTGCCGCAGCCCGACTCGCCGACCAGCGCGAGCACCTCGCCGGCCCGCAGCTCGAACGACACGCCGTCGACCGCGCGCACCGTGCCCACCCGGCGGCGGAACACCGCGCCCTTGGTCAGCGGGTAGTGCTTGGCCAGGTCGGTCACCTTGAGCACGACGTCGGGCACAGTGCCGTTGGTGCCGGTCGGCTCCGGGGGAGCGGTCACGCCGAACAGCTCGGCCGCGTCCGGAGCCTCGGCGACCAGCTCGCCGGCCCGCCAGCACGCGGTGCCGTGCTCGACGGCGTCGGGCCCGGCCCCGTCGATGGGCGCCAGTGGCGGTTCCTCGGTGCGGCACTCGTCGGCGGCCAGCGGGCAGCGGGGTACGAACGGGCAGCCCGGGTCCAGGTCGACCATGGACGGCGGCTGGCCCTCGATCGGCACGAGTGGCTGGCGTCGGTCGGCGTCGAGGCGGGGGATGGAGCCGAGCAGACCCAGTGTGTAGGGCATCCGGGGGCCGGCGAAGATGTCGTCCACCGGTGCGGTCTCCACGACCCGCCCGGCATACATCACCTGCACGCGGTCGGCCACGCCGGCGACCACCCCGAGGTCGTGGGTGATCAGGATCAGGCCGGCGCCGGTCAGCTCGCGGGCGGTGCGCAGGACGTCCAGCACCTGGGCCTGCACCGTCACGTCGAGCGCGGTGGTCGGCTCGTCGGCGATGATCAGGTCGGGGTCGTTGGCGATGGCCATCGCGATCACCACGCGCTGGCGCATGCCGCCGGAGAACTCGTGCGGGAACGCCTTGGCCCGCTCGGCGGCGCGCGGGATGCCGACGACGTCCAGCAGCTCCGCCGCGCGGCGGGCGGCCTGCTCCTTGCCCAGCCCCTTGTTGTGGATCAGCAGCGCCTCGGCCACCTGGTCGCCGACGGTGAAGATCGGGGTGAGCGCGGACAGCGGGTCCTGGAACACCATGGCGATCCGCTTGCCCCGGATCCGGGCCAGCTCGGGGTCGGACCGGCCGAGCAGCTCCTCACCGCGGAACCGGATCGAGCCGGCCACCTCGGCCTGCGGCGGCAGCAGCCCCATCGTGGCCAGCGCGGACACCGACTTGCCGGAGCCGGACTCGCCGACGATGCCGAGCACCTCACCCGCGCCGACCGTGAAGCTCACCCCGCGCACCGCCCGGACCGGGCCGGCCTCGCTGGGGAAGGACACGGTCAGGCCCTCGACCTGCAGGATCGGCTCGCCGAGTGTCGCGCGGGTCGGGGTCATCGGCGGCCCTTCCGGCTGCGCGCCCGCCGCGAGGACGGGTCCAGCGCGTCCCGCAGCCCGTCGCCGAAGAAGTTCACCGAGAGCACGGTGGCCACCAGCAGCCCGGCGGGGAAGAGGAACAGCCAGGTGAACGTGAGCGCCGAGTCGGTGCCCGAGGCGATCAAGGTGCCCAGTGACACGTCCGGGGGCTGGATGCCGAAGCCGAAGTAGCTCAGCGCCGTCTCACCCAGGATCGCGCCGCCGACGCCGATGGTCGCGTCGATGATCAGCAGCGACGCCATGTTCGGGATGATGTGCCGGGCGATGATCCGCCAGGCCGGCATGCCCATGAACCGCGCGGCCAGCACGTACTCGCGCTCGCGCAGGGTCAGCGTCATGCCCCGCACGATCCGGGACGTGATCATCCAGCTGAACGCCGACAGCAGCACCACGAGCAGCAGCCACGACTTGCCCCGGAACCACGGGCTCAGGATGGCCACCACGAGGAACGTCGGCAGCACCAGCAGCAGGTCGACCAGCCACATCAGGCCCCGGTCGGTGGCGCGGCCGAAGTAGCCGGCGGTGGCGCCGACCACCGAGGCCACGCCCGTCGAGATCACGCCGACGAGCAGGCCGATCAGCAGCGACTTCTGCAGCCCGCGCATGCACTGGGCGAACAGGTCCTCGCCGAGCTTCGTGGTGCCGAACCAGTGCTCCGGGGACGGCGGCATCAGCAGCGCGGCGTCGTCCTGGGTGCGGTAGTCCCACGGGGTCAGGAACGGCGAGACGAACGCGCCGAGGAACAGCAGCACCACGATCACGGCGCCGGCCAGGCCGAGCTTGTTGCGCAGCAGTCGGCGCAGCACCAGCCGGCCGCGGGTGACCGTGCGCCCCCCGCTGTCTTCGGTACCGACCTCGACTCCTGTGCCGACTCCTGTGCCGGCTCCTGTGCCGTCGCCCGGGCCCAGCACCGGCCCGGCCCCCGGCACGGGGGTCAGCGCGCCGCCGTCGTCCCGCTCCACCGGCAGTTGCGTCACCTGCTCACCTCACCCGCACTCGGGGGTCCAACGCGGCGTACAGCACGTCGGACAACCAACCGGAGAACAGCACCAGCACCGCGATGAACAGGGTCACCGTGGCGATGATGTTGGCGTCCTGGTTCTGCACGCCGACGATCAGCCAGTCGCCCATGCCGAACCAGCCGAAGATCCGTTCGGTGAACACCCCGCCGGTGATCAGCAGCCCGAAGCCGAAGGCGAACAGTGTGGCCATCGGGATCAGCGCGGTCCGCAGGCCGTGGGTGAACAGGGCTCTTCGCCTGGTCAGCCCCTTGGCCTGTGCCGTGCGCAGGAAGTCGCTGCCCAGCACGTCCAGCATCGCGCTGCGCTGGTAGCGGCTGTACACCGCCGCCAGCCCGATCGCGATCGCCACCGTCGGCAGCACCAGGTGCTGCAGCCGGTCCACCAGCGCCTCCCAGGCGGTGCCGGAGAAGCCGGCGGTGGACTCCCCGTTGAAGTACAGCAGCTGCGTGCCGGCCGCCTGGTTCACCGGCAGCCAGAGCACCTTCAGCAGCGTGCCGATCACAAACACCGGCGTGGACAGCACCAGAAACGAGAACAGCGTCGTGACATGGTCGAAGATCCGGTACTGCTTGATCGCGGCGGCCACCCCCAGCAGCACGCCGGCGATGACCCCGATCACGGTGCCGGCCAGGAAGAGCCGCAGGCTGATCCCGGCCCGGCGCCACAGCTCGTCGTTGATCGGCGCATCCGCCACGGTGGTGCCGAAGTCGCCGTGCAGCACCACACCCTCGGCCCAGATGCCGAACCGCTGCGGGATCGGCTTGTCCAGGTGCAGCGCCACCCGCTTGGCCTCGATGGTGCTGGCCGGCGGTGGCGGCTGGCGCTGGGCGAGCGCGTCGAGCGGCCGGAACGTGGCCGAGGCCAGCGCGAACGCCATGAAGGTGGCCAGCACACAGAGCACCAGGTAGTTCAGCAACCTGCGGGCCAGGAAAGCGGCCATGGGCGTTTCGCTCCTCGTCCGTACCAGCGTCCGTCCAGCTGATATGTGCCCCAGCCCCCGCGTTGTGCGGGAGTATAAAACGCGGTCCCTGGCCGTCACCTGGGTGGGTGCTGGCCATTGTGGAGCCATCGTGGAGCCACTGTGGACCGCTGTGGACAGCGTCGTCGCGACCGTGGCACGGTGGCGGTGTGACCGAGGTGAATGCTGTGAACGCCACGGCCGCTGCGTTGCTCGGCCTGCTGCACGCCGGCCCGATGACCGGTGGTCAGCTGGTTGCGGCGGCCGCCGAGCGCTACGGGGCGTTCTTCTCGGTGACGCGCAGCCAGGTGTACCGGGAGCTGCCGGTGCTGGCGGAGGCCGGGCTGCTGCGTCTGGGCGCGCGCGGGCCACGGGCGTCCCAGCAGTACGTGCTCACGCCGCCGGGTCGGCGCGCGTTCAAGGCCTGGCTGATCGCCGGCGAGGGCGCCGACCAGCTGCGCAGCCCGACCATCCTGCGGATCCTGCACGCCGGCTCGCTGACCGTGCGCCAGCGCACGGCACTGGTCGAGCGGGGCCGGCTGATCTACGCGGAGCGGTTGGCCATGGCCGAGGAGGCCGTCAAGTCCGCCGACTCGTCCCCCTCGGCGACCCCGTACGCGCGGGCCGTCGCCGACTTCGCGGTCGCCCACAACCGCGCCGTGCTCACCCTGCTGGACACCGTGCCGACGGGCTGAGAGCGCCGTGCCGACGGGCTGAGAGCGCCGTGCCGACGGGCCGCTGACCGGCCGCTGACCGGCCGGCAGCCGACCGGGGTCGACAGATGGGGCGGCAGGGGCCGTACCCTGGAGTGTTGTGAACCTCGACGTTTCGGCAGAGATCAAGACCCTGGGCGGCACCCTCGAAGGAATCGAGGCGGTGCTGGACCTGCCCAAGCTGCGGGCCGTCGTCGCGGACCTCTCCGAACAGGCCGGCCAACCCGACCTGTGGAACGACCAGGAACGGGCCCAGGCGGTGACCAGCAAGCTGTCCCGTGCGCAGGCCCAACTGCGCCAGTTGGACGACATCCGCCGCCGGCTGGACGACCTGCCGGTACTCTACGAGCTCGCCGACGAGACCGACGGGGCCGAGGGCGAGCAGGCCGTCGCCGACGCCGACACCGAGCGGCTGCGGCTGCGCAAGGACATCGACGCGCTGGAGGTGCGCACGCTGCTGTCCGGGGAGTACGACCCCCGGGAAGCGCTGGTCACCATCCGCTCCGAGGCCGGCGGGGTGGACGCCGCCGACTTCGCCGAGATGCTGATGCGGATGTACCTGCGCTGGGCGGAGCGCCACGAGTACGCGGTCGACGTCTACGACACCTCCTACGCGGAGGAGGCGGGCATCAAGTCGGCCACCTTCGCGGTGCACGCCCCGTTCGGCTACGGCACGCTGTCCGTCGAGCAGGGCACCCACCGGCTGGTCCGGATCTCCCCGTTCGACAACCAGGGCCGCCGGCAGACCTCGTTCGCCGGGGTCGAGGTGGTCCCTGTGGTGGAGTCCACCGACCACGTGGAGATCGACGAGAAGGAACTGCGGATCGACGTCTACCGCTCCTCGGGCCCCGGCGGCCAGGGCGTGAACACCACCGACTCGGCGGTCCGGCTGAC
>DATAZG010000038.1:0-7808 GCA_036272155.1 Pseudonocardia sp.
ACCGCCGGCATCGGCATCCTGGAGCGCGCCGCGCCGATCTACCAGGACTTCTTCCGCGGCGACACGCCCGCCAAGACGCTCACCACGATCGCCGCCGGCTTCGTGGCGATCCTGTCGCTGGCCAACATGCTGGGCCGGTTCGTCTGGTCGAGCCTCTCCGACGTGGTCGGGCGCAAGAACATCTACCGCTTCTACCTGGGTGTGGGTGCGGTGCTGTACCTGGTGCTGCTGTTCGCGGGCAACGCCAACAAGGCGGTGTTCCTGATCGCCGCGATGCTGATCCTGTCGTTCTACGGCGCCGGGTTCGCCACTGTGCCGGCGTATCTGCGGGACCTGTTCGGCACCTTCGAGGTCGGCGCGATCCACGGCCGGCTGCTCACCGCGTGGTCGGTCGCCGGCGTGCTCGGCCCGATCATCGTCGACGCCATCGCCGACAAGCAGAAGGCCGCCGGGCTGTCCGGCCCCCGGCTGTACGTGCTGTCCTTCGACATCATGATCGGGCTGCTCATCGTGGGCTTCATCTGCAACGAGCTGATCAAGCCGGTCGACCCGAAGTTCCACGAGCCGGCGGGCGACAGCCTCACCTCGGCCGGAAAGGCGGACTAGACAGTGACCGACTCGACCTCGGCGACCTCACCCTCACCCGCCCGCATCGCGATCACCGCGGTGGCCTGGCTGTGGGTACTGGTGCCCTTCCTGTACGGCGTGTGGCAGCTGCTGATCAAGGTGGTGCCACTGTTCAGCGGCTGACCGACCGATCGACGGCGGGCCGTCCCGGGGGTCTCCCGGGGCGGCCCGCCGTCTAGCTCAGCGGTGTCGGATCCCGGCGGTGGCATCCCGAGGCGGCGGTTCGGCTCAGGCTGCCGCGCGACGGTCCGGGAAGCGGCGCAGCCGCTCCCGAGCCTGCCGCATGAGTTCATGAGCCCGTCGGACGTGATCGCCGACGAGCGCTCCTTCGAACTTCACGATTCCACCGCCGATCACGACGGTCTCCACGTCGGCGGGACCGGCGCCGAGGACCGCGGCCGCGACCGGGTCGCCGAACGAGTCCAGGTGCGGCGAGCGCATGTCGATGATGGTGACGTCGGCCTGTTTTCCCGGGGTGAGGGAGCCGATCTGGTTCTCGAGGCCGAGTACACGTGCTCCGCCGCGGGTAGCGAGGCCGAGCATGTCGCGCTGATGCAGTGGCACGGAGGGGACCTGCTCGCCCCGGGCCAGGGCAGAGGCGTTGACGCGGGAGCGTTCTCCGGCGATGCCGAGGCGCATCTCGGAGAACAGGTCGGTGCCCGCGCTGCAGATTGTGTCCACCCCGAGCCCAGCGGTGATTCCGTGGGCGAGGGTGGGACCGGTCGCGGGGAAGGTGCCGAACTGCATCAGCATGTCGGTGGTCGGGGTGATGCTCATCGAGCCGCCCGAGGTGGCGACGAGACCGAACTCCTGCTCGGAGAGCATGTTGCCGTGGATGTAGTTGATGTCCGGGCCGAGCAGCCCGTCACGGTCCAGGTCATCCACCGAGTGGCCGGTGCCGGCCATACCGACGTGGATCGAGATCGGTAGACCCAGTTCGCGGGCGAAGGCGAAGTCGGCCCTGTTGCGCTCGGCCGAGGTGAAGGCGGGGCCGCGCAGACCCATCCCCATCCGCAGCCGGCCGTTGACGCCGGTGGCGAAGTACTCGTCGCGCACGCGGCGGGCGTCGGCCGGGTGCGGCGGATTGGGATCGCTGCTCGCTGGTCCGGGGCCGCCGTAGAAGAAGACTCCCCGGATGCCGGCTTCCCGCAGACCTCGAAGGTCGGCGTCGGCGTGTTCGGGGGACTGCAGGGCGTGGGCCCAGTCTCCGATGGTGGTGATTCCGGCGTCGATCGCCTGGAGCGCGCCCCACAGTGTCCCGGCGTAGATGTCGTCGGGGGTGTGGTCGAGCGCGATACCGGTGAGCACGGCCGGTCCGTAACCGAAACCGGTGATCTGCGGGGTGTAGGCGCCGATGGCGCCTTGCCAGACGTGACGGTGGGTGTCGACCAAGCCGGGCAGGACCAGCCGTCCGGCCGCGTCGATGACGGTGTCCGCACCGGCGATGTTCAGGTCGGCGCCGACCTCGGTGATGACTCCGTCTTCGACGAGAACGTCGCCGCGGGGGAGGTCGCCGTGCGCCTCGTCGCCGGTGACGACGTGACCGCCGGTGATCAACATTGTCGTGGACATGGGATTCCTTCCAGGTCAGGCGGCGGAGAGGGTGGTCTGGGTGAGGTGTGCGCAGTAGTCGAGCAGCGCGTCCTGGTGGGCCGGGGACTGCGCTTCGACGGGGGTGGTACGCGGGCGTTGGTGGTAGAAGTGCGTCGAGGCGACAGCGGCGGCGTCGCCGGCGGCGAGCCAGGCCTGGGTCACCGGCGCGAGCGCGAGATCGTCGGGCGGGCCGAGGCCGCCCATCTTGGTGGGGACCCAGCCCGGCTCGACGGGGCGAGAACGTTGATGGCGAACACATGCGCGAGCCCATCGACGGTTTCCAGGCGTCGGGGTTCGCGGTAGCCGATCCCGACGTTGTGAATGACCGCGTCGAACGCATCGCCGCTGTTGGCCTGCTCGGCGACCGAGCGCATTTCGGCGATCGAGGACAGGTCCCCGATCAGGACCCGTTCGGCTTCGGGGAATGAGTCCTGTGCGTCACGGGCGCACTGCTCGTTGCGGGCGTACAGGGTGACCGATTGTCCTTGCCACGCGAGCAGTCGGGCCGCCGTGAGTCCTAGCCCGTCCGACGATCCGGTGATCAAGATTCTGGCCATGCGTCCTCCTGGAGATCCGGCACGCGGTGCCCGTGGCGGGGCCGGCCTCGACCAACCCCGCGGCCAGCTTGCAACCGCGGTGCGAATGCCGTCCAAGACCTAGTCGGTCGCTTCTGATACCGACCGGGCATCGGTCGGCGTGCAATTGGCCCCACTTGTCGTTGGAAATAGGCACGACAAGAGCCACTTGTCGCGGCAAATAGCCACGACAAGTGGGACGGGGGAGCCGTCAGGGCGACGGGCGGCGGGGACCCCCGGTCAGGGCGGGGCGGCGTTGCCCGGGCGGGTCAGGCTGGCGTGGGGTCCGGGGGCGGGATCCGGATCGGGATCTCCCCGCCGAGCCGGTAGCCGGGGGCGAGCGCGAGCTCGTCGCCGCTCCAGAACCGGCCGGGGTCGTAGTAGTTCGGGGTCCGGTCGCCGGGCAGCAGACCCATCATCTGGTAGGTCAGCGCCACGACCTCGGCGCAGTACGCCGTCTCCAGCTGGGCGGCCTCGGACCGCTCGTCCGGCATCTCACCCGCCGCCGGCACACCGTTCGCCGCCGGCGTGGCGTCCGACACCGGCTGAGCGTTCGCCGCCGACCGGCCCAGCCGCGCACCTCGGCGGGCCAGTTCCCGCCAGCGCGCCGCGCCGCCAAGCGCCTCGCCCGCCTCGGACCGGCCGGAGGGCCAACCGGGGAACCGGGTGGGCAGCCGGTTCGGCAGCCGGCCCCGGAACCAGCGCGAGGCCAGCCGGGCGGTGGAGGGGAACGGCGTGCCGTCCAGCCGCGCGATCGCACGCAGCACGCCGTCCTCCATCTCCCGGGAGATGGGGGTGTCCAGCTGGCGCAGCCAGCCGCGCTGGCCGTACCGGTTGGCCCAGACGACCGCGGCGTCCCGCAGCACGTGCAGCTGCACGCCGCGCTGGTGGGTGCCGGCCCACATGTCCGGCAGCGACCTGCCCAGTTCCGCGTGCCACATCAGCGGCGGGAGGTCGTCGATCACCACCGACATGCCGACGTGGTTCACGGGGCTGTTGGTCGTGACCCGGATGGCCCGGTCGGCGACCGAGGTGCCTCGGAACAGCCAGATGTCGCCGGTGCGGGTGAGTTCGAGCGCCGCGTCGAGCTCGAGGGGTGTGCCGGTCACGGGCGATACCCTAGACAGCTCTACGGTGACGCCATGCGGTGGTGGAAGGTTGTGGGCCTGGCCGGGCTCGCCGGGGTCGCGGCGACCGGTGTCGTGCTGGCCAGAGCCGAGCGGCAGCGGCGGGCGTACACGCCGGACGAGATCCGGTCCCGGCTGCACCAGCGGGCCGCCGAGGCGGCCGCCGGCGGGTCCCCGGCGGGCCCGGCCCACACCGGCTGACGGGCCACCTCGGGCACCCGCTCAGCCACGAAGTTCACCCTCGTGCGACGCACTGGATCACACTGGTCAATCCGCGACCATCAGCTTGGGGCGACACGCCGGCCGCGGTCCGCGCGGCTCGCGCGAGCGGGCATGCGCATAATCAGTATCTCCCGCACACCAGAGGGAACACTGTGGACCACGTGCTAGAAGAGATCGAGCCCCGCCATGTGGCGCTGTGGGGCCAGCACACCGTGAAGCTGCGGCACACGCTTCCCGACCGGGAGATGTTCTCCGACCAGTCGATCGCCGCCCTGATCGACACCGTCGACGCGGCCCACATCAAGATCGAGACGATGCCCGATGACGGGTACGACGTGCGGGCGTGGAGCTCGTGCGACCGCACCGGTCTGACCGGTTTGCAGGTGCTGGACGCGGTGCGCCACGGGCGGATCTGGATCGAGCTCAAGGCTCTCGAGGAGATCGATCCCCGGTTCGAGGACGTGCTCGGCTCGCTGTACGGCGAGCTGGAGGCGCGGCTGCCGTTCAAGACGTTCAAGCGCAAGTTGAACCTACTGGTGTCCTCGCCGAACGCGCGGGTGTTCTACCATTTCGACGTGCCCGGCCAGACCCTGGTCCAACTGCGCGGCCGCAAACGGATCTGGATCTATCCGCCGACCGCGCCGTTCCTCCACCAGGAGAACGTCGAGAACACCGTTCGCAGCGTCGCGACCGAGGGCCTGGACTACCAGGAGTGGTTCGACGACTACGCAGAGGTGCACGACATGGAACCCGGGGACCTGTTGCACTGGGCGCTGAACGGCCCGCACCGGGTGGCCAACTACGACGCGCTGAGCGTGTCGCTGACCACCGAGCACTGGACGCCCGAGGTGCGCCGGTCGTACGCGCTGAACTACGGCAACGGCATCCTGCGCTCGGTCGGCCACTGGCGGCCGCGCTCACAGGCCACCACCGGCGCCGCGTTCTGGGCCAAGGCCGCGATGACCGCCGCGTGGCGCGCCAGCGGCCTGCAGCGCAAGCAGAGCTACCGCTGGGTCCCGGGACACCGGATCGACCCCGACGCGCCGAACTGTGTGCGCCCGATCGTGCGGCCCGAGCCGGCCGCGCGGGCCCAGGGATGAGCGGTGGCGCGGCAGCCCCCCGCCTGACCGGTGCCCCGCACCGGCTCGGCGCGACGGTCCTCGGTGTCGCCACCGTCCTGATCGCCGCGATGGCGCTGGCCACCGCCACCTGTGGGCCGGTCACCGTGAACCGGATGCTGGCCGGCGGGCCGGTGGCGGCTCCCGCGCCGCTGCCCGCCGCGGTGGTGTCCGTGCTTGCCGGCACCGTGGCGCTGCAGCCCGGCGCGGCCCCGGCCCCGATCAACCCGAGGGCGCCGCTCGACGTGGCCGTGCAGCACGGCACCCTGCGGTCGGTGCTGGTCACCGACGCCAAGAGCGGCCAGCAGGTACCCGGCACACTGGCCCCGGACGGCGTGTCCTGGCACAACACCGCCCCCCTGACCTACGGCGGTACGTACCAGGTGGCGGTCTCGGCCATCGGTGCCGACCAGCAGCCCGTCGAGCAGAGCAGCACGCTGAACACCATCAAGCCCGCCGTGCTCACCTCCGCCTCGTTCCGGCCGACCCCCACGATGACCAGCGTGGGCGTCGGCCAGCCGCTCGTCGTGCGGTTCAACCACGCGGTCAAGGACAAGGCGTCCGCCGAGCGGGCGCTCACCGTCACCTCGACGCCGGCGCAGCCCGGCAGCTGGTACTGGATGTCGGCCACCGAGGCGCACTACCGGCCCCAGGCGTACTGGCAGCCGGGCAGCACGATCCAGCTCGACGCCAACCTGTTCGGCGTCGACCTCGGCGGCGGCACGTTCGGCCAGGCCGACCGGGGGGTCACCGTGCACGTGCACGACTCCTGGGTGGGCAAGGCCGACGGCCGGTCCAAGGTCATGCAGATCTTCCACAACGGCGCCATGGTCAAGTCGATGCCGATCAGCCTCGGCTCGCCGTCCCACCCGTCGCACAACGGCCCGCACGTGGTGTCCGACAAGGTGCCGACCATGGTCATGGACTCCTGCACCTACGGCGTCTGCGAGGGCGACCCGGGGTACTACAAGGAGAAGGTCGACCTCGACGTCCGGATCTCCAACGACGGCGAGTTCGTGCACTCCGCGCCCTGGTCGGTGGGGCAGCAGGGCTCCAGCAACGTGTCCCACGGCTGTGTGAACCTGAGCCCGGCCAACGCGAGGTGGTTCTTCGACCACTTCAGCCTCGGGGACGTCGTGGAGATCACCAACTCCGGCGGGCCCAAGCTGCCGATCTGGGACACGTACGGCGACTGGGGTGCCACCTGGAACGAGTGGCAGGCCGGCGGGGCCACCTGAGACCTCGGCCCTCGGCCGCCCGGAAATCGTCTGCGCCGGGCGGGGGCCGGCTGGCAGGGTGGGCCGGCATGAGGATGTTGTTCGCCGTACCGCCGGGCTACGGGTTGATGTTGCCGGTGGTGCCGTTGATCTGGGCGGCCCGGGTGGCCGGGCACGAGGTGCTGGTCGCGACCACGGCCGACATGGTCGGCGTCGGCGCGGCCGCCGGGCTGCCGATGTACGACGTGCTGCCGGACCGGGACGTGTGGGACGAGCTCATGCGGGCCGTGACCAGCAAGCACCGGGGCTCAGCGGACGACTCGGCGGACGGCTCCGCGGACGACTCAGCGGGCGGGGCGGTGTCGGAGGAGTTCCGGCTGGCCGCGCGCGCGGGTAACCCGTTCGGCCTGTTCACACTGACGATGACCGAGGGCACCGTGGCGGGCGGCCGGGACTTCGGCGCCGACCTGGTGGTGCACACCTCCGACCACGCGGTGGGCCCGCTGGCCGCGCTGGCGCTGGGTGTGCCCGCCCTGGACGTGGGCAACCGGGTCTCCTGGTCGATGCGCGACACCGGCTTCAGGACCGGGCGCGACGCGATCCAGGACGACGAGGTGGTGCGGCTGGTCCGGGGCAAGCTGTCCATCCCCGAGGGCCGGCCGCGCACGGTGGCCCGGATCGACCCGAGGGCGCCGAGCATGGGCGGCCTGGTCGGCGAGGAGGCGGACCCCCGGGACGGCGCGCCCTGGTGGGCGATGCGCTACGTGCCCTTCAACGGCGGCGCCGTGGTGCCGGACTGGGCGCTGCGCCAGCCGGACCGCCCCCGCGTATGTGTCACTCTCGGCACGGTCGTCCCGGCGATGCACGGCGTCAGCAGCCTGGCCGCGGTGCTCGACGCGCTGGCCGGGTTGGACGTGGAGGTCGTGCTGGCGGCCGGCACCGCGGACCTGTCCGAGCTGGGGGAGCTGCCCGCGAACGTCCGCTCGGTCGGCTTCCTGGCCCTGTCCGCGTTCCTGCCGACCTGCTCGCTGATCGTGCACCACGGCGGCTCCGGCACCACCGCGACGCCGCTGCACTACGGCGTGCCGCAGCTGGTGCTGCCGTCCTTCGCGGACAACCCGATGTCCGCGGCGCGGGTGGTCGAGCGGGGGGTCGGGCTGTCCCACGACCCGGCCACCGCGACGGCGTACGTGATCCGTGAGCTGGCGAAGCGGCTGCTCTCCGAGCCGTCGTTCGCGGTCGCCGCCCGCGAGGTGCGCGCCGAGATGGCCGGCCAGCCGAGCCCGTCGTCGATCATCGACAAGGCGGCCGCGTTGGTCTAGACCCGGA